>NZ_LAYY01000001.1 GCF_000986785.1 Mesobacillus campisalis | reverse complement strand
TCTATCAGGTGGGCCCATATAAAGTTTATGTGGAAACTAAGGGCAACGACCAGATTCGTAAATGCACTATCGTGACCGAGTAACGGCAGGAAGCTGAACAGCGGCCCGCTGCACAATAGGAGGCGGCAACCGATGTGCAGCAGCCTATTGTGGAAGATTAGCAAAAAATAAAAGTAGTCCAATGGGCTACTTTTATTTTTTTTTGGGGTCTGGCTGAACCTTCCAGCCAGAAGACTTTCGCCTGGCTGTTGCTGTCCAATTCGCTTTACTGGGAAGTTCACGTATAATGAACACTAGCGATAACGAATATAATTTTTCTAATAGAGAATCGTATATATTATCGAAATAACGAATAAATGAGGGCCAAACATGAGCGATGCAAGTTTTGAGGAATATTATTTAAGTGCTGAAATTAAGAAGGCACTGGATTTGTTGAAGTACCAAACTCCGACTGAGGTTCAAAGGAAGACCATTCCA
The DNA here is from genome assembly GCF_000986785.1 of Mesobacillus campisalis. GTDB lineage: Bacteria > Bacillota > Bacilli > Bacillales > Cytobacillaceae > Mesobacillus_B > Mesobacillus_B campisalis. The sequence goes on along the minus strand of NZ_LAYY01000001.1, from coordinate 484,796 downwards.
TGGGCATTAGAAAATAAGGACCTTGTCGTGAGGTCCCAAACAGGGAGTGGCAAGACTGCAGCATTTGGCATCCCTATTTGCGATCAGGTGGAGTGGGCGGAGAAAAAACCCCAGGCGCTCATCCTTACACCAACCAGGGAGCTAGCTGTACAAGTTCGCGAAGATATGACCAATATCGGAAGGTTCAAACGGATAAAAGCGACCGCCGTTTATGGAAAAGAGCCTTTTACGAAACAAAAGGAAGAACTTCAGCAAAAAACACATATAGTCGTCGGTACGCCTGGACGCGTTCGCGATCATATCGAAAGAGGTACACTTCTCCTAGATCAAATCAAGTATTTAGTCATTGATGAAGCAGACGAAATGCTGAATATGGGCTTCATCGATGAAGTGGAAGCCATTATTAATGAGCTCCCTTCAACAAGGGTAACCATGGTCTTTTCGGCGACACTGCCTAAAGATGTGGAAAATCTTTGTCATCAGTATATGAACGATCCAACTCACATTGAGGTGGCGTCTTCAGGTGTGACAACCAGCAGTATTGAACATTTTTTAATGACAGTAAAAGAAGACGAGAAGATGTCTCTTCTTAAAAATGTTACCGTAGTTGAGAATCCGGACAGCTGTATCATTTTTTGCAGGACGAAAGAAAACGTCGAGACTGTTTTTGCCCAGTTGGAGGCAGCTGATTATTCTTGTGAACGACTGCATGGAGGGTTGGAGCAAGAGGATCGCTTTGCCGTTATGGACGGGTTCAAAATGGGGAATTTCCGTTATCTTGTGGCGACCGATGTAGCGGCAAGAGGAATCGATGTTGATAATGTAACATTGATCATCAATTATGATGTCCCAATGGAAAAAGAGAGTTATGTCCACAGAACCGGCAGGACAGGGAGAGCGGGTAAAAAAGGAAAAGCCATTACTTTTTCAACACCGTTTGAGGGGAAATTCATCAACGCGATTGAAAGATACATCGGCTTTGAACTTACTAAAACGGAACCTCCTAAACAGGAGGACGTTGAACGCGTAAGGGCTGATTTTGAGGAAAAATCCCGGGGACGCCGAGTTGTTCATAATAATAAAACAGCTAGAGTCAACAAAGATATTATGAAGCTCCATTTCAGCGGCGGGAAAAAGAAGAAACTTCGTCCATTGGATTTTGTTGGCACGATTGCCAATATCCCTGGCGTCACAGCAGAAGACATCGGGATTATCACCGTAAAAGACCATTTGTCCTATGTGGATATCCTCAATGGAAAGGGAGCACTCGTCCTGCAGGCCATGGAGAATACAACAATAAAGGGGAAAAAGGTGAAAGTTAGCAAGGCGGTAAAGTGATTGGAAATTCCGTTCGTGAAATATACTAAATGTAGGGCCTAATCCGCTGGTGGATTAGGCTTTTCATTACTGTATTGCTGGATAAATGGCGTTTTTTATTTTTAATCGGAAAGATTTTATTCGAGTTGAGTCACTCATACATTGAATAGGAGTTGTTTTTCTTGTAATTTGCGACCCTTTTGTAATTAGGGGTATTGAATCATACGAGTACTAATTTAATGCTGGTAAGGGATAATATAATGCTGATAAGACATCATTTAATGCTGGTTAGCCTAGCTTTAATGCGAGTACTAGGTTTATAGGATCGAGTTTAATGCCAGTACTAGCATTAATTTAACCGGATTTTGGGGTTTTAATATAGTACTAGCATAAAAAAATTGTTCCAGTAGGAGGTCAGAATATCAAAGATGAAGAACAGGACAGAAACAATAATCGAGATAGAAGTTGATTGGCTTGCAAAAGATGAGGAGCTTTTAAATCTGGTTAAAAAAAGTCGTGAGGACCGTAAGAATGGACGTATATACAACAAAGAACAAGGGCTTGCCTTTATTCGGGAGAATGAATGAATAATACAAAGGGTTGCCCTGTGCAGAGGGCAACCCTGTTTTCCTAGTTAAGGACCATTTTCTCCTTTAAATCAATCTTTATCTCCAATTCCTTCAGGTACTGAATAGGGTTCTTTGTGACGGTTGCGAGGTTCATATCTTCTAAATCAGAAATTCCGGAAAAACTGGCCTGGTATTGATTGGTGGTTCCTTCAACCCGCACAGGGGTCTCCGCCGGATCATAACGGTTTCCGGCTGAATCTTCCAGCCAGAAGGCGTTCGCCTGGCTGTACGCGTCATCGCCGTCCGTTTCATAAGTGAAAGTGATGGCTCCGTTCCGCTCCTCCGCCTGCAACACCGTTATACTCCCTATTCCGCCCTGGGAAAGAGTCACTTGTTTCCCTTCCCATTTTTTCTTGATTAGCTCGGGAGTGGTTTCTTTAAATTCATCAAGATAAGGCCTTATGATCAGGAACTCCGGTAAGTCATCGACCGGTTCAAAGGAATGGGTGAAGGCGTGGGTGACTTTTCCTTTCACCGGACCGCCGCCCCCGCCGCCTGTACTAAAAGGCTCCAAGACACGTCCTTTGTTGTCGACAACCTGGTAACTCAGCCAATCATAGGTATTGTCCTCAAGTGCTTTTTCATCCATTACAAGACTAAAGGCAAGTTCTGTCGAGGTGGGGAAGAAGGTAAGCCTGTCGTAAACGATGGCCAAGTCCTCGGTCTCTTTTTTCTTCTTTATAGGGAATACCCGGTTGCTTCCCTTCTTTTCGACAGGAAGCTTGACGACCCAGGACCTTCCTTCACGGGGACGGACCACAAGTGTGAAAGAGTCGGGAATTTCTTCCTGGAACCTTAGACTCACTGTACCAGCATGGACTCCTTCTTCAATTTCTGTTTCCTTTCCACCCATCCCTGAGCTCACTGGCCCTTTTTCGATAGAAAATTCCAGATTGCCCAGGAAATGACTGGATGTCCTGCTTCCCATGCTTTCCCTGATATAGCCAACATGGATATCTCCGCCGTCATACATGGTTTCTGTAAAAGTAACCACCTGACCGTCAATCTCGACCTGCTCCCCAAGCTCGGTTGCCAGCCCGGCTTCCTGGCCTTTTTTCTGGCCAATATTACCCACAAATTCAAAGGCTGACCCGACCACCGGGAGTTCTTTCAGCGTATTGGCAACGGCAGGAGAGACCATCGAAATGCCCAGCGATAGGGCTATAGCGGCTGCAGCTGCTGCCAATCCCACATACATCTTGCGTCCCGGGTTCCTGCGGCGCAGATGCTTTAGCGTCTCTTCTATCCTATGATTAACCAGGTCGGGCATAGGGGAGTTTGCATCCTTTTTCAATTCCTTTTCCCATTTTTCCATGTCTCCATCTCCTCGTCTTTCGCAATGAGCTGCTGCATTTTCTCCCGTGCCCGCCGCAATCTTGTTTTCACCGTGTTTTCGGGTATCTCCAAAATAAGGGCCAAGTCATGAATCGATAGGTCCTCAATATAAAACAATTTTAAAATGTGCTTCTGATCTTCAGGCAGGGCATCAAGCAGCTCATGGACCTCAATCTGCTCAAATCCCTTCTCCCTTATAGAGGGCTCTGTATATTCCTCCATCGAGACAAGCTTTTTCCGCTGCCGGTGGATTTGGTGGCATTCGTTCAAGAGAATCCGGACCAGCCAGGTTTTAAAATAACGCGGCTCACGCAGGGTCCTTATTCCGCGGAATGCTTTAAGGATGGCCTCCTGGATTGCATCCGCACAATCTTCATCGCGGGGAAGGAGGGTCCTGGCCACTTTGTACATCGCCCCTTTATGTTCAGTGATCAGCCTTTCAAAGGAAGCAACATTCCCTTTTATGGCACGTTTCACTTCCTTGTTCTCATCCAAAATCCGCGCCCCTTTCTTTCTGTCTATCTGTTAGATACACAAGTGGATGGTTTGGTTTCATTATAATGATAAAAATAGGAAATGTTTTCGGTCATAAAGAAAAAAGGCGCAAACCAATAGTTGATTCGCACCTTTTTCTTCCTGCTTACTGGACTTTTGGGGGTGATTTTTAAAGGAGGGAGCACCAGCAGCTTTGGCTCTATTGTAGAAACTGCAGGTAGTAAGCAATCTTGGTATAGGGTAAAAATTTGCGTGTTGGATGGGGATGAACTGGGCAATTAGGAAACAAAATCAGGATTGCAGTTGAGCTTAAGTGCTTCAGGGTCCAGGACTTCAATGCAATTCCGGGATGTTTTAATGATTCCCTGGTCTCGCAACACCTTAAGGGAGCGTGCGACCTCCAGCCTTTTCTCCCCAATGATCTCGCCGATTTCGGCCTGGGTAAGGTTGATTCCCATCTTGTTTAAGTAGTGGGTGTAGATGTAAACGATGTTGCAAGTCTTAACAAAGGCGGAATCATAGCTTAGGGTAATCGATTCATGCATGAATAGATTGGAGTGCATGATGACATAATCGAGCATCGCGATGCCTAGATCAGGGTTGTTTTTCAGGGCCTTATAGAAATCTCTCGGCCGAATGCGGATCGTCTCGATATCGGTGATGGCGGTGATCGCGAAGAAATCGACATCAATATGGAATTTCCCATTGATCGGCCTGCTTAAGGAGTAAGGGCAAATAGAACCCTCGCCATGAAAGCAAATCGTCTTGCTAACTCCTTCGATGTGATTGACCGACAACCTGAAAATGCCTTTCTCTACATAGTACAGGTATAAGGGGTCGATATCATTGGTGATGATACTGCCTTTCTCCAGTATATACCTTTCCCCGACTTCCAATAAGAGAGGCTTAAAATCTATAAACTGATTTTCGAAAAACAGAGTGTTCTTACGCAAACGGCTTTTCCTCCCTTTATAAAAAATGAAGCTGCTATCCTCATTTCATCCATTATACTACAACCACCTTTTCCTCTATTTCAAATTTAAGCGAAAATAATAAATACTGTGTATCAAATGATATCGAAAGCGCTTTCTTATGTTTTGTAAGATATAATTACAAAAGCATTTATGGAGAGTGATAGAAAACCTTTTATGTTGGAAAACAACCTAAATAAAAAGTATAGGAGGAAGGGATTGGATGGAAGCAATTTCTTTATTATCCCTAATCTTTGTCATCGCACTGGGAGTTTACACCAAAAAGAATATTGGGATCATCGCGCTGGCGATGGCAATCGTACTAGGAATGATTGGCGGGATTTCAAGCAATGAGATTGTAACTGGTTTTCCTACGAGTCTATTCCTGAATTTGTTTGGAATGTTCTTCTTCTTCGCGATTGCACAGAACAATGGATCCTTGGAACTCTTGTCCAAGAAGCTGTTTGCCTCATTTGGACGTTTTGCGACCTTTTATCCTCTTATGGTCTTTGTCGTAAGCGCTCTCATAACGGTTGTTGACCCGGGTGGCTTGACTGGTTATGTGGTGTTGCCTGCGATTACCATGAGCGTTGGGTACCAGATGGGATACAATCCCATTTTGATAGGAGTGCTGACTATCTTTGGAGCGAACGCTACCCTTATGACACCGGTGGGAGTGTTTGGGAATACAGCCAACTTGATCATCGATTCAGCTGGTTTTCCTAGTTACACAGCACAAATCCTCCTGAATGGTGTGATTCTTTTCTCTATCGCGGGGATTATCTCTTATTTCGGTTTGCGAGGATGGAAGAGGAACCAGCCTGCTGCTGCCGCGTCTTTGGAAGCTGATGCAGGTCCCGTCGACCTTCCGGTTATCAATGGCAAGCAAAAACTGACCTTGCTGATGCTTGTATTGATGATCATGGCCATCATGTTTTTAAAAACGCATGCTGGACTTACGGCGCTGTTTTTCAGCATCATCCTGCTGCTGGCCAAGACTGCTGATGAAAAAAATGCCTTTCTCGGTGTTCCCTGGGAGACGATATTCCTTTGCATCGGGATTGGGAATCTTCTAAGCGTCATTGATACGCTGGGCGGGTTGACCCTTTTGGCTAGCGTGCTGTCTTCCGTTTCTACGGAGTGGACGGTGGCACCTTTACTTGGTATCACTTCGTCGGTCATGTCCTTCTTCGCACTTGCGATAGCCGGTCCTATTCCCACGTTGATTCCGACAATCGAATCGTTGAATACCTTAAACGGTAATCCGTTCATTGATATTGAATTGATAAGCACAGTGATCAATGGTGGATTCACCGCTTCCATTAGTCCTTTGTCGCTGGGTGGCGCAATGGTTCTGGCCGCCTATGGGACATTATTCAAACCAACCGTGGAAGAAAGAACGAGAGTCTTTAACATGTTATTCCTGGTGGCCATCGTGATTTCCATCATCGCTGGTATCCTGGCAAATACCGGTATATACAGAATCACGGCAGGAATATAATTGCTGCTCTATTTCAATCATAAGCTATCAAACTTAAATGGCACTTTTCCTGACTCCAGCAGTGAGGGAGGTATTTGGACTAGGGCATTAAGTCTGGCAAGACAAAATATTGTGAGGAGGAATTGCTATGGATAGAAGTATTTTAAAAGGGATGTATGATGTGCATGTGCATTGTGGACCATCCACAGCGAAACGATCAGTGGATGCTGCTGAAATGCTTAAGCTGGCGGAAGAAGCCGGGTATGCAGGATTCGTGGTGAAGGATCACTATGTTCCTGCACTCCTGGGGACGAAAATGGTTGAGAAGCATTTAGGAAACGGTACTTGCAAGGTTTACGGATGCCTGGTTTTAAACAATGCGGTTGGCGGCCTAAATGTCAATGCAGTGGATAAAGCCCGGCAATTGGGGACGGCAATGGTTTACTTTCCAACGGTCTCCTCTAAAACGCATATCGACAATCATAAAGGATCGGCATTTGTGGGTGGAGCAGGCGCCTCGGAGGTAGAAGAAGAGCCAATCATCATCGCCGATGAAAACGGAAAGCTTAATCCGAAAGCGGTGGAAGTAATTGAGTACATGGCCAAACACGATATGGTATTGGCTACCGGGCATGGCAATGAAATCGAAGTGGACGCCACAGTCAAGAAAGCCTTTGAACTGGGGATGAAACGTGTCCTCGTAACGCATCCGCATTATCAGGTAGGAGCTACTATTGAAGATATGAAAAGATGGGCGGAAATGGGTGCCTATATCGAGATTAATGCTTGTGTGTTTAAAGGTAGCGGTTCGAAAGTGGAAGCAGTAGTGGATTTGTCCGTGGCAAAAGAAATGATCGATGCTTGCGGGGTGGACTCCATCATTATCGATACCGACTATGGACAGGCTGCCAATGGTTCACCGGTAGAAGGAATGTATAATTTCGTGAAAGCACTGGAAGAACATTTCGGCATCACCGAAGAAGAAATCAACATCATGACCAAGAAAAATCCGAAAGAGCTGTTCAATTTCCAATAAAGAAGGCATCAAAAATAAGAATAGGAAACAGGAGGAATTAAGAATGACAAAAATTGATTATGGTAATCTGGATAACCTGCCTTGGCAATTTGTAAGAGAAGGAATCACACGGAAGGTATTCGGCATGGGGGCTGAGCATATTAACCTCACAATCAATAAAATCGAGAATGGCAATGAGAAGAAACCGCATTCCCATGAAGAGAATGAGCAGATTGCATTTATCCTCGAAGGTGAGTGTGACTACTATGTGGATGGTTCTCCATACCGCATGACCAAAGGTTCCTGGATTACGATTCCAGCTGGCGTGGAACATTATATCGATGTCTACGACAGCCCTGTACCTGTGCTTAATATGGACATCTTCTATCCACTGAGGGAAGAGTACAACGAGTCCTATGCCAAGTTTATTGAGAACTATCGTAAGTAAATTCAATTATATGTTTCGCTTAAAATGTGCTGATCACTTAAGAGTCTATTAAGTGGTCAGCAATTGGTTTTAAAGGAGAGGGTATGGAATGAAGATGCGCAATTTGGTCAAAGAAAAGCTGGAGAAGAACGGATATGTGTTGGGGGCGTTCGTTGCTTCCGGCTCACCGACTAATGTAGAGATTTTAGGACTTAATGAGCTCGATTTCGTCCTCATTGATAAGGAGCATGCCCAAACCGATATGGAAACCATGGTGAATATGATACGGGCCGCGGAATTATATGACATGGCGCCGCTTGCCCGTGTCTATGACCCATATGACGGCCCCATGATGGCGCGAATGCTGGATGTTGGAATTCATGGTTTGATGATCCCTATGGTAGAAACCAAAGAACACGCCCAATATATTATTGAACATATGAAACTTGCACCATTGGGGAAGAGAGGGATAGGTGCCGGCCGCGGACCAAGATGGGGATGGTATGAGAATTACAACAACGGCGAAGTGAACGATAACACCTATGTTATCATGCAGTGTGAAACAAGGAAGGCTGTCGAAAATATAGAGGAGATTTGCCAAACACCAGGCTTGGACTGCATTTTTATTGGAACCGCTGATCTGTCTCAGGATATGGGCTGTTTTGGCGACAACAACAACCATGATTTACAAGCTGCGATTGACAAAGTGCTTCAAGCCTGCAAGAAACATCATATCGTCCCCGGTATCGTCACCGGAACGGCGGAAGCAGCAACAAAACGAATTCAACAAGGTTTCCAATTTGTTACCATCATGAACGACCTGGGATTCTTCAGAAGTCAGACGAAAAAACAAATTGATAGTGTCAAAAACAGTTTGGCGGAAGTACGAAACTAGCTGGATATCTTAAGTGTAAAAAGTGATTGTGAATAACGAATTTTTAACCGCACGGTGATTTCTTAACTCGTGCGGTTTTGTCATTTCATTAGTCTACTTTTTCTTGGTGAGGCAGAGGGACGGTTCTCTTCTTCGGTTAAAGCCTAACCTACCGTTAGATATGAGGCAGGAGAACCGTCCCCTTGCTTTCTATAAAATGGAACTGGATGTTGTGATTGGGTAGAGTTTCCCGTCAATTGCAAATGAAATCCTCCCTGTTTCTTCGGAAACTACTAGAACAAGTGCATCGCTTAGCTCTGATAATCCTAAGGCGGCACGGTGGCGAGTTCCCAGCTTTTTTTCACCGGTTGGTCTTTTCGTTAACGGGAGTACATTCCCTGCGGAAGCAATTTCATTTTTACGTACCAATACAGCACCATCATGAAGGGGATTCCCAGGGTAAAATATGGATTCCAGCAGCGAATGGGTTAAATGTGCACCAATAGGCACCCCGGGCCGGATTAGGGAATCCAATGGATGTTCACGCTCAATCACAATTAAAGCTCCATGCCGCTGATTGGAAAGGTGCTGGATGGCGGTGGATATGTCGAGGTATTTATCCGTAAAAGGCGATAAATAACAATTCAAGTAAAAAGTCGCCGCAACCGTTTCGATTTGTTCAATTTGGTTCTTGATGTCTTCAATTCTTCCTAACATGCAATACTTATCGTTATCTAAAAAATGTAAGCCTTGATCAATTTCAAGCATAATGTTTTGGAGACCTTCGCTTATTTGGAGTTTGAGGGGGGAAAAGTCGCAATCATTCAATCCCATGGTATACCTCGTTTCTTTGGTCATAATTTAAGTCTCTTTGGTCTTTTTTTACAAAGAATGACATTATTCTCCCCATATTTCTATAAAATATTTAGTGTTGTTTTAATGGCAAAAGGGTTGAATTGAGCCCAGATATTACACTCTAGAGGCAACTCCGTCTTTATCATTGCCCACAGCGACCATGAGGCCATCGATGCAGGGGGGACGGTTCTCTTGCCTCATTTTTAGCCTAATCCGCTGTTTGGATTAGGCTTTTGAGATTGCTGATTCAGTTTAAAGAGGCCTGGTAATTGCAAATTGTCTGATTGTGAGGGCAGAAGAACCGTCCTCATGCTTTACAGGTACACTATCCCGTTTAGTTTCAGACGGTGGGACGATGTCTGTCCCTGTGTCTCTTTGTTCCTTTCTTAGGTTTTAGATCAAAGACTGCATTCCACTTCATTAAGGATGGAGTGTATAAGGTAAAGCCTTTAATTAACGAGATTTATAAGTTAGAAGATATAGAGCTTCCATTTCAAAATGAGGGAGCCGGAAAATAATTGAATTAAATTTTATAGGAATTAATTAAATATTGTAATGGATTGGATTGTGGTGATTAAAGGACGAATGTAATATTTATTTTACACAATTTCAACGCTTTCGGTTCGTGTTGTTAAACAGCAGCACCACCTTCGTTCAATAAGATTTGCCACCAAGGAAACAAAAGCATTTAAAAGAATAATGATTGCTCCTTCTAAATATAAAACCATTGACAGATTGTATGTATACGTTTAATTTATATATATACGTATATATACGTATATAAAATAAGGGGGTATATGAATGATAACAAAATCTTATACAGTTCAAGAAATTGCCAGTAAAATTCAACACACAAATGTTAATCCTGATGTATCAAAAGAAGATATCAAAAAGTTATGTGAAGATTGCATGGAATATAAATTTGATGGTGTAATGCTTCAACCATGCTGGATTGAAGAGGCAAAAGCAATCTTGGCAGGATCCGATGTCAAAGTATGTACAGCACTGGGTTTTCCAATGGGGGGATTAACCACTGCAAGCAAAGCGCGTGAAATGGCTGAAGTTGTATCGCTTGGTGCCGAGCAAGTCGATTTTATGCCAAACTTCGGTTTCTTTAAAAGCGGAATGTATACTGAGTTTGAAAATGAAGTAAAAGAAATCGTCAAGGCTGCAGACGGGCGTGTTACAAAAATTATGCTTGAATTCGGGATGCTCACACAAGAAGAGAAGATACAAGCTGCTGAAATTGCTTTAAACGCAGGTGTCACGTACTTGAAAAATTCAAGTGGATGGGGTAAAGGCGGCCATGCTACTGTAGAAGATATTCAATTGTTAAAGAAAATAGCAGGTGACAAAGCATTAGTAAAAGCATCCGGTGGCATCCGTGATTATGAAAGTGCCTCAAAAATCTTAAATGCTGGTGCTGTTTTGCTTGGTACAAGTGCAGGCGTCAAAATTGTAACGGGCTCTGGCCAAGCATTAAGTGATTACTAAGAAGGAAATGCATTCCCGGATTTATTAATGTTTATAAATTCTCTAACTTATTCTACTCTATATAAGTAGGTATAATAGGATAATAATAAATTCGGGAAGGTGTATATAATGAAAGAATATAGCAATGTGATTAATAAAAGTGATCCTAAACCATTGTACAGTCAGATTGCTGATTGGATGAGTGAGAAAATCTCAACAAAAGAATGGGAAAAAAATCACCAGTTGCCTGCGGAAGAGGATCTGGCGAAACAGTTGGATGTTAGTAGAGGAACACTTAGAAAAGCTATTTCTTCCTTAATAAAAGAAGGAATTTTAATTCAAATTCAAGGAAAAGGAACATTTGTTGCGGAACCTAAAGTGTCACATCCTTTTGGGCAAGAATTAATTTCTTTTGCAGAATCAATGGAAAGAGAAGGAATTAATTTTGAAACAAAAGTGCTTGAAAAACAGGTTATCGTGCCAAAAGCATCTGTTAAGAAAAAGTTTTCTCTAACAGATAACCAAAAAGTACTTTATTTAAAACGTATACGTTTAATTGATAATGAGCCGGTTATCGTACTTGAAAACTATATAAAAGTCGACCTATGCCAAGGAATTGAATATGTCAAGTTTGAACAAATGCCATTGTTTGAAGCAATTGAAAAATTCAGTGGACAAAAAATTAGTTTCGGTACTCGTCAGTTTGAAGCAAGAGGATTAGAAGAAGAACAAGCCATGCTATTATCAATGCCAATTGGCACACCTGTTCTCTACTTGGATCAAATTACCTACTTGGATGAATTGATTCCAGTCGAGATTTCACAAGTATGGTTGCGCTCAGATAAATATTCAATTACTTCTTATTTACAGCGTGATTAAGAGTGCTGAAAAGGTGAGACCATGTCGGTTTTATATGCCGAACCGACCGTGTATTTTTTTGGGGTTTGTTCCATCCTATTCTTAAAAGGAACAATGGAAAAAAGCTAACCCTACTGTTGCTGCCTCAAGAATTAGCAGCAATAAAAGGTTTATTCGTTGTCTGGAAAGTGATCATAACAAGATGAAGGACTTTAAACGCCTGAATTCGGTGCAAATCATAACTTTTCACTTTAAATATGTAAGCGTTTCTAAAAAGGGGCAACTGGATAATGCTGAAAAGCAATGTTTGAAAGTAAATCGGAAAGGACGAGGAGAGAAGTGAAAAAGAAAAAAATTTACTTCAATCATGACGGCGGTGTCGATGATCTTGTTTCGTTATTTTTATTACTGCGCATGGATAATGTTGAACTAACAGGTGTATCCGTCATTCCGGCTGATTGCTATTTAGAACCAGCGATGTATGCAAGCCGTAAAATTATTGACCGCTTTGGAAACGGTGAACTTGATGTCGCCGAGTCAAATTCCCGCGGGAAAAATCCTTTCCCAAAAGACTGGCGAATGCATGCGTTTTATGTTGATGCCCTGCCGATTTTAAATGAGTCAGGAAAAATTGTTACCCCAGTGGCGAAAAAGAAAGCCCATCTTCATCTCATTGACATGGTTCGTCAGAATGAAGAAAAAACAACCTTATTATTTACAGGTCCGCTTACCGACCTTGCCCGTGCTTTGGATGAAGCTCCTGAAATTGAAGAGAAAATTGAACGACTGGTTTGGATGGGCGGTACATTTCGGGAAGCAGGAAACGTCCATGAACCTGAGCATGATGGGACAGCGGAATGGAATGTGTTTTGGGATCCCGAAGCAGCTGCCCGTGTATGGGATAGCAGCATTGAAATTGATTTAGTGGCGCTTGAAAGCACAAATCAGGTACCGCTGACTTTGGATGTCCGTGAACGCTGGGCCGCAGAACGCAAATATCTAGGTGTTGATTTTCTAGGCCAATGCTATGCAATGGTTCCGCCCCTGATTCACTTTTCGACCAACTCCACCTACTATTTATGGGATGTATTGACGACCGCATTTGTCGGCAACCGTGACCTTGTGAAAGTTCAAACGATCAAAAGTATTGTACATACAGATGGTCCAAGTCAGGGCCGTACAGTTGAAACTGCTGATGGACGTCCAGTGAATGTTGTTTATGACGTGGACCGGGATGCGTTCTTCAATTACATGACGGAATTAGCAAAGAAGTAAAAGAGGAGGATTCTTGATGATAGAGAGAAAACGGGTCATCATAGATACCGATACAGCTGGTGATGATACGATTGCGATTTTAACGGCGCTTCATTATTTCCAGGTAGAAGGCATTATGATTACGGGCGGCAATGTGCAGTTTGAGCAGCAGGTTGAAAATGCCCTTTACACAATTCAAGTTTCAGGAAAGAGTGGACAAGTTCCAGTATATAAAGGGCATGAGCGTCCATTAATGGGGCTGGGCGAAAAGCAGCATCGTACAGTTGAAGATGTTCACGGCAAAGACGGGATGGGCGATTCCTTTTTTGAAAAAGCGGTCCAGTCACCAGCTGAGGGTCATGCGGTTGATTTTTTAATAGAAACCGTTCACAAGTATCCTGGAGAGGTTCATATTTTAGCGATCGCTCCGTTAACGAATATCGCAATGGCCCTTAAAAAAGACCCAACAATTGTGTCCCAAATTCCCCATCTTTACATTATGGGCGGGACAAATAATGCATTGGGAAATATTACACCAAGCGCAGAATATAATTTCTGGGTTGATCCTGAAGCTGCGAAAATTGTCCTTCATTCAGGCATTCCAATCACGATGGTTGGCTGGGAAATGTGCACTCAATATTCAGTTATGGATGACAAGGACCATAAGGACATTGAGGAGTTAGAAACAAAAGGGGCAAAGTTTTTTAAAGAGGTAAATAAAGTCGTCATGAAATTTAATAAAGAGGTTCATAAATTAAATGGTACGACACATCCAGATACGCTTTTAGCCGCTGTTGCAGCAAATGAGGAAATAATGACAAAATCGAATCTTTATCATGTAGATGTGGAGACAGTCGGCGAATTAACGAGAGGATACAGTCTGGTGGATATTAATAACCGTCTGGAACGATCAAAAAATGTCCGAGTTTGTGAAAAAGTCGACCGGAATGCATTCAAAGATATACTTCTTGATGTATTGCGTTCGATTCAATAGGCAGTGCCATTACAAGGGGAAATGATTTTACTGATTCATAAGGGGAGAGCGGCTGCTTGTCTATGCCGTCTTTTATATATAGTCTGAATTATTCGATTGTGGGAATGGGAGAGAAAAGATGCAATATATTTGGGGAGTTGGCGGAATAGCAGGAATTTTAGCAATCGCGTTTGTCTTTTCAAAAAATCGTAAATCAATCAATCCAAGAACCGTTATTGGCGCATTATCCATCCAGCTGCTTTTTGCTGTAATTGTTTTGAAATGGGAAGTTGGAAAAATGATTCTCCAACAGTTATCGTCGGTTGTCCAAAAAATAATAGATTCTTCCAACGCAGGAATTCAATTTTTATTTGGAGGGGTACTAAACGCGGAAAAGGCAGGCTTTACCTTTGCCTTACAAGTGTTACCTATTATCATTTTCTTTGCCTCTTTAATATCGGTTCTCTACTATCTGGGAATTATGCAGAGGGCAACTAAAATCATTGGAGGGTTTCTGGCTAAAGTGCTTAAAACGAGTGAGCCTGAATCAATGTCTGCGGCAGCAAACATCTTTCTTGGTCCAACAGAAGCCCCATTGGTCATCAGACCGTATATAGAAAAGATGTCCAAATCAGAGCTATTTGCCGTTATGGTTGGGGGAATGGCTTGCGTATCCGGTTCAGTACTAGGTGGCTACGCGATGCTCGGTGTTCCTCTGGAGTATTTATTAGCAGCCGCTTTTATGGGAGCTCCTGCCGGGTTGTTGTTAGCAAAAATAATCGTTCCGGAAACGGAAAAAATGGACACGGGTACACGTGTTCAAATGGTCAAAGACACGGAATCGCGAAATGTCATTGACGCGGCAGCGCGCGGAGCTTCGGACGGATTGAAAATTGCCGTAGGTGTCGGGGCATTGTTACTTGCTTTCATTTCACTTATTTTTTTGGTCAATACATTGATCGGCTGGGTTGGCGGAATCTTCGGGTTCGGAACGTTGACGCTTGAGCAGATCCTCGGATACGCCTTTTCACCGTTTGCCTTGCTCATTGGGGTTCCATGGAATGAAGCGCTGCAAGCCGCTTCATTCATTGGACAGAAGTTTGTGTTAAACGAATTTGTTGCCTATTCCTCCTTTGCCCCGGAAATCGCTAATTTATCTCCTAAAAGCGTCGCAATCATTAGTTTTGCGCTTTGTGGATTTGCCAATCTGGCAGCTATTGCTTTGATGATTGGCGGATTAGGGGGGATGGCACCGTCAAGAAGACAAGATATTGCGGAGCTGGGTTTGCGGGCAGTGATAGCAGCAACCCTAGCCAATTTATTAAGTGCGGCAATTGCAGGAATGCTCATTTAAGTCCTTCTACTAATAAAATGTTTACTCTGGCAACTTTGAACTGAAACACTAGGAAAGAAATCAACCGACTAAATAAAGATTGGTTGATTTCTTTTTTTTTGGTAAAGATAATTCTGGAAAATTAAATATTATTAATATTTACAAAATTAATGATGAATGTTATATTTATATAGACGTTCACGGATGTACATATAGGTATAGTAAGGTTTATGTTATTTAACCCAAACAGAAAGTGGATGAGCTAATGAATAAATCGGAAGAATTATTGCTGTTAAAGGGCATCAATAAGAAATTTGGTCCAGTTCAAATCCTTTATGATGTAGATTTAAGTATTTATAAAGGGAAAGTCCATGCCTTAATGGGATCCAATGGTGCTGGAAAATCAACCTTGATGAAGATAATAGCAGGTGATTATACGTTAGACTCAGGCACCATTCACTTGGATAACCAATTGATTAATATCAACAGTCCTGGGGAAGCCAAAAGCCATGGAATTAGCGTTATACATCAAGAGTTAAACCTTGTTAAAGAGTTAACCGTTTCTGAAAATATTTACCTTGGAAAAGAGCTAACAATCGGCTTCGGGAATTTTATTAACTCTAAAAAGAAAGCGTTGTCAAAGACAAAAGAGATTATTAATAAATACAATATCCAATTGGATCCTTTAAAGAAGGTTAAAGATCTTAGTATTGGAGAGCAACAACTGGTAGAAATTTTAAAAGCTGTTTCAGAGGAATCTAAAGTCTTAATTATGGATGAACCTACTGCAGCATTATCAGCTGAGGAAACAAAACAATTATTTAAAGTGATTACATCTCTTAAATCAAAAGGAATAGGGATTATTTATATTTCACATCGACTCGATGAAATTCAGGAGATTTGTGACTATGTATATATATTAAGGGATGGCAGGAACGTTTCCGAAGGTTTAATTAATCATTTTAGCAATGAGAGGATCATTGAAGAAATGGTCGGATCACAAATTGATAATATCTTCCCATCCAGTGATCGAAAAAAAGGAGATGAATTATTACGGGTTGAAAAGATTCAAAATAACATCCTGCGCAGTATTTCATTTTCGCTTTATGAAGGGGAAATCATTGGTATCTTTGGGCTCATCGGGGCAGGCCAGTCTGAAATTTTGAATGTATTATTCGGTACTAAGAAAAAAGCCGATGGAAATATTTACGTAAAAAATAAACTGGCAAAAATCAGCTCCCCGATAGACGCTAAGAAATTAGGTTTGGCTTATGTTACGGAAAATAGGAAAGAGGAAGGGCTTCTGCTGGAATTGGGGTCGGAGGAGAATATGGTCCTGCCCTCTATGGGGAAATTCTCTTCCCTCGGTATAAAGAAACAATCTTTAATAAAAAAGGTAGCCAATGATTATAAAGAAACACTAAAAATTAAGCTCGCCAGTATTTCACAGCCAGTAAAGAATTTAAGCGGCGGGAATCAGCAAAAAGTGATTTTGGGGAAATGGCTGTTAACGGGGCCAGAAATTATTTTATTAAGTGAGCCAACAAGAGGGATCGACGTCGGGGCCAGAGTTGAAATTTATAAACTTCTGGATCAACTTGCAAATGAATCTCGAAAAGGAATCATTATGGCATCCAGTGATGCCGATGAAGTGATTGGTGTAAGTGATCGGATTTTCGTCGTTTTTGAAGGTGAAATTATTGCGGAAATAGATAAATCAGAGGCAACGAGAGAAAGGCTTATGGAATTTGCTTCGGGAGCAAAATATCTTAAAGAGGGGGTTTAGAAAAAATGGAATCATCCGTTAAGGTAGAAAAACCAAATACCCAATTAAAAGTGGACAGGCTTGGAACGTTGGATTTAATTCAGAAATATGGAATGGTAATGATTTTATTACTAATTACGATTGTTTTTTCTATATTATCTCCCAATTTCCTAACCTACTCTAACATCGTAAGTATTCTAAGACAGGTCTCTATCATTGGAATCATAGCTGCAGGTCAGACTCTAGTCATCATCACGGCAGGAATTGACCTTTCAGTCGGCAGCATTGTCGCATTGGCTGGTATCGTTTCAGCTATGGTTGCCCTGGGAACAGAAAGTGCTTTACTCGGGATTACAGCAGGGTTGTTAACGGGGACTTTAATTGGATTGTTTAATGGTATTTTAATTTCTAAGCTGAAATTAACACCATTTATCGTCACTCTTGCTTCAATGACTCTATTTGCAGGCTTTGCCTTGGTAGTGTCTGGGGGAAATCCTATTATTGTTTCAGAGCCATTATTTAAATTTATTGGACAAGGGTATATAGGCCCCATTCCATTTCCGGTCATCGTTCTCATGTTCATCTATCTGTTTTTCTTCTTTCTTTTAAAGAAGACGGTGCATGGCCAATATATTTACTCTATTGGTGGAAATGAAAAAGCAACTATTTTAGCCGGTGTAAAAGTCGATATTCATAAAATGATTGTTTATGCCACATCCGGTTTTCTGGCAGCTTTGGCATCGATCATTCTTACGTCACGCTTATCATCTGCCAGTCCGGTAGCCGGAGCAGGCTATGAATTGGATGCCATCGCAGCTGTCATTTTAGGTGGAACCAGTTTGTTCGGGGGAAGAGGAAATGTTTTAGGTACATTAATAGGTGTATTAATTTTAGGGGTACTTACTAGCGGTATGAATTTGATCAATGTTTCCCCATTCTATCAAAATATTGCCAAGGGGATCATCGTTTTAGTGGCTGTCATTATTGACAGATTAATTAATAGAGATAAATAAAACCGAGGAGGATTTATATGAAAAAATTATTGACCGCTGTTTTTACTATTTTTATAGTGCTAAGCTTAGTTGCGTGTGGGAGCCAGAGTGAAGCTGTATCGAAAAAGGATACGAAATCTGATTCAGGGACGGAATCGATTAAAATCGGCTATTCCATTAATACACTTAATAATCCGTTTTTCGTCGAAGTGAAGAAAGCTGCTGAAGCTGCTGCTAAAGAAGCAGGAATGAGTATTTCAGTCGTTAATGCTAATAATGACTTAGCAACACAAATGAATGGAATTGAGGATTTGATTCAGCAAAAAGTAGATGTAATCATTATTGACGCTGTAGACAGTAAGGGGACGGTTCCAGCGGTCATATCTGCGAACGAAGCAGGAATTCCAGTGATCACGACTGGAAGGAAGGTTGAAGGCGGAGAGATTCAAACACATTTAGGATACGACGAGGTAAATAATGGGGTTACAGCAGGAGAATACTTAGCCAAGCAAATCAAAGAAAAAGGAAAAGTCATTGAGTTGCAGGGAACTACAGGTACAGATGTAGCCAGGGACAGGAGCAAAGGTTTTCAGGAGGCAATGGGTAAGTTTTCAGATATTGAGATTGTTGCATCCCAGTCAGCCGATTTTGATCGTGCAAAAGCATTAGCAGTTATGGAGAATATTCTCCAGGCCAATCCTGACGTTGTTGGGTTATATGCAGCCAATGATGAAATGGCATTAGGAGCACTACAGGCTATTAAAGCAGCAAATAAAGATATCGTCATTGTTTCCAATGATGGTACAGAAGATGCCCTTCAAGCCGTACAAAGCAAGGAAATTGCCGGAACAATGGCAATATCACCTAGTGACTATGGCAAGAAAGCGATTGAAATCGCTTCCTCAGTAGCAAAAGAAGAAAGCCAACCAGAATTTATTGAGCTTCCCGCTAACTTTGTTTCTAGCGAAAATGTTTCAGAGGCTTTAAAAAAATAATTTAGGAGATGAATCTATAATGAAAAAAAGTTCCATTTTAAATAAAGAATTAAATGCAGTGATTGCCTCAATGGGTCATACAGAATATTTGATTGTTTGTGATGCAGGATTTCCAATTCCAAGTGATGTACGAAGAGTAGATCTTGCCTTAACAAGGGATGTACCTGATTTAAAAACCGTCCTATCAGCCATTGCCGAAGACTTTATTGCTGAAAAAATCTATGTTGCTGAAGATGTTCCTAAGAGCAATGCACCTTTATATCATTCAATTCAAGAAATTTATCATGGAGTAGAAATTGAGACCCACCCTCATTCAGACATATTAACTACTTTCGCTAAAGAGGCTAAAGCCATAGTAAGAACAGGATCTTTTGAGCCTTGGGGAAATATTGTGCTTCAATCTGGTGTTGATGTTCCTAAATGGTTTGACAAAGAAGGAGTCATTGTACCGGATTACTACAAGGACAAAATGTGAACGAATCAACCTTATTCTTATTTTGGTAAATAGTAAAATCTTTTTTTACCTGCATGTTTGTTGACTCCGGTATTATTATACTGGAGTCATTTTTATACTATGTTTACGTGGTTTAAATTTAGGTAGTAAACGAGAAACCATAAATTTTCAGTATATTTACAATTTACATAAATTAAGTCGGATGTTATAATCGTATATATACGTACATAAAGGTATATATAAGGTGCGTCCTGATACAGAAAGGGAGTGTTTCATTTGACGATAACAGCTAAAGGGAAAATTGCAGTGGTGGGGAGTTACAATGTAGGCATGGTAATTAACACACGCCGCCTGCCGGTTTGGGGTGAAACCTTGATTGGAAGCGGTTTTAGTGAAGGACCAGGTGGAAAAGGTTCAAATCAAGCTGTTGCTGCCGCGCGTCTTGGAGGTGACGTTTGCTTTGTTGGATGTATCGGCGAAGATCGCTGTGGCGACGACGCAGTCCGTATGCTGGAAAATGAAAACGTTGACATCACTTACTTAAAACGGACAGATGAGGCGAAAACAGGGGTAGGTTTTATATTTTTAAATGGACATGGGGAAAATTCGATCATTATTGACCCAGGGGCTAATTTAAAGTTAATGCCTAACGATCCTAGCATACCATTGTCGATTGATAAAGCAGATATTGTCCTTGTGCAGCTGGAAAATAGTATCCAGACGATCGAGGAAACAGTCAGGATAGCAAACGAAAAAGGGAAAACGGTCATATTGAATCCTGCGCCTGCTCAAGAGATTAGTTCATTATTAAGATATGTAACGATTTTGACACCTAACGAATCAGAATTGAAAATCCTTGCCGGATTGGAGCCTTCCAAATCAGTTAGTCATGAGGAATGTATTGAAATTGCGAAAGGGCTTCTTCAAAAGGGGCCGGAAGCGATTGTTGTCACACTCGGGGATCAGGGTGCACTTATTGTAAATGCTAATGGGCATGAGTTCGTATCATCCCCTAAAGTAACACCTAAGGATACTACTGGGGCTGGTGATTCTTTTAACGGTGCATTGGCTGTTGCTCTTAGTGAAAAGAAGACAATCAAAGAGGCAGCACAGTGGGCCTGCTATGTAGGAGCTTATACGGTTATGGGGGCTGAAGTGATACCATCGCTGCCAACACGAAAACAACTAGAAGCGTTTATAGACAGCAAAGAAACAACTTTGCAAGCTTGATTAAACAGAAACATTACGAGACACATAGAGTTTTTGAAAAAAATTGAGGAGTGAATGAAAATGACAGTTGAATATCTTCCAAGTAATCAAAAACGCGGTAAATTTATGAGGTATGATACGGCAGTAATCCTAAAAAGGTACTTTCTTTGTGAGCGGGCATTGGTGATTGGTCAAGCTGGATGGCTATCAGGCATCCCTTATTTTGATGTTAAAATGATATTGCCTAAAATGTTATGGGAAGATGCCATGACCGCCCATGAGCTTCGCAATAGGGTGTATGAACTCCGGTTCCCAAGCAGGATGCTGGAAATTGGGGATGACCAAGCTTTGGTTGATCTTATTCAACAATCTTATAATGCCCCAAATCCGCTTGCTTTTGTCATGGGGTTATCAAGGGTGTTTAAACCCGCTTTAAAACAGGCCTTTGAAGATTATCTTGAGATGGCGGACGTACTTGGCGATGGGCCAACCCACCGTTTTTTAGAGCTTGCTGTCAGGGAAAAGGAAGACCAGATCCAAACATTGGAAAAGTATGTGCAACACTATCTCGAAAAAGAAGATGCCAGAAGCATTGAAACAGCAATGCAGTGGGTAGAGGAATTGCGGGAAAAGCTTGGCGAAATTGGCGGGATTGGGATTGAAAATTGTAAAGGGATGGAAGTTCGCTTAAGCGATCAGGTATTTACTCCGAATGAAGTTCCAAACAGAGATGATCGATTTATTCCCGTTCGTTTTTATTGGCCAGATATTGTTGATAAATCGTTTCCTTATGGGGAAGGAGTTAAACTTCAATTACGAAGTGCCATAAGCCATTTAAATGAAATTTGGGCGGTAGAAAATGCAGGTTTTATCCTCCATGAATTTGCGGGAGAACTAGGATGGGATTTCATTTATGACGCAGCACGCTGGGTTTATGATGAAAGCCGTCATTGTACAATGGGGTATGAACGCTTAAAGCAATGGGGCTTTGAGGAAAGCGAACTTCCTTTAGGCACCTATATATTTGATAGCTGCAAAGGGAAAGATCCTATTTATCGGTTAGGTATGCTGTTTTATTTTGAATCGAAAAATATTGGCAAAAAACCGGAAAGGATTAAATCATTTGCCGAATTTAATGATCAAGTCAGCCAGCATGACATGGATTTTGACTGGGCAGATGAAACGATTCATACCGCTTATGGAAAGCGCTGGTTATCCGCAATTCTGGAAAAGCGAGGGCTTAATCCCAAGGATTATCAAAAGATTAAGGATGAATGCGATCGTTTAGTTGATGACGTACTAAAATCAGTTACGGAAGAAGAAGTACAGCAAATTACCCAAATTACTGAAAACATGGTTGAAAAGGCGAAGCAGCTTGTTACTGCTGAGAGAGTTTAATAGAAGGGAAAGTAATAAATGAATGTAAATGATGGAACAACAAATTTGCCTCGAATGGATATCCAGCAGGCATGGTGGTCCATGCGGGGCCTTGGAAACGAGGAGCGGGAGTGGACGATTGAAGAAAAATTCGCGAAAATTTCCGAAGCTGGCTTCACGGGCATTTTAGGTAAAACACTGCCTGAACCGGATGAAGTGAACCAGTGGAGGCAGCTCCTTGACAAACATAACTTTAGCTATGGGATTAATGCCGTGCCAAGCAGCAGGGAAGACTTTCGAGAGTTTTTAAAACAAGCAAAAGATTTCGGTGTCCAGTATATTAACGCTCAAGTAATGGATTACTTTGTCGTCGGTGATAAGGCCGTTAAGCTTCTGCATGAACTGCTGGAAGAAGCTTTTAAAGCAGAAATACCGCTATATATCGAAACACATCGGGGACGAATCACCCAGGATCTCCTTCGAACTGTTGAATACGTAAAAAAAATAAAAGATTTAAGGTTGACAATTGATTTGTCCCATTATATATTGGCCAGTGAAATTCGCAATTATGATGAACGGTATGAGCCGTACTTCGATGAGCTGTTAACACGCACCTCCTCCATCCATGCAAGGGTATCAAATGGCCAACAAATTCAAGTAGATATTGGCCCTAATGGAGAGCATCTTATGACTGAACACTTTACTCAATGGTGGAGAAAAGGGATTACCTACTGGCTGGAAAGTGCCAAGCCTGGCGATGTTTTACCTTTCGTCTGTGAAATTGGACCTCCAACATATGCTATTTCCAAGTTTGAATACATCAATCTGCAAGGCGAGGAACTCTCCAATCGCTGGGAACAAGGGCTTCTCTTTAAGAAGATAGCCGAAGGGATTTGGAATGAAGTTCATCAACCTATAACGTCTATATAGAAAAATGAAAAAATTAAAAACGAGATAAGCAAAATCCCCGTAGTGATACGCATACCTACCAGTACGGGGATTTTTTGCGTAACTGTGTCACCCGAATAAGAGTTCGGATATTAAGGCCGCAATCGACCGAAATACTGCTTCGCGGGTTGTGACAAGCACCCACAACAACTATTGCACCTCAATTCGATTCTTAGCTGGTACTACAATCGGTTCGTCGAAACTCTTAATATATTCAACCAACGCTTCATAGTCAACGGACCATTAACTGGATTCTGGCCTTCTATACACTGTGAAGCCATCTCCTCCGGTTGCAAAGTAATTGTTTACGGTAACGGTATAAATTTGATCAGGTTAAAATTTTTAGTAAAGAATAGTGGGAAGGATTATCTAGCCGGCAATTTAGGAGAGTGGCTATAGTACTGTTTTTGTTTAAATTTCAATTCCTTTCTCCTACAAAAATTTACATTGAAAATAACCTTTTAAAAATCCTTTACACTTTGTTAAAACTCCCTAAATATTCCTATCCTATGATTAGGTTGTCTTACTTGATAGATAAACATTTGGAGGGGAAAAAGGTTGGCTAAACATGTAAAAAAGAAGGTAGCGGGGGTTACCATGGCCGCTGCCATTGCGTTTTCATCCCTAGGTTATGGGAATGTGAATTTAACGGAAGCAAAGGATAAAAAGAAGGAACCGACCAATGTCATCATGATGGTGATGGATGGCACAAGTGCAGGGGCGACGACTCTGGCAAGATGGTATAAAGGGGAAAACCTTGCAATGGATGAAATCGTCATCGGAGGGGTGCGTACCCATTCTGCCGAATCAGCGATTACTGACTCTGCACCTGCAGGGACCGCTCTTGCTACCGGGAATAAAAGCAATGATAAAGTTGTTGGACTTTTACCTAAAGTTGTACATACACCTGGCGTAGACCCAATTGATCCGGAAGATGCACTTAATCCTGTGGCGAACGTACTAGAGGGAGCGCAGCTGAAAGGAAAGGCGACCGGAATTATTTCCACATCGGAAATCCAGCATGCGACACCGGCAGCTTTCTCTGCCCATGCTACCCACCGCAGCAACTACCAGGATATTGCTGAGCAGCAAGTGTACCAGGAAATCGATGTTGTCCTTGGCGGCGGGAAAGAATCGCTTGCACCAGGTTCAACAAGGAACGCCCGTGTAGATGGTGAGAACCTATTGGATGTGATTGATGAAAACGGGTATGATTTTGTTGAAACACGGGACGAGCTGCTAAACTCTTCTTCCAATAAAATTTGGGGATCTTTCGCGCCTTCCGCCCTTGCTTATGACTTTGACCGTCAAGCAACAAACAATAGTGAACCTTCAATCGCGGAAATGACGAAAAAAGCGATCAATACGCTTTCTAAAGATGAAGATGGTTTCTTCTTATTCGTAGAAGGAAGCAAGCCAGACTGGGCAGCTCATGCGAACGATACGGTCGGAATCGTCAGTGATGTGCTTGCATTTGATGACGCGGTGAAGGAAGCACTCGACTTTGCGAAAAAAGATGGCAATACAATGGTGATTGCGGTTAGTGACCATGGAAACAGCGGAATTACAATGGGGAACCAAAACACGAACGGAAACTATCCGGAAATTCCAGTATCCTCCTATATCGATCCTTTAAAGAAAGCAACGATGACGGTTGAAGGTGCGTTAAAGCAATTGAAGTCGGACCGTTCCAACATGAAGGAAGTAGCGGAACTTTATGGCTTGGATAACCTGTCTGATGCAGAAATCAATTCTTTAAAAGCATCGAAATCATTGCAGTCTGATATGGTCAAAATGCTTGCTGATCGCGCGAACATCGGCTATTCGACTGGCGGACATACGGGTGAGGACGTCTTCCTTTATGCATATGGCCCATCGAAGCCATATGGCTTGGTCGACAATACCGATATTGCGAAAACAATGGCTAAATTCATGGGCGTTGACCTTGAAAAAACGACAGATCAGCTGTTTGTGAACGCAAAAGAAGCTTTTGAAAACAAAAACTTCAAAACCCGTATCGATGTAACAGATGAGCATAACCCTGTATTTGTTGCTGAAAAAGGGAACATTAAAATCGAACTGCCAGTCAACAAAAATTATGCAAATGTAACGCAGAACAAGAAAACTTTCACGAAAACACTGGATGGAGTAACCGTTTATAACGGAGAAGAGTTCTTCGTATCGAAGAATGCTTTGAATCTGTCTAAATAAGTTGCCAATTAAGGATCAAGGGTCAAACAATTACGAAAAAGCATGGTTATTCGCCATGCTTTTTCGCTTTTAAAATGCTGAGATACTAGTCCAGGGAATATGGGGTAGGAAAAAGACTACATAGGCGGAGAAATTCCGGCTAATGCCTATTGGAGAGGCTTGAAAGAGCAGATATAAACGGAAAATTTCCGGTTAACTTCTCCAAATTAGACAAAAACTAATGATTTTTATCAAATAAACGGAAAAACTTCCTTTATTTTTAGGGAAATATGGGTATTACCCGATTTAAGCGGAATTTCTCCGTTTATTTTTACAAACATGGAGAAACAACTTTCAGCTATAACAACTTTATCTCCCACTGGCTTTTTGCAAGGAATATTTATTATTCATGGTATTAACTAGTTATGTGATTTATCGTTCGAGTTTATATGCTAATTTACCCGGAATATTAATACAGAAATGTAAAAAGGGTGAGAAAATCACTGGATTTCTCACCCTTTTTGCATTGCAATTTACCGTTTTGCACCTTTTAACGGATTGTTTGTTCTTTTCTCCTGGCTTGCCTTCTTGCTTCTCTTAAAACTGCAGCAATGCCTTTTCCAATTCCAATGGTTCAATATACTCTCCATCTTTATAGGCACGCATATTTCCTCCGGAGATTTCATCAATAAGGACAATTTGTTTGTCTTTGCCCACACGTCCGAATTCAAACTTGATGTCGTATAACTCGATCGCTTTCTTGCCGAGTTCCTCCTTCACCACATTCCCAATTTGCTGCGTCAACGCTTTTAACACTTTGTATTCATCCTTGGATAAAATGCCAAGCATATCCAAAGCATCCTCACTAATAGGAGGGTCCTGGCGGCCATCATCCTTCAAGGTAACCTCAACGAATGCATCCAGGTGCTGGCCTTCCTGTGCATACAAGCCATACCTGCGCAAAAAGCTGCCTACGGCTCGATACCTGCAGATGACTTCAAGACCTTTTCCGAACATTTCCGCAGGCTTGACCGTCATAGTAGCTTCTTCAATATTGGCATCAATATAATGGGTAGGGATTCCTTTTTCTTTTAAGATCTCAAAAAAGTATTTGGTTAATCGCAACCCGGCTTGTCCTGCGCCTTCCATCGTTAAACCGACAGTGTTTGCTCCAGGATCAAAGACACCGTCTACCCCCGTGACATCATCTTTAAATTTAAGCAAGTAATTTCCATCCTCTAATGCATAAACATCTTTTGTCTTTCCCGTGTACTTCAGCTGCATGTCAAAAATCTCCTTAATAACTCAATATTTTGTACGAATTTTTATGAAGTGCCGAATTAATTATAATATAAAAAATTGTGTTAATTAATAATATATCTTACTAACTTTGCATGAGCGATTGCTGGCGGCACTTTCACATAAGCCTTATCCGCGTGGGATAAGACTTTTATGAGAATCCCCTGTTAAAAGGGCTGAAAAATCCTGCTGTCAGATCGTGAGGCAGAAGAACCATCCCCATGCTCTAATAGTTCTTCCTGAAAATGGTCAAACTGTTCTTATAAAAAGTCGGGGAGATGAATCGGGTGGATATGTCGTTTCTTTGGAAATCGGTTGTGCTGATCCTTTCCGGAATCATTTTGTTGAGGATAGTAGGGAGAAAATCAATCTCACAGATGACACTAGCCCAAACGGTTGTGATGATTTCGATCGGTACGGTCATTGTACAGCCTATCGTCAATAAAAGTGTAGTAAAAGCGGCTTTAGGGGCGGCCTCTTTTGTGGTTGTCATTCTGATCCTGGAATTCCTGTAAATGAAATTCAACTGGTTTGAGAAGGTGCTGACGGGAAAGTCAAAAACCGTGGTGGTAAATGAGAATTAGATATTAAAAATATTAAAAAGTTGAGGCTTACAGCAGACCAGATTGAGATGAGGCTAAGAGGCCAGGGGATTACCCGCTTTCAGGACCTTAAAATTGCCACGATTGAACCTAATGGTCTGCTTGGATACGAATTGAAGGAAGACGCCAAGCCAGTCACAGTAGGGGAGTTAAAGAAGATATTGAATTCTTATGGACTACAACAACAGGATTCCAATCAGAAAAGCACTGAATCAAAAAATCAGGACAACCAGCAGGATATCTTCACCGAGATAAACAGCTCAAAGGACCAGGGGCATGCCGATTATTTACAATGATACAGGGGGACGGTTCTCTTGCCTCATTTTAAGCCTAATCCGCTGTGAGATTAGGCCTTTTATGGAGTTAAAAAGGTAGATAATTCCTTCCTGGCAGAATGTGAGGCAGCAGAACCGTCCCCGTGTTCTGAAAATTGTTATTTCCTATTGGGAAGTTTTGTCGTACAATGAATGAGACAAGTTCATATATTGTTTCGCACTAGGGGAGCTGTAAGGCTGAGAAGCGGGTGAAATTCCTGCTGACCCTCATGACCAGAACTAGGTAATGCTAGCGTGGGGAAGTGCAAGTGACTTCATTACTTTACTGTATACTCTTTTATGATTCACTGCATCTTCCTATTTGGAGATGCAGTTTTTTGTTTTTTCGCAGTATACATTCCCCAATCTGAAAAGCGAAACGGATAAAAAAACGAAAAAATAGGAGGAAGGTAGAATGCAAGGTTTAAGTTGTGGAACAAGCAGAATCGTAGGGTGCCGTTTTTCCATCTATCCGATGGCAGACAATTTTGTTGAGGTGATTTTAACAGCATTAAAAGAAGTGGATACAAGCAAGGTCTGGATGGAAACGGATGATGTTACAACATGTATCAGAGGGCGCAGTGAACACGTTTTTGATGTAGCCAAGGCTATTTTCATCCACGCCGCTAAAACAGGTGTACACGTTGTGTTCAATGGAACATTTTCTGTCGGCTGCCCTGGAGACAGCGCAGGGGATACATATATGTCAGAGAATGATGAACGCTTGAATGAAGAAGCCTCCAGCCAAGAAAAAGTCGAGGTTGCGACCCAATTTGCGCTCTATCCGCTGAACAACCCTGACTATATGCAGATCATTGCTGATCAGGTAGAGGTAGCAAAGGATCACGGAACATTCACAAAAGGTGTCCATTATGCTTCCCGTCTTGATGGGGATGCGAACGATGTGTTTAAAACCCTTGAGCAATCCTTTGTTAATGCGTCCAAAACACATGAACGCAGCCATGTGACGATGACGGCCATCGTTTCAGCCAACAGCCCATCAAAGAAGGACAAATAAACCCAACATAAAAAAATACCTCTTAAGGAGTTCATCCTATGACGAAATGGAATTTGCGCGAAATTGTTCTGATGGCCATACTGGGTGTCGTGTTTGCCGTCATTTACTTATTCTTTTTCACGGTTGGAACGGGCATTACCAATCTCTTAACGCCATTTGGCCTGGGGCCGTTTGGTTATGAAGTGATCTTCGGGATCTGGTTTATCGTTTCCATCATTACGGCCTACATCATCCGTAAGCCTGGGGCCGCCTTAATCTCTGAAACGATTGCCGGGGGAGTTCAAGTGCTGTTAGGTTCACCGGCAGGTCCGATGTTGATTGTTTCCGCCTTTATACAAGGCCTTGGAGCAGAGGCGGCCTTTGCGGCCACAAAATACCGGAACTACTCCAAAGGGGTTCTAGTTGCTGCCGGTGTTGGTGCAGCTTTGGCAAGCTTCGTCTGGGGCTTGTACCATTCAGGATATATTGCTCTCTCTCTGCCTCTGCTCAGCTCGATGCTAATTGTTCGTGTAATTAGCGGCGCCTTGATTGCCGGCCTATTAGGAAAGTGGATCACAGAAAGATTGGCCGACACCGGTGTGTTGAGAAGCTACGCACTTGGAAAGGAGTGGAAGAAGAAACGTGAGCATAAAGCATCATAAGCCACTCATCTCGGTCGAGAATTTTTCGTTTGGCTATGATCCCGACAAGGAACCGCTTTTAAAAGAGCTGTCCTTGACCATTCATCAACAGGAAACGATTCTTCTGATTGGACCAAGCGGTTCCGGGAAAAGCTCTCTGTCCCTTTGTTTAAACGGCCTGTACCCTGAAGCCGTTGAAGGCTGGGCAAATGGAGAAGTGAAGTATAACGGAACACCGTTAAACCAGTTTAAAAAGGGAGAAATCAACAAGGAAATCGGAGTGGTATTCCAAGATCCCGAGAGTCAATTCTGCATGGTGACGGTAGAAAATGAATTAGCGTTTACGCTGGAAAATATAAAAACACCAAGAGAAGAGATGGCCGGAAAAATTGACAGCATTCTACGTACTGTTGGGCTCACCGAGGAAAAACACCGGCCAATTCATGAATTATCTGGCGGTAATAAGCAAAAGGTGGCTCTTGCTTCTGTTCTCCTTTTAAATCCGGCGCTATTAATATTGGATGAACCGACAGCAAACCTGGATCCAGCTTCCCGGTTTGAGTTTATTCAATTAATCCATTCGTTACAACAAGAGCGGGGTTTTGCCTTGCTGATTATTGAACACCAGCTGGATGATTGGCTTCCCATGGTGGACCGGGTCATAGCCATTAATCGGGGTGGAAACATCCTGTTGGAAGGAAAACCAGAGGATGTGTTTTATAATCACGCCGATCAGCTAAAAGCAGAAGGAATCCACATCCCCAGAATCGTTGAAACCGTTCTTGATGGGAACGGAGGAAGGGTACCTGAAACCAATCGGCCCCTTTCCGAAGAGGGCTTAGTTTCATGGATGAACAGCTCCGGGATGGACCGTATTCCAACCAACGTTCAAGCACGCGGTACATCCGCTAGTGGAAGGAATGAAGTTTTATCCATAAGGGATGTTTCGTTCTCGAGGGGGAAGAGATCAATCTTGAAAGGAATCAACCTTTCACTGCATGAAGGAGAGCTGATTGCCATTGTCGGTAAAAACGGGGCAGGAAAGTCGACGTTATTGCAGGTAATGTCAGGGATTTTGAATCCTAAAACAGGAAGCCGACTGCTTTTGGAAAAAAGCTATGAAACTTGGTCAGAGCGTGAAATGAGGAAGGTCATGGGGTATGTATTTCAAAACCCTGAGCATCAATTCATTACGGATACTGTTTACGACGAAATAGCGTTCGGAATGAAGCTGAACGGTGTCAATCAGGACGAAATTGAGTATAACGTACACCAGCTGCTGCAGCGTTTTCACTTGCTATCCCATATTTGGAGCAATCCTTTTGCCTTAAGCGGCGGGCAAAAACGGCGTCTAAGTGTGGCGACGATGCTGGAAGACACACCAAGTGTTTTACTGTTCGACGAACCGACATTTGGCCAGGATGCGCAAACCACGAAAGAATTGATGCAGATGATTCAAACGCTGCAACAGCAGGGAACAGCGATTGTATTCGTTACCCACGACATGGACCTCGTCGACAGTTATTGTGAAAAAGTGTATGTCGTAAACGGAGGAGAAGTGAGCTTCAGCGGAAAGCCGGATGAACTATGGCAGAAACCGGACATCCTCCATGAAGCGAAACTTAGACTCCCTTTCCGGGTAAGGATTAACCAGCTGCTTGAAAATCTCCATGTAGACGAGAAAGAACAGGGAGTTGTGATGGCGCATGCTAACATCCATTAATCCTACAATGAAGGCTTTTGCTGTATTGATTCCGGCCCTGCTCCTGGCATTTACGTTCGATCCGCTGACACCATTCATCTATTTGGTATTTACCGTTGCAGTGACGTTTTTCACGGGCGAAGTGGCTTTCAAGCGTTGGATTCTCATTGTTTCGCCCTTTCTTTTATTAGCAGCAAGCTTTGCGTGGATGACCATGCTCCATCCTGGCGGCGCTTTTTCAGGCGGGGACGTGTTGTTTTCCCTTTGGTCATTTCAAGTCACTACGGAAAGCTTTCGGGCCGGAATTTCATTAGGTTTGCGTTCCCTTTCTTTCGCAGCGTTATCCCTGCTGTTCATCTTAACGACCGACTCAACCAAATTCATGTTAAGTTTGATGCAGCAATGCAAGCTGCCTCCAAAGCTGACATTCGGGATTTTAGCGGGTTATCGATTTTTGCCGACCTTCCGTTATGAGCTTCAAGTGCTAAGGCAAGCCCATCGCATTCGAGGGGTAGGAAGAGCAAGGGGCGTGAAAGAACGTATGCATCAGTTTCGGCGCTATGCCATTCCTCTTTTAGCCAATGCGATCCGTAAAGCGGAGCGAGTAGCGCTTGCCATGGAATCAAAAGGATTTACCGGGGAAACCGACCGGACCCATTATCATGAAATGACCATCCAAACACGTGATTGGGTTTTTGTGATTGTCTTTGTTGCCATGTTTTTTGTAAGTGTGTTTTTGTCTTATCAGCTCGGGTTTTTAAATATCTTTGGGAAACAGTTTTAAGCTTAAATTTATAGTTAAAAACCGCACTTCGTTAGCCTAACAAGTACGGTTTTGAAGTACAAAATTCGAATACACAGTGCTATTCAAACAGTAATTCGCAACCGAGTTAGCAGACAATTAGCACGCAAGGAAGCTCAGAGCCAGTAGGTTCTGAGCTTTATTTAGTAGTAGTGAGTTGTTGAACATAAGCACCCGTTCGTATTATAAGGTCAGCCAGATATTTCTGGTTGACCATTTTTTATATGGTTTTAATATTACGGTAGCCGGGGCAGAACGGAAGCACCCGTGGGATTTAATCTCGTCAACTAAACAGTTCGCCCCCTACTTGTAGAAACATGATTGAGGCTGGTTGGGACGTAGATCTCGTATAACAAGCGAAGCTATGATACTGCAAGAAGGATTAGGGGTACCGGCAAATAGGATTTAGGAGGAGAAGCCGATGAATCCAGTGGTTGGACTGGATGTAGCCAAAGGAGAAAGCCAGGTACAAGCTTTCCTGGATAAGAAAAAACCTTATCAAAAAAGCTTTAAAGTTGAGCATACTCTTGAAGGTTTGGAAAAACTGCACTCCTTTCTCTCAGATGTTGAGAGAATAGCCGGGGTAAAACCTCCATTGGTGATGGAGTCAACTGGTCATTACCATACTCCGGTAGTTCATTATTTTGAGGAAAGAGGTTACTTGATTATAATTGTTAATCCTCTAGTCTCTTATCGGGCAAAGAGTTCTAGTTTAAGAAAGGTAAAGACGGATATTATTGATGCCAATCATCTCTGCGAGATGTATTACAAAGAAGATTTGGAACCTTATAAGAAACGTGGCATTCAGCTTCTGAACCTTCGAAACCTGACCAGACAGCACGATAATATTACAGGAATTTATGTACAAACAAAACTTCAATTCCAAGCAGTCTTGGATCAAGTATTCCCGGTATATAGAGGAGTGTTTGGTGACTTATATTCTGTTGTCTCCCTACTAACCTTGCTTGAATTTCCAACATCACAGAGTGTCTTGGAAGCAGGTGAAGAGACTCTTACCAAAACAATAAAACAGTTATGCCCAAGGCGTTCCATCAAGTGGGCAAATACAAAGGCGATAGCCCTGTTAGCTGCCGCAAGCCAGAATCCCTTTCGGGAAAATCTTTATCAAAGCCATATTTTAAGCATGGAAATGTATATAAAAATGCTTCTTGAATACCAAAAGCATCTATCCAAATTTGAGGAAGAGATAGATGCTTTGGCAAAAGATATTGAAGAATATAATATCATCCAATCAATCCCTGGTATCGGAGAAAAAATCGCTGCCACGATTATTTCCGAAATTGGTGAGATTGAGCGGTTTGATCACCCTAAAAAGCTCGTCGCGTTCGCTGGTATTGACCCAAGTATCTTTGAATCAGGTAAATTCAGAGGTACTGTAAACAGGATTACAAAAAGAGGTTCAAGCCGGCTAAGGCACACTTTGTATACCGCTGTTAGATGTGCAATTAGAGATTGCAGGAAAAGCAAAACGACGGATGAACTAATCCCTCGAAATAAAAGGTTGAGGGAATTCTATGATAAAAAACGTGAGGAAGGAAAACCCTATAAAGTAGCCATAATAGCTTGTGCCAATAAGCTTTTACATTGGATTTATGCCCTTTTAATAAGCAGGACTACCTTCCAAGATCTAGATTAATTACCCAAATGGACTAATAAAAGCAAAACCTTCCAAACAATCAGGTTAGGAAGGTTATTTGGCATGCTTACTTTTAGCATACCATACTATAAAATTCTATTTCATTGAAAAATCTTGACAACTATAAGCTGGTTAGTTTTAGTATAAAAATTCACAATCTATTTTTAAAAATTATATATGGATGAGAGAAAATTTTAGCCATTTTTTAGGGGTTCTAAATGGGGTACCGCCAACATTTCGGAAATTTTGTACGCTAAGGAAATTAGATAATAAAACCGCCGACTTCACCTTCTATTTTTAGGAATCGGCTGTTTTATCTGTCTTACATTTAATGTCCGGATATTTGTGCCCGTTATAAGTGAGTGGGAAGATATGAGGTAACAAATCAGACCTACTCATTACCTCCAAATGAAAAGAGTCACTAATCAAACTAAATAACCCCCTGAAGACCCAAACTCTGAATTCCCTTACTTAAGCTGTTCATTCAACACACTATCTTCTAGAACAGAAAATTTATCTCCATATACTTTCGTTAAATGGTTTTCACCCCATGCACATAGTGAATTTAGGATACTTTCTAAGCTTCGCCCATATTCACTAAGCTCGTATTCTACTTTGGGTGGAATTTGGTTATGCACGATTCGATTGATGACACCATCCTCTTCTAGCTCGCGCAGCTGTTGGGTAAGCATTTTTTGTGTGATATTTGGCATGAGGCGCTTTAATTCGCTTGTTCGTTTTTTTCCATGAGTAAGATGGCAGAGAATCACACATTTCCACTTTCCACCGATGACTTCTAATGTCGCTTCAACAGAAATATTGTATTTCTTTTTTTGCATCTTTGTCCTCCTCCTTATAGGAACTAAAAGGTATCTATATTACTTTTGGGTACCTATATAACTTTAAAGTGCGTACTTCTTTTTATGAATGATATACCTCATAATAACATTTGTCGGCCGATACACACTATACTTTCTTTCGAATTTAGTATTCGCTGAAAAGAAAGTTTACATTTATATAACAGTAAAAAGGAGGAGATAATATGTCTTTAAGTAAACAGCAAAGCACGTTAGCATTGCTTGCTTTAGCAGTTAGTGCCTTTGCAATCGGAACGACTGAATTCATCAGTGTCGGTTTGTTGCCTCTGATTGCAGATGATTTAAGTATACCAGTTACCACGGCAGGATTAACTGTATCTTTATATGCTTTAGGGGTAACATTTGGAGCTCCTATTTTGACATCTTTGACATCGAGAATGTCACGAAAGACATTATTAATTTGGATTATGATTGTCTTTATTATTGGCAATACGCTTGCGGCCATCTCTACGACAATTGGGTTATTGCTAGTAGCACGCGTAATCTCAGCATTTTCACATGGGATCTTCATGTCAATAGGTTCGACAATAGCTGCTGATTTAGTTCCGGAGAATCGCAGAGCTAGCGCGATTTCAATTATGTTTACAGGTCTTACAGTTGCTACGGTAACTGGTGTACCTTTCGGAACCTTTATTGGACAGCAGCTAAGTTGGAGAACAGCTTTTATTATCATTGTTATCATTGGTGTCATTGCCTTAATTGCAAATAGCATTCTTGTCCCATCTAATTTACGAAAAGGAGAAAAAACAACTTTTCGTGACCAGCTTAAGCTTGTGACAAATGGTCGTTTATTGCTTTTATTTATTATTACAGCATTAGGGTATGGTGGGACATTTGTTGTGTTTACCTTCTTATCACCATTGCTCCAAGATATCACTGGCTTTAAAGAAGGAATTGTGGCTGTCATTTTATTAGCTTATGGAATTGCGATTGCGATTGGAAATATGATTGGTGGAAAGCTATCGAACCAAAATCCAATTCGCGCATTGTTCTATATGTTTATTGTACAAGCAATTATCTTATTTATTTTGATGTTTACAGCTCCATTTAAAATTGCAGGATTAATCACTATTCTTTTAATGGGGCTGTTAGCATTTATGAATGTGCCAGGCTTACAAGTATATGTGGTGATGCTGGCAGAGCGCTTCGTACCTAGTGCAGTTGATGTTGCATCGGCCATAAATATTGCTGCCTTTAATGCCGGGATTGCAATAGGCTCTTCTTTGGGTGGCATTATTACAGACTCAATTGGACTTATTCATACGTCCTGGATTGGAGCACTTATGGTTTTAGCGGCTGCAGTCTTAACTGGATTCAGCCGTGCTTTAGAACGAAAAGATCAGGTAAGAATATAATATTACTTCGGAGGTTTTAATGATGGTAAAAAGTTTACAAGATACAACAATTTTGCATAATGGTGTGAAAATGCCCTGGTTTGGAATTGGAGTTTTTAAAGTCGAAGATGGTCCTGAATTAGTAAACGCAGTAAAAACAGCTATTCAACATGGATACCGTAGTGTGGATACAGCAGCGATTTATGGGAATGAAAAAGGTGTTGGCAAAGGAATCCAAGAAGGCTTAGAAGAAGCAGGTATTCCAAGAGAAGAGCTGTTTGTCACTTCAAAGGTTTGGAACGCGGATTTAGGATATGAATCAACGATTGCTGCTTATGAAAAAAGCTTAAAGAAACTTGGCTTAGAGTATTTAGATTTATATTTAATTCATTGGCCAGTTGAAGGCAAATATATGGATGCTTGGAGAGCGTTAGAAACTCTTTATAAAGAAGGCCGAGTAAAAGCAATTGGTGTAAGTAATTTTCAAATTCATCATTTGGAAGGCTTAATGAAGGTTGCTGAAATTAAGCCGATAGTCAATCAAGTAGAATACCATCCGCGATTATCTCAAAAAGAGCTGCAAGCATTTTGTCAAGACAACGGTATTCAGCTTGAAGCATGGTCACCATTAATGCAAGGTCAGTTGCTAGACAACGAAGTTTTACAGGAAATTGCGTACAAGCATAATAAATCTATCGCCCAAATTATTTTGCGTTGGGACTTGCAAAACGGGGTTATTACCATTCCAAAATCAACAAAAGAGCATCGAATTGTTGAAAATGCGAATGTGTTTGATTTTGAATTGACGAAAGAGGAAATGGAAATCATTGATGGATTAAATCAAAATCTTCGTGTAGGGCCAGACCCAGATAATTTTGATTTTTAATGTAAAAGAACTCGGACTCCGAGTTCCCAGAGTATAGAGAAAGGGGTATTTTTTTCTCTACACTTTTTTATGATGGTTGATTTTAAACCGATTTTCTGTTCCTTTAATTATGAGAACACCACTCCCAATCACCTAGCCGTGCTTGGTTAGGTGGTTGGCAATCTTTTTCATATTCTGACATGCAGCTGTAAGTAATACCTGCTCAGTTACATTTTGTAATCCCAGTAACCTGCAATAGCGAAGCCCATGCAATATTGCACCCGTTTGTTGAAGTACATTCATTCACAAACTTTATACCAATTGTTTGAAGGAGAATTTTTAATCCTCTATTGGCTTTTCTCTAATAATAAGGCAATTGTATCATTTCCTTCCTGATACTCTTCACCAGTTACATCATTGTAAATTGATATTAAAGTAAAGCCTGCTTCTTCTAATTCACCGAAGATCATTTTTTTTGTAAAATATTGATTCCAAATATAGTAAACTTCTGTTTTTTGTTGGGTTATGATAGTCGTTTTTTCAAGCGAAATGTATGCAGCCGACAAACGAATTGAGGGCTTTTCACCGTATACAATAAAAGCCTATGGCATTCAGGCAAAGTTGCTTGTCCTGTATTTCAAGGATGCAGAAATAGCCACCCTTAACACTGAAAATTTGAAGGAATACCTTAATAATTCAGCGACGGCCCTAAAGCCATCCAGCATGGCACATAGGATACGATTTATGAAATCCCTATTCCGTTGGTGCCACGAAGAAGGTCATATACAACATAACCCTGCATCAAATATAGGAACCTAAGGTCGGTAAACGCATACCGAAGTTCTTAACTGAAAGGGAAATCGAACTTCTGCGTGAAGCCTGTGTTAGCCCGATGGAAAAAGCCTTGTTTGAATTTATGTTCTCAACGGGATGCAGGAACGGGGAAATTGTTTCGCTTGAACGTAAATGCATTAATTGGTCCAACCGTTCTGCAATTGTCAGGGGAAAAGGAGACAAGGAACGTGAGGTTTATTTTAATATACGAGCCGAAATCCGGCTTAAACGGTACATTGAAGGCCGCCAGGATACGGACCCTGCCATATTTGTGACAGAGCGGCTGCCACATAGAATGAGCAGGTCGAGCCGCCATAAATAAGGAAATTTATCCTCATCAACTCAGACACAGCTATGCAACCCATTAGTTGAATAACGGAGCTACTGTTGAAGTCATACAAAGTCTTTTGGGTCGGTCACGAGAAGAGTGAAACCACACGGATTTATGCTCAGTTGAGCGGAAGGCTAAGGCAGGAATTTTACCAAAAATATTTCTAAGCAAAAAGAAGCAACGATCTCGGCGTTGCTTTTGTTCTCTCGCACCCGTTAGTTTAAGTACATTGCTTCACAAACTTTTTTTTTACAGGAAGGCTGTTTCGTTAAATAAGAAAGGTGTCACCTTGTTTGGCACCTCGATATTTAGAAAATATACCTCTCGTTTCCCGCACATTTTATCGAACCAGGAATAAAGAAATTGTGAAAAGTAAACAATATTTAAAAACTTTTAATGAATATGAGGTGAGCATTTGTCGCCTATAGATACTACTAAAGAAATGATTAAAGTATTTTCTAATTATCATGATGCTAACGATAAATTAATACAGACTTGGCAAAATATTATTTTTCTTACACCACGATGGTGGATAGGTATATTTCTAGGTATCTTCCCATGGCTCCTTTGGTGGAAGTTTCATAATAAAAAATTCACTGGTGACCTTCTTAGGACAGGACTCTTTATTTCCACACTCGCTCTTACCTTAGATTCCCTGGGTGTACAACAAGGATTATGGATATATCCATATGATGTATTCCCCTTTATACCTGGTTATTTCCCTTGGGATCTTACTCTGTTACCTATCACAACAATGTTAATGGTTGAAATTAAGCCCCACTGGTCACCTATCCTTAAAGCAATCATTTTCGCTTTCCTTTCAGCCTTCATAGGTGAACCACTTGCTACAGTTGCAAATCTTTATGAGCCTATTCATTGGAAACCGTATTATTCATTCCCAATTTACATTTTTCTCTTCCTAGCCTCAAACTTCATAGCCAAAAGTAAAATTTTTAATTCGCATCTAAATTTTGATAGATAAAAGTTAGCGAGGACATTCCCTCGCTTTTTTATTGCATAATTTTTGTCTACTACCCATTTACGACTTGCTTATTAAACATTACTGCCCCGCTCATGCAAGGAGAAAAAGTAGCACCAAGACTTTGCGTATAAATCCATCAATTTGGAACATACTACCACTATACCCAGCATAAGGGTGTCCCCCTCTTTGGCTGTCCCTTTTAATGAGCGAGGGACAGCTTTTCTTCTAGTTTGAGGGCCAAAAAATTATACTCAATCGCATAATAAATTTATTATAGAGCAAATTAACATTGATGCTGCGAAGCATTAGCGAAAATTTGAATAAGCAGAAAAAATCTATCCTTTCCGAATCCAGGGTAGGTTTTTTCTTTTGTGTTATAGAACTTTAACTGTTGTTTCTTTATTCAACTAAACTGCCCCGTTTGTTCAATAAGGTATTCAACAAAAAGGGCGGCTAATCCTTCCTGGACCAACGCACCTTTTAGTTTAAGTACAATACTTCACATTCCCTTATAATCGACTTATTGATTTTAATTGGCATTGCATAATTCTTATATTGAAAAACCGACCTTTCTAATGGAATAAGGTCGGTTTATGGTTAAGTTCAATTATACTGTTCAAGAAATAGTTATGAAATGACACTTTCAAGACGAGTCTCAATCTTCTCGGCGGTCATAACACCTCCACCAAGCCCGATAAATTCGTCACCTTTTTGCAAAAGCAATGTAGGGTAGCTTTGGACACCAAGCTGCTGAACCTTTGCAAAGTCTGCGTGGGCATCTTTGGTGGAGGCCACGTCCTCGAACCGTGCCAGAACTGCCTCTGGATCAAGATTATTAGCAATAGCAATTTCTCGGTAAGTTGCTGGGTCACTGAGACTCTTACCTTCGTAATAAAACGCACGTTGTATAGACGAGGACAAATAGTAGGCACGTTCTGGTGCGAAGAAACGCAATGCAGACAAGCCTTTAGCCGCCGCCTCGGAGTCCATAACAAAAGTACCTTCTTCCAACAATGTTTGGTAAGGGGTGCCAAACTCTGCACCAGTTAGCTGGCTGATTCTTTTATTTGCTTCTGGAATGTGCGAGAAAGAGGCTATTGGAAGCTTTTTATTACCTACAAATAGACCTCCAGACAAAACTGTCAGGGGTAATTCAGGATGATTCTCATGAAAGGCTTGAAGGCTCTTCGAGAACCCGTAACACCAGCCACAGTATGCATCCCACACATAGATGAGAGTAAGCTCCCTTTGATTCATAATAAAAATCTCCTTCAAGATTATTCGATTACAAAAAACCTTCTTTGATGCCGTTACTACTTACTCTGCTTCACCAACGACAGTAAAACGTTCGTTTATATGCTGTGGATTTTCAATTTCATCTAAAACTGCAATGGCGTAATCCGCATAACTGATATAGCTTTCACCTTTTGAATTTACAAGAAGATGATCTTTTCCTGACTTATAAGATCCAGTTCTTTTTCCTTCCGCATCAAAAACGGCAGAAGGACTGAGAAATGTCCATGTAATATCAGTTGTTGTCTGTAATTCTTGTAAATTTCGCCCTTGGCCTTTTGCAGTTGGTTTCACGAAATCTGGAAATTCAGGTGTATCAATTAACCGAACCGTTTTATTTTCATCGACATAAAGGCTTCCAGCTCCTCCAACAACGATGATCCTTGTATCCGTTCCTTTAACTGCCTCAATGAGAGCATGTCCAGCATCCACATGTGCTTGCTCTTCACCAAGTGGAGCACCGAAAGCATTTACGACTACTTCAAACTGCTTAACATCATCTTGTGTAAGATCTAATATATTTTTTTCGAGGACCGCAACATTTGTGTCTTTAAGTTTTGATTTATCCCTTACGATAGCCGTAACTTGATGTCCCCGACTAACTGCTTCCTTCAAAATAAGGCTGCCTACTTTCCCACTTGCACCAATAATTCCAATTTTCACTTTATAGCCCTCCTGTATTGAGAAATTAAGTTGTAATTAATTCGATTACATGTAATCATTGTAGTTACATATTAATTGAATGTCAACAACATAATAAATCATTTTTTATTATGATTAACTTTTTAAGTTATAATAGACTTGTAATCGAATGAATTACATGATATTAATTTATTTTCTCGTAAAAAAGTAAGGGAAGGTGACTGAAGATGTCTATCAGCAGCAGATTTTCCGTAGGAATTCATATATTAACTCTAATCGAAATAAATAAAGATGGAGTAAGTTCATCTGAATATTTAGCAGGAAGTGTTAACACGAACCCAGCCGTGATCAGAAAAATTATGGGGATGCTAAAAAAAGCAGGATTAATAAAAGTACAACCTGGTATTGCAGGAGCAGAACTCGCAAAGGATCTATCGGATATTACATTGCTTGATGTTTATAAAGCCGTTAATGTTGTCAAGGACAACGAACTATTTAGCATTCACGAAAATCCAAATCCTGATTGTACAGTCGGAAGGAATATTCAAAATACAATTGAACCACTCTTTTTCAGCGCTCAGAATGCAATGGAGAAGGTTCTCGAAAATGTAACCATTGAAGATGTAGTAAAGGATGTTATTGAAAAAGAAATTAAACGTTAAATGTAGGTAATACAAAAAAGACATTCTTCTTTTCAGGAATGTCTTTTTTGTATTATCAAACCTTGAATAAACTAAGTCTTATTGAGTTAACCTGCCCCGTTAGCTCAATAATCCTTTATTTCAATAACCTAGGTAAATCCTCCTCTTAATAGAGAACTTCATTTGGGGGTTAGTATCAAAACTGTGGAAAATATATACAGATGGTGGGTTTTTACCAATATTATATGGAATTCAACAAAAAGGTGCCTTAATCCTTCTAGGAACAAAGCACCCGTTACCTTAATAATGATACATATATTCAATCAAAATTTATGTAACCTTGTTGTTTGGTCTTTTTCTCAATAATACGAGCTATTTTATCCGAATTCCACCATTCCTCAGCCTTAGGGAGAAGGGAGACAACCTCATATGCTAATTTTTCATAAATATCGTCTGGAACAGGCTCTTCATCATATCTAAATGAGTCATGTCCTTCGAATGGTTCAAGCCATGTTTGTGGGACATGGTGAGTAGTGTTTACCTTATTCGGAGGAATATGAGGTCCCCCTTTAATGGTAAAGCCATTGGATGGTGATGCACCTATTTCAACAGTAAATCCACCCCCATATCTATCAAAGAAGAAAGAGATAAGGTCTATTCGGTTTGTTAATTTGCGTCGAAAATGCGGGAAAGAACCTTTAAATCCCTTTTCTCTTAATAATGGAATAAGAATCATTTTAAGTGCCTTTATCATTTCATCTCGTTCAGAAGCCATTACACTCATCCTTTATAAGTTCTATTTTGCTCTAGTAGCTCCCTCAACTATTCTGCTCCGTTAGTTGAATAAGCCTCCATATCATTTTAAAGTAAATATCCAAAAACCTACTTACCATTTTTAACAAACCAATCCGAATAGCAATTAGCATTCGAATCAGCACACTGACAATAACTTCTGTCATCGTCTAAAAGGGGTCGAAAAAGGGTAATAAATCACCCTTAAATGAACAGAAAAACCTTGATACCAACAAAATGATGCAGTCCAATTCAGTTCGAATCGGACTGTTAATATATAAGCGAATTAAGTTTTTGTACTCAAAAAAAAACACGTTCGGGTAACGTGCCTGTAACTCCCCGTTTTTTCTTGTTTCACAGGAATGTTTCACATCTCAACCAAGAACAAGGAATTGCACAAAAGGATACCTAGACGCATGCATATTCTCATTAATGAGATGAGGGAATGTCGGTGTCTGCAACTTTAATGAGTTTGTTGAATAGCCTATAGGCAGGATGGAAATGGCCCATGTGAAGACGGGGAAACACTGTCGGTAATCTTGGAGAAGGGCTGGCAGCACGGTGAATATCTTGTGGGCAGATCAGGGGCATGTAACGGTAATAGGGAAATCATTGGTGTTTTTATAGCTTTTGTTTTGATGAGCAGTATGTGTTTTATGTAAGATGAAACGGGGTTTTATGCAGCAGGTTTAAGTCCAGCGGCCCGTGACCTTGCAAAAGAAATTGGCTGCAAGGAAGTGTTTGTAAATGTAAGTGTTTATTTTTTTTCGAGAAATGAGGAGTAAAGGTGAAATCGCCATGGTTTCATCTTTTTTTGTTACATTCGGGTAGTGGACAGGCACCACCGATGAAAGCGGCGTCTAAGCGTGGCAACGATGCTGGAGGACACGCCAAGTGTATTGCTGTTCGACGAACCGACCTTTGGCCAGGATG
This sequence comes from Mesobacillus campisalis, assembly GCF_000986785.1. GTDB lineage: Bacteria > Bacillota > Bacilli > Bacillales > Cytobacillaceae > Mesobacillus_B > Mesobacillus_B campisalis. The sequence continues at coordinate 442,038 of NZ_LAYY01000001.1, read as the reverse complement.
CGCAAACAACGAAAGAATTGATGCAGATGATTCAAGCATTGCAAAAGCAAGGGACGGCGATCGTATTCGTTACCCACGACATGGATCTGGTCGACAGTTATTGTGAAAAAGTGTATGTCGTAAACGGAGGGGAAGTGGGCTCAGCGGAAAACCGGATGAATTATGGGGAAGACCGGACATTCTCCAAGAGGCGAAACTCAGGCTCCCTTTCCGGGTTAGAATTCACCAGTTGCTTCAAAATCTCCATCCAGTCGAGAAAAAACAGGGAGTTGTGGTGGCGCATGCTAACATCCATTAATCCGACGGTGAAGGCTTTTGCTGTATTGATTCCGGCCCTGCTCCTGGCGTTCACATTTGATCCGCTGACACCATTGATCTACTTGGTAGTTCCGGTGGCAGTGACGTTTTTCACGGGCGAAGTGGCTTTCAAGCGCTGGATCATCATTGTTTCGCCTTTTCTTTTATTGGCAGCAAGCTTTGCCTGGATGACGATGCTCCATCCTGGCGGAGCTTTTTCAGGCGGGGACGTGTTATTTTCCCTTTGGTCATTTCAAGTCACTTCGGAAAGCTTTCAGGCCGGAATTTCGTTAGGTTTGCGATCTCTTTCTTTCGCAGCGTTATCTCAACTGTTCATCTTAACGACCGACTCAACAAAATTCATGTTAAGTTTGATGCAGCAATGCAAGCTGCCGCCAAAGCTGACATTCGGGATTTTAGCGGGTTATCGGTTTTTGCCGACCTTCCGTTATGAGCTTCAAGTGCTAAGGCAAGCCCATCGCATTCGAGGGGGAGGGAGGGCAAGAGGAGTTAAAGAGCGTGTGCATCAGTTTCGCCGCTATGCCATTCCGCTTTTAGCCAATGCGATCCGTAAAGCGGAGCGGGTAGCGCTTGCGATGGAATCAAAAGGATTTACCGGAGAAACCGACCGGACTCATTATCATGAAATGACCATCCAAACACGTGATTGGGTGTTTGTGAGTATCTTTGTTGCCATGTTTTTCGTAAGTGTGTTTTTGTCTTACCAGCTCGGGTTTTTGAATATTTTTGGAAAACAGTTTTAATCAGGGGTAATCAGGGGGACGGTTCTCTTCGTTTTAAGCCTCATCCGCTGTTGGATTAGGCTTTTTGAGTGGGTTATCTCCTTTTTAAAAGGGCTGATGATTGCTACCAACTGATAGTGAGGCAGAAGAACCGTCCCCGTGCTCTACAAGGTATCCCTCTACAAACTTCGGTGCGTCGGCTGCCAACAGCGGCAAGATAAAAGCTTCTGCAAATGTAAAAGCTATCGTCGCGATCCAAAAAAGACTGAACATGAGAAACCCAGTAAAATTAGCAAAAGCCTGAAGCATTGATAAAACATGAATAATTAGAATCCATTTTCCGCTAACCATTTCATGATGCTTTCTTCTTTTTCTTTAATATCGTCAGGATGCCCATTGTATTTACGCATTTTCTTCTGTGCCACAATATTTCCATCTACCATATACAATACTCTTTCGGTTTTTGCTGCCACCTTTACATCATGCGTAACAATCATTACGGTTGTCCCTTTTTTATTAATCTCTGCTAGGATTGACATAATCTCTTTTGTCGATTTGGAATCTAATGCTCCGGTCGGTTCATCTCCAAATATGATATCCGGATTATTTATCAATGCTCTGCAGATGCCGACTCTTTGTAGCTGTCCACCAGAAGCCTGAGTGATATTGTGATCTGCAAGCATTTCAATTCCTGTCATTTCCAATAGTTTTTTTGCTTTTTGATGTACCGCTTTTTTATCCGCATCTTTTGAAACAAGAGCAGGAAACATCACATTGTCAATCAATGAAAGATTCTTTAATAGATTAATATCCTGAAAGATAAATCCCATGTTTTTCAGCCGGATCTTTGCCAGTTCTTCTTCTTTTAGTCCGCCGATTTCACGGCCTTTAAATTTCACACTGCCAGAAGTAATTCTATCCATGCCACTAACATTATATAGCAGTGTTGATTTCCCACTTCCGGATGGCCCCATGACCGATACAAATTCACCTTCTTCTATCTCCAAGTTTATATTCTTTAAAATATGAAGCTCATTATCTTTTCCTAATTTTACTTTTTTGTTCACACTTAAAGCTTCTATTATATTGGTCATGTATATTTCTCCAATTCAATCAAAGTCTAAATCCACAGAGGCACCATGAAATTTCAGAAATCTGCATTCTTATCTACATCGGTGCTTCACGCAGGGGAACTTCTTCCACCTTCGCAGGTACGCCTACTGCCCGGAGCTTTTTAAGCCGTTCTAACTTCTAAAAGTTACAGATAAATCATCATCTTCTGTTACCTTGCAGCACACAGATATCGTATATCCAACGACCACAATCAGTGCTAACGGACAGAGCAGCCAAGTCTGCCATGCAATATTAACCAACTCAATTTTTGCAGCTCCCATAGTGGACATTGCTATACTTACCAGGAACTCCCCTAAATAATTTGTAGCCAACACTCCGAATATGATTCCCAATATCAGTACCAGCAAAGTTCCTGCCATATATTGGTGTTTAATATTTTTAGAAGTTAATCCCATACTTCGCATAATGGCAATCCGAGGCATATCCTTTGATAATAACATCTTAAGGAATAATGCCGTTATCAATACAGCAATGATTACTGCTATTGCGATTCCACCTATAACAATCAGGCTCATCTGATTAATGATATTTCCAAGAGTCTGCCCAGTATATTCTTTGATATCATTTACCTGCGCAGAATCGTAAGCATTCTGGTAGTAGTCCATTTTCTCACGAATATTAACGCCCGGAGCTAGATCCATGCTCACAATATACCAAAGAACGGCCTCTTCATTTACCCCAAGACTCGTATGCGCTTTTGCTGTTTTACCCCCGTTTGTAATATCCTGATAAATACCAGTAACGGATAAGATTTGTTCTTCCCCGCCAACCCTGACGGTTACTTCATCTCCTACTTTTTTGTTTAATCCGTGTTTTGCCGCATTGGCAAAGGAAAGTGAGATTTCTCCTTCACCCTCCGGTGCTCTGCCTTCCAGGTATTTTAATGGAAATACGGAAAAATCTCCGATTTCAATATTAATATAGTCCCAGGAACCATCCGCGTTTTTGACCTGGTAGGAAGATGTGATATAGGCCGCATACTTTTCAATATCCGAATCATTCTTCAGCTCTTCCTGTAGCTTTTTATTATCTTCTGTAATCGAATCTGTCCTTCGAAGATCGATTCTCATATCAGATTTTCCTATTCCCATGTATGTAGAAAATCCTGCTGAATTCACAGTGTTATACATATTTAAGGGAAGTATGACAATAAACGTACATACGGCAAAAATAAAAAATAGCAACCTGTATAATTTGAAACGCTTCCATACATCCCTAAGTCCCATGTAAATATTGATGCTGAAGAATTTGTTCTTAAGCAGTGGAAAACTGTATTTTCTGTTCTTTCCATGCTCCATGATGTCTGAACGTAATGCTTCCACCGCAGAAATCTTATCGATTCTTTTCAGTATTTTCTTGCTGTACATCACAATCATGAAATAGACAAATAATGGAGCTATAAACGATAGGAGATATTTTAAGTTTCCTGATAATTCCGAAGATATGTAAAGTCTCATATTACCGTTAAACAGATTTACCAATACAAAGGAAAGCAGATAGCCTATTATACCGGCTGCCACTGACATGACTCTGTATTTGTTAAGATATACATTCTTTATATCCTTTTTGGATATACCTATTGCTTTCATAACACCGATTTCTCTTAAATCTTCATCAATCGTTGCCAGAAACGTAAGTCTGATACAGAGCGATGCTATAATAATCAGCAAAATACTGATAAGTATAATAACCATTACCACAGTTGCATCTGACATCGCATTAAACAAAAGAAATATCGTTCCTCCGACTATAGGACCGTTTGCTGGAAGACCTGCTTTAATATATGCAGCCTGGACAGCCTGAGAATCCCCGTTTTCATTCAGCTTGAATTCAATCAGATATTCCAGTTCCCCAGCCTGCATTTCAAGCATTTCATCATAGTCATTCTGATTAATAACAAACCGTTTCGAAGAAGTAAGGGAAGAGTTCATCTCAAAATCTCTTGCATAATCTGAAATGACAAACTCTTTCTCATACCCGCCGCTTTTCACCGTAATCGTCTCACCTATTTTCAAGTCATATTGTTCCATGAAATAGATGGGAACAGCCACTTTTCCTTCCTTTACTTCCAGCTTTTCATTATCCAAATCCAATATAAAATCAAATTTCTTATTCTGGACAACAAATGAAATATCCTGTATAGTTCCTGCCATCGTTTGATTTTGGCCAAAATGAATATTGCTTCCATCAATATTCTGAAGATCCATCGTCTCCTGCATCACTATATGGTCACGGTATTTTTCTGCGAATTGGTCGATTTCTGCCTGGTCATACTCTCCGGCATGCATCACCGTAATGTCAGCTGGTACTGCACGTTCCTGCAGTTCCGACATCGACTGAATCAGATTTGCAACGATATTTGTTGCACTAGCTCCCAATAGAACCGCCATGGTTATAAACACAAATACTGTCACAGTTGTGATTTTTTTTCTGTAAAAATCATTCTTTACAATTTTTAAAAACAAAATTTCCCCTCCTTTCTGCATAGAAAATATTTTTCTATAAAAAGATATTTCTTAATGCTTACTTTTTCCACTGCCAATCCCAGTATCTTCTAAAATTTCAATAAGGGTATACTAGAATCCTTTGCACTTTACAAAAATTAACTATTTCTTTACATTCGTTTTTCAACTAAACTGCCCGTTGAATAAGAAGCCTTCACATCATTTAAAAAAATATCCAAAAGCCTAGTTACCATTTTTAACACACCCATCCCCATAGCAAATAGCATACGAATTAGCACACTGCAAATAACTTCCCTCACCCTTCCTCAAGTTAATGCGAAGACAGAAACCAGGTTTAATCATGGAGAGATAATTTAAGAATTAGGATAAGAACAAGGTGCAAGCACAAGTTATAAATTTTTCTGGCAGAACAATTTCTTCATGATTACTGAGAATTAGTCATAATTGACTAAGGAAATTCAAAATATTTACGAACTTTTGCTCCTTATCCTTTAAATTACAAGACCGCTTATATTGATTCCATTTGCAGCCTTAGTCATTTTTAACTACTTATTATTCAAAAATGACTAGAACATGCACCGATATCTTCCTCCATATAATCAAAAAACGAATCGGATACAGTTCCGATTCGTTTTCTGCTGGATAATAATTCATTTATTTGTTTCAAGGGTTTTAATGAATTTCTCAATGATTACCGTCTCGTTTCAAGCCTAATCTGCTGTGAGATTATTCTCTTTAATTTTATCACCTGTTAAAGGGACGATGGAGTACTAACTATCTAATAGTGAGGCAGAAGAACCGTCCATGGGAGCTGAAATAAAATAGACTATTGTGGAAAAAGAATGCGTATTTCCTGTTTGCTGTATTGCTCTGCCACATGAGAAGGGAGTGAGCGATCTGTGACGATCAGGTCAATATCCTTTAGCGGACAAATATTGATGTAAGCGGATGTCTCAAATTTTGTTGAATCCGCCACTATTACTTTGTGTTTGGACCGGGACAACATCGTTTGAATCACGCCAACTTCATGCATTCTAAAATCGGTTAAACCGTGTTCAAGCGACAATCCATTCACCGTGATAAAAGCAAGGTCAATATTAAAATGAGACAGGATTTCTTCACATTGTTTCCCATATAAAGTATTTTCCTCTGGATTAAAAAAGCCGCCGGTGAGGATGACATTGAAATGTTTATTCGCTCCCAGAATAGATACAATCCGAAGGTCGTTTGTAATGATGGTTAACCTTTTAAACTTTTCAGCAAGGACTTTTGCTAATTCGATCGTTGTTGTCCCGCCATTTAGAGCAATAGCCTGCCCCTCTTCAATTAATTCAATCGCCAATGAGGCTGCTTCTTGTTTTTTTTCGAGATTTTTTACTTTTCGTTCATTAAATAGCTTGTTTAATACAATTTCCTTATTTTGGATTAAAACAGCCCCGCCGTGAACTCGTTTGACCATTCCTTTCTTCTCAAGAACCTCTAAATCCCTTCGTACCGTATCAATCGAGACATCCAATAAAGCAGCAAGTTCAGAAGCTTTTACAGCTTTTTGCTGTTTTAAAAAGGATTCAATCATCTGATGTCTTTGCTCCTGCAGCATCATATAAATCTCTCCAATTCCTGTAAATTTCTAGTATAAAAAGCATATCACAAATTGAAAAAAAGCAAAACCAAGCAAAATAAAGCAACTTGTAAAGTGAATTTTGTATAAATTCTATGAAAACACTGTAAACATTGTGTAATGAAACTGTAAAACCCATTGTAAAACAGCAAAAAACGGATTAATCTTGCATTGTAAAGCAAAGCAATACAAAAAACGAACATGAAAGGACTTAACAGAATGGGGAGCTACTTCAATCCAGTCAAAATTAAAATAGATCGTTTAGACGTTATCGAGGATGTATTAAATACCGTCCATCCTCAACCTGGAAATATTGTCCTCTTACATCGAGGGGGTGACTTTTTAGAATCCGAGGCCGGACAAAGCCTTTATCAATTCCTTGGGGGTTTTGATGTTAAGCAGGTAGAAGTGAACATTTCCAATCCTGATGTGGAAGACTTGTTTTATTACTATAAACAAATTGAAAACTATGATTATCAATGCATAGTAGGAATTGGGGGCGGCAGTGTTATGGACCTGTCGAAATCCTTGGCTGCCTTAAAGGATATGAAACTGGATTCTGTCTCCACTTTACGTACTGTGATTCAACAAAAGTTATATAAAGAAAATCAAAAATACATACCATGGATTGGCATCCCTACAACCTCTGGTACGGGTTCCGAGGTTACTTGCTGGGCAACGATTTGGGATCGTGCCGGCGGAGTGAAAATGTCAGTGGATAGTGAACATTTGTATGCACATACAGCCATCATCGACCCAACACTGACTGCCTCATTACCGCAAGGATTAACGGCTTCAACTGCTTTAGATGCCTTATGTCATGCAACCGAGGCTTACTGGTCAAAAAGCTCCAATGAAATTTCAAGAGTTTATTCGTTAGAAGCTATCAAAAAAATTGTTAACAACTTTGAAAAGACATTAAGTCAGCCAGATAACATTCCTTTAAGAAAAGAAATTGCTTTAGGAAGCTTATATGCAGGCCTGGCCTTTAGCAATACAAGGACAACGGCATGCCATTCCATCTCCTATCCTCTGACTCTGGAACTTGGAATGGTTCATGGGATTGCCGCAAGCATTACGCTGGCTAAAGTCATGGAAATCAATTTTGACTCTATTATTGAAAACGATCTGTTGCTTCAAGCATTTGGTGTGAGCAGCTGCAGCGAGGTCCATGAGCTGATCGGGCATTTCCACCAGCTGTCAGGTTTCTCAAGCAAGCTCAGAGATTACAACGCCAATGAGGAAATCATTGAAAGGATTGCGGCCAATGCCTTTACGAAGGGCCGGATGGATAATAATCCAGTTGCTTTAACAAAGGAAGATGTCACACACATTCTAAAATCTATTTATTAAAGGAGAGAAAAAAATGAAGAAAAAATTAATGTTAGCCATGTTCTTAATTCTAAGTGTTTTTTTGACGGCTTGCGGTGGAGGCAGCAACAGTGCTGGAGCGGCGGATGATGTGATTAAAATGGTTTGGTATCCGAATGAGTCCGGCAATGATTTGAAATCATCCCGTGAAGAAATCGGCAGACTGATTTCAGAAGCTACAGGCAAAAAAGTAGAGCATCAATTAACGACAGACTACGCTGTTGCGATTGAATCGTTAGTGAACAATAACGCAGACCTTGCGTTTATGGGCGCCCAAGGATATGTGGAAGCAAAAAATAGGAATGATGCGGTTCAAACCATCGCCGTAAAATCCGGTGAATCCGGTACTTTGGAGGATGCGAAATACTATAGCTGGCTGGCGGTTAATGTGGACGAACAAGATAAGTATAAAAAAGATGGTGAATTTTCACTTGATACGATTGCCGATACAAAGTTTTCATTCGTATCAAACAGCTCAACATCAGGTTTTAAAGTTCCTGCGGCTAATATGATTGATCATTTCTCAAAACAAGAAGCGTATGCAGATTTAACTGAAGAAGATTTAATGGAAAGCGGGCCATTGTTCTCTCAAGTATTGTTTGGAAACTCCCATCAAGGCTCAGCAGTCAACCTTTTGACGGGGAATGCGGATGTGGCGGCATTCTGTGATACGTGTGTAGAAGAATATGTGGAGATTGCCGAAGGGGAGGAAAATACAGCCGGTGCTGTTTATCGCGTTAAAGATAATGCAGCAGAACCTTTCCATACCGTAACAGGCAAGGAATTCACCCTGATGAGTGCCATCCCGGTGCTGAATGAACCATTTGTTGTGAATATGGATGTACTCGGACAAGAGGATTTTGATAAAATCCAGGAACTATTCACTTCTGATGAAGTAGCAAATAACGAAAAGATTTTTGCCCCTAAGGATTCCGGCCAAAGTGCTTTATTCTCTAAAAGCGATAAAGAAAGACTCGTAGCTGTGGAAGATGAATGGTATGACCCAATCCGCGAGTTTTCAAAATAATAGACGCACCCATTATTAAGGCAGAAGGGTGAGCATAAGCCTACGTTTCTCACCCTTGCCTGCTAATTTACCTGAAAAGGAGTTCATGCGTATGTCATTGTTAAAGGTAGAAGGCCTTGGAAAATCCTATACGGCTGACAAAAAGATCTTAAAAAATATTGATTTTGAAATAAAAGCAGGGGAATTTGTCTCGATTATTGGCCCGTCGGGTGCGGGGAAATCGACCATGCTGCGCTGCATGAATCGAATGATTGAATTCAATGAAGGAAAGATCATCTTTAACAATCAAGATGTTGGAAGTTTGAATAAAAAAGAATTGCGTAAATTGCGTACGAATATTGGGATGGTGTTTCAGCACTATAATCTCGTTCCTCGTTTGTCCGTGATTGAGAATGTGCTCCATGGCAGATATGGCTATAAAACAACGCTTCAGGGATTGTTAGGCAGATATACAGAAGAAGAAAAGGAACGTGCCTTTTACCTGCTGGAAAAGCTGGGAATTCATGAACATGCTTATAAGCGCTGCGACCAATTAAGCGGTGGCCAGCAGCAGCGTGTCGGGATTTGCAGGGCACTTATTCAAGAACCGAAACTGATTCTTTGCGATGAACCGATTGCTTCGCTGGACCCGAATTCGTCTAAAGTCATCATGGACCATTTAAAATCGATTAGTCTCGAAATGGGCATTACCTGTTTGGTGAACTTGCACCAGGTGGAAGTGGCCCAACACTACTCGGATCGGATTATTGGATTGAATAACGGAGAAATTGTATTTGATGGAAATGGCCGTAATCTTGGTGAAGAACAAATCCACAAAATTTACGGAACCAAATCGAGAGAACTCATCACAGCATAAGGAGAACGAACAGTGAATGAACAAACGATGCGAAAAAGCAGATGGCAGACAGGAATGTTTCTACTCATCATCATTGTCCTTTCCTATTTATCATCAGCCATCACAGCCTTTAACTTTGTACAAGGCTTGGCGACAATCCCGAAAGCGCTTGGCTGGATCTTTTCAAATTTAATGGTGACACAGGAATCGCTGGAAAAGTTGCCAAAGATCCTGGAAAAATTGGCTGAAACCATCTTTATGTCGATTGCGGCGACAACATTAGCGGCTGTTGTTTCTCTCTTCCTTGGGGTAATGGGATCAAAAACGACCAAAGTAAATAATTTTTTAAGTGTATTTGCCCGTTTTATTGCTTCAGTATCCCGAAATATCCCTGTTGTCGCATGGTCGCTGGTTTTGCTCATTTCTTTTGGACAAAATTCCGTAACAGGCTTCCTTGCTTTATTTGTTGGAACCGTAGGGTTTTTAACAAGGGCATTTATCGAAAGTATTGATGAAGCGAGCCAAAGTTCGGTTGAAGCATTAACGGCAACAGGGGCAACTTATTTCCAAATAGTCAGCAAGGCGGTTATACCGCAAGCTTTGCCGCAGATGATCAGCTGGGTGTTGTTCATGGTGGAAACGAATATTAGAAATGCCACACTGGTAGGAATCTTAACAGGAACGGGAATTGGATATACCTTTGACATGTATTATAAGATGCTGAATTATAATGCGGTAGCGCTTGTGACACTATGCATTGTCATTACCGTAATTGTTGTGGACCTGATTTCAAATCATATACGGAAGGTGATTCTGTAATGGAAGCAGCCTATATAAAGAGAAAGGCAGACGGACGTATTCATATCAAATCGGGGAGCAAAGGGGACCAAGCCGTAAGATGGACAATCATCACCCTGGCAGTTTTAACAGTTGTTGCCTTTCTATTCTTTAACTATGCAGGGCTGGAATTAGGCCCGGCGATTAAGGAAACAGCCTATAACGTGAAGGTGATGTTCCTCGAGCCGGCATTGAACCATTTTGACTTAGGAGAAGCCATCTATCAGGTTGGGGTTACGCTTGGTTTAGCGTTTTTAGCTACAATCATCGGTGCCATCATTGCCTTTTTCCTTGCCTTGATGGCTGCCGCGAATTTAGCTCCTGTATGGGTATCACGGACAGTTCGTGTGTTTGTTGCGATTATCCGGGCCGTTCCAACGGTATTATGGGTGTTAATCTTTGCGATAGCTGCCGGACTGGGGAGTGAAGCGGCGGTTCTAGGAATGTTGTTTCATTCTATCGCCTATTTAGTAAAAGCATTTTCGGAGGCATTTGAAGAAGTCGATAAAGGAATCTTTGAAGCGCTGCAATCAACGGGTGCCAATTGGTGGCATATCATCAGAAGCGGTGTATTGCCGTCAACTTTCACCTACTTATTATCATGGGTTTTCCTGCGGTTTGAAATCAACTTCGGTGTCGCGGTAGCAATGGGAGCGGCAGCTGGAGCGGGCGGTATTGGATTTGAGCTGTTTATGGCTTCCGGCTTCTACTTCGATCTGCGCGAGGTTGGCTTTATCACTTACGCTATTCTCATCATTGCCGTCCTATTGGAGGTCCTGTCCACCCGTTTGAAAAAACGATATTTACCAGCAGCTTCTAACTAACTAAATCATAGATGAAGGAGAAGAAAGTAACCATGAACCACTACAAGCTATTAACACCCGGGCCTTTGACGACGACAAGCTCTGTGAAAGAAGAAATGCTGTTGGACCGCTGTACATGGGACAATGATTATAAAATGATCACTCAAAAAATTAGAGCTAAGCTTCTTGAATTGGCAGGAGCTGACCCGGAAGAATATACAGCTGTCCTCATGCAGGGAAGCGGTACGTCTGCTGTAGAAGCGGTGATGAATTCGGCCATTTCGAATCAAGATAAGGCTTTAATAATAACGAACGGTGCATATGGAGAAAGAATTGTAAAAATAGCCAAATACATTGGACTGGCATTTAGCGAATATCGGGTACCTTATGATGAATGTCCAAATGAAGAAGAAATTAGGAATAGATTAATAGAGGACCCAGGCATTACACATATGGTCATGGTCCATTGTGAAACAACTACAGGCATATTAAATCCAATTGAGATGGTTTCGAAACTCTCAAAAGAATTTGGAAAAACGCTCATCATTGATGCCATGAGCAGTTTTGGCGGCATGGAGATTCATGTTCCTGAACTAGGGATCGATTTTTTAATAAGCAGTGCCAATAAATGCATTCAAGGGGTTCCCGGGTTTGGGTTTATCATTGCCAGATTGGAGAAACTAAAAGCTTGTGAAGGAAACTCGCGCAGTTTATCACTAGATTTATATGATCAATGGAAGGAAATGGACAAGGAGGGGAAATGGCGCTTCACTTCTCCGACACATACAGTGGCTGCGTTTTCTAAAGCACTTGATGAACTGGAGGAGGAAGGGGGCATTCCAGCGAGATCCTCCCGTTATCAGAATAATAATACCATTTTAAGAGAAAGACTGAAGAAAATAGGGTTTCAAGCCTATTTATCACCAGAAAAACAGTCTCCTATTATTACAGCCTTTCGTTATCCGAATGACCACTTTCATTTCGAGCATTTTTATACATATGTAAAGGAAAGGGGCTACGTCCTTTATCCGGGAAAATTGACGGATGAGAGCACATTCCGAATCGGAAATATCGGGGAGATTTATGAAAAAGATATCGAAGAACTATGCCAAATTATCGAAACTTACATGGGAGTGATGATTAAATGAACAAAGTAGAAGGAGTTATTTTTGATTGGGCCGGTACGGCGGTCGATTTTGGCTGCTTTGCCCCGGTAAATGTGTTTATCGATATTTTTAAGCAGGCTGGAATTGAAGTGACGATGGCAGAGGCAAGGGAACCAATGGGAATGCTGAAAATCGACCATATCCGTGCAATGCTTTCCATGCCTAGAATCTCGGCATTATGGGAAGAAAAATACGGACAAGCCTTTACAGAGCAAGACGTTGAAAAATTGTATGCTGAATTCGAACCTGCACTCATGTCTTCCTTGAGTGAGTATACGGATCCTATTCCGGAAGTTGTGGAAACCGTACAAACATTAAGAGACCAAGGAATGAAAATTGGTTCCACAACCGGATACACACAAACCATGATGGATGTGGTGGTGCCGAATGCCAGGAAAAAAGGCTATAGCCCAGATTTTTATATCACACCAGATGGGACCCATTCAATTGGAAGACCGTACCCATATATGATTTTTCGCAATATCGAAGCATTAGAATTATCGGCATCATGGAAGGCAGTTAAGGTAGGAGATACGGCCTCGGATATAAAAGAGGCGGTGAATGCAGGTGTTTGGGCAGTAGGTGTCGTGATCGGAAGCTCTGAAATGGGATTAAGCCTGGATGAATTTAATGCTCTATCCAAAGAGGAGCAAGAGAAAGCAATCTCTAAAACAGAAAAATCCTTCATACAAAATGGCGCCGATTTCACGATTAAATCGATGAGCGAACTGCCGCAACTAATTGAAAAAATCAATCACCTTATTTCGGAAGGAAAAAGACCTTAAGTTCAGAAGGTTTTCATCCCTGGGTTATGGCAATGTTAACTTAACCGAAGCGAAGGATAAAAAGAAGGAACTGACCAATGATGGTGATGGATGGCACGAGTGCAGGAGCGACGACTCTGACAAGATGGTATAAAGGTAAGAACATTCCAATGGGTGAGATTGTCATTGGAGGAGTGCGTCCCCATTCTGCCGAATCGGCTATTTGGTCAACATGCTTGCTGAACGTGCGAACATCGGATTTTCTACTGGCGGACATACGGGTGAGGACGTCTTCCTGTACGCTTATGGTCCATCTAAACCATATGGCTTGGTAGACAATACGGATGTTGCGAAATCAATGGCTATCTAAGAATGCTTTGAATCTTTCTAAATAATAATGGAAGGGTGTCCCAAAAGTATAACTTTTAGAGGCACCCTTTTTTTGATAAAAACATTTTATTACCCGTGTGGATTGAAATTCAAGTCCTCCAGAGATTACGGATGCTCGTTTGTTTTGCTTCCCCCTTGGTCACACTTTAGACACCTTTTTTTCGAAAAAACGAAATAATTGATGCAATCCTGCCGGGAATCGATGCAATAATGTTAGGAATTGAAGCTATTCCCTAGAAAATTGAAGCAATCACTACGTTTAGTCACCTCTTTTTCCAAAAAAGCAATTCTTTTTTAGTCATAGGCACCCGTTTATGATGCTTTAAGCCGTTTTTAGTCTTTGAAATCCAGATTATGTTAATATTGTATCATTAATAATACATAAGAAAGGGGATACACAGTGGCAGAAGATAGCATAGGAGTTCGGTTACTTGCATTAAAAGACATTTTCTACGTGATACGGATGAAGACTATCAGCTTTCAATTAAGGAACTAGTGGAAAAGTTGAAGAGTGAGGTGTCAGGCTGTACGGCAGACGCTATAGCGGTTAAACGATACATGGAAACGTACACGTATTTGTTACTAGAGAGGAGACACCTAATGTTTGATAAATATAAATAATATCTATCCAGAGAGCAAATTAAGGAAAGGAGTGAAGGAACATAAATTTTCATAAAAAATTTATAAACATAATGAGCAAAACAAGTATTTTAACCTGTACAGGTCTTGTTTTTCTCGTCTCTCAAATTGTTATTTTAAAAATATTGGCAAAAATAAATTTAAAAGAAGTCATTACATTACAAACGACTTTTAGCAATTTAACGTTTTCTAGTATTATAGCTGAATGGAAAGCAAATGGAAGTATAGATTATTACTTTTTACATTATTATTTTGACTTTATTCATCCAATTTTTTATTCATTATTTTTATTTGCAATTATTAGTAAGGTTTTGTATAGCAAATTACATATAGAAAAATATGTCTCTATTAGTTATCTTCCGTTCGTTGCCGGTTTGTTCGATATAATTGAAAATATTTTACACTTACATATGATCACCAACAGTATTTATCCAAAAGAGATAGTTATAATGAGTGCATTTTTTACAAATTTAAAATGGTTGTTATTAATTTCTTGTTTGCTTGTTCCTATTCTGTTTCTGTTTCCATCCAAAACCAAAAGATTGAAGGAGTGAAGTTATTAACATATAAGGTGAGGGAAAAGAACTGATTTTTAATTAAAACTGTGGTATTTACAGGAGTGATTAGACTGAAAAAAAGCTTATATTGCAAATTTGTATACAAAAGAAAACTTATCTGCAGCAGAAAGAGCTGGCAAAAAGCTTGGAACCCTATTCCCAAGCTTTTTTTGTGCTATTTTACATTTCAAAAAGTTTGCGGAGCTTTTAGAGTTTTAACCGCGAAGAGCCAAACTGCACTGCCAAACGCCGTCTAACTGTTATCCATCCAATACCCCAATGTCTAGTAAAATCCAATATTCATCGAAATTATTATTAAACATATCCCAAATTCCCGTTACTCTCTCCATTATATTAATCCATATGTAAATTCTATTTTTATACTAATATAATGTTTATTTACGTTGTGTTAATGCTGTCTTTATATTTTTATTTTACTATTTGTCTTGTAAAACAAAAACAAACAAACACAAAACAAAAAGGAGAATAGGAAAATATGAACAGACAGACATTAAAAAAGTTGACTGCAGGAGTTCTATCACTTTCCTTGTTGGCTGGATGTAGTTCAGGAGCTGGCGAAAAAGCAGCGAGTGCTGTTGATGTTAATAATCTTTCTCTAGAAGAAATCGAAACTGGAGCTAAAACAGAAGGGGAACTTGCTTCTGTAGGAATGCCGGATACATGGGCGAACTGGGGCCAAACATGGGATGAGCTGGAAAAGAAATATGAATTGAAACATTTCGATACAGACATGTCCAGTGCAGAGGAACTTGCCAAGTTTGAATCTGAGGGTGAAAATGGGACGGCTGATATCGGGGATGTCGGGATTGCTTTTGGCCCGATTGCTGAAGAAAAAAGTTTGACTCTCCCTTATAAAACTTCGTACTGGGATGAGATTCCGGAATGGGCGAAAGATGATAATGGCGACTGGGTTGTCGGTTATACAGGAACGCTTGCATTCATTACAGATAAAAACAAAGTAAAAGAAACGCCAACTTCATGGGAAGATTTGAAAAACGGCGATTATAAAGTAGCGGTGGGTGATGTAATGACTGCTAACCAGGCTCAATTTGCCGTGCTGGCTGCTGCTTACGCCTTCGGTGGCGATGAAAAAAATATACAGCCAGGAATCGACTTTTTTGCGGAGCTAGCAAAAGAAGGCCGCTTAAGCACATCTGATCCATCACTGGCAAATTTGGAAAAAGGTGAAATTGAAGTAGCCATCATGTGGGACTTCAACGCTTTAAATTACCGTGACAAGATCGAAACAAAGCGTTTTGATGTAGCGATTCCAGAAGAAGGTTCTGTGATGTCTGGTTACGCAACCATTATAAATAAACATGCACCAAATCCACATGCTGCCGCTGCCGCCCGGGAGTATATTCTATCGGATAAAGGCCAGGAAAACCTGGCACGCGGATATGCCCGTCCAATCCGTGACATCGAGCTTCCCAAAGAAGTAGAGGCCAAACTTCTCCCTGACGAGATGTACAACAATGTCCAGCCTGTAGAAGACCAAAAAGCATGGGAAGAAACAACAAAACAATTGCCTCAAATGTGGCAGGAAGAGGTATTAATCCATGCTAACTAACAAACTCGCTTTTATCATGATTGACGGCTTGCGTTACGACGCAGCCGTCAGTGAAATGGGCTTTATGCATCATTTGGTAGAGCAGGGGCGAGCGGCACGCTTTAAAGTGAAATCCGAACTTCCCAGCCTGTCACGGCCGTTATATGAAGTTCTCTTGACAGGTACCCCGGTGATTGAAAATGGGATCGCCACTAATCAGACAGTAAGGCTGTCCCATCAAGAAAGCCTATTCCATCTGACAAAGAAGCATGGCTTGACGAACGCAACGGCATCTTATTATTGGGTCAGTGAATTGTATAATCGGGCTCCATTCGATAAATTGACTGACCGTTATCAGTTTGATGGCAGCCAGCCGATTGAAAAGGGCATTTTCTACTGGGAGGACCATTATCCGGACAGCCACCTGTTCGCGGATGCCCATTCATTGCTCTCCACATATAAACCTGATTTTTTATATGTCCATTCAATGAATGTCGATGATGACGGCCACCGCTTTACGGGGGACTCGGCCGAATACCGTGTCAGGGTCAGCAAGGCGGATGCTTTATTGGCAACAATTTTACCCGTATGGCTAAAAGAGGGCTATCAGATTGTCGTGACAGCTGACCACGGTATGAATAAGGATGGCAATCATGGCGGAACGACTCATGATGACAGGGATGTACCGTTATTCATCATCAGTGAAAAAATCAATCCAGGAATATATGAAGATATGATTCCACAATTGCAGCTTGCGCCACTGGCATGCCACCTGCTCGACATGCCTCCATCAGATAAAATGCAGCCTCTCCGAATCCCAGGCACCAAGGCGCCTTCCTTATAGAAGGCTCCCATTGCCAACAAAAGAGGCAGAAAGGGGTATTCTCTTTGAAACGAATGAACTGGTTTGCGGCATCCTTCCTTATTCCTTTTTCAATCATGGTTTTGATGTTTTTAATCGTCCCGATCCTGTCAATGATTTATGACAGCTTCCAAAAAAGCGGGACTGGATTTACTTTTGAAAACTATCAGACCGTTTTTGAAAGTGACTTCTACCTCCAGGCATTTGCCAATAGCATTAAAATTTCCTTGTTCTCAAGCTTGCTTGCCTTATTTGCAGCTATTTTTGCAACGTATTCATTAACCAAATTCCCGCAGAGTGTACAGGATAAAGTGATGAATTTTGCCAACTTAACGTCCAATTTTGCGGGGGTGCCACTGGCATTTGCGTTTATCATTCTGCTTGGAAATAGCGGATTGTTTGTACTGTTGTTCGAAAAAATGGGGATAAGCGGAATGTCTTCGTTTAATTTATACTCTATGGCCGGCATTATCCTGATTTATATATACTTTCAATTGCCGCTGGCAGTCATGCTGTTGTTTCCTATTTATCACGGCATCCAGGACCAATGGAAAGAAGCGGCTTCCATTCTTGGAGCTTCAAATACGCAGTTTTGGCTGAGGATTGGAGTTCCTGTGATCCTGCCAAGCCTTGTCGGGACTTTCAGTATCCTGTTTGCGAATGCAATGGGGGCCTATGCAACAGTATACGCCTTAACGGGCAGCAGCTATAATATGCTGCCAGTCCGGATTGGGGCACTTGTCTCCGGTGATGTATTTGCACAGCCGGAACTCGCAAGCGCGCTTGCCCTGGCGCTTGGTGTCATACTCGTAATCGCAATGCTCTTTAATGAATGGCTTATGCGAATGGTTCGGAGGGATTTACGATGAAGCGCCCATTTTATCACTATGTGACAATAGGGATTGTCGTGCTCTATTTGATTATTCCATTATTGGGTACGTTCCTTTACTCTTTTGCGACAGAATGGAATCATACAGTTTTACCGGAAGGATTAAGCTTTGAATGGTATCAGCGGCTATTTAGCGATTCCCGCTTTATTGATGCGTTTATCCGCTCGCTTCTTATCTCACTAGGTACGACTGCAATCGCGGTTCTGATTATTGTTCCTACAGTTTGCGCAGTAATCCTATATGCCCCAAAGCTCGAAAAATATATACAGGCAATCACGGTGATGACATATGCCATCCCTGGAATCATTTTGGCGGTTGGATTAATCAGGTCATACTCTGATTTCCAGCTGTCAAAAATCCTGATTGTAATGGGAGCTTATTTTGTCTGTGTGATTCCTTATATGTACCAGGGAACAAGAAACAGCTTGCGGAATATCAACGGGGCAGCTTTGATGGAAGCAGCCGAGGTGCTGGGCGCTTCACGCTGGGGTGCGTTCCGCCACGTAATCGTTCCGAACATTATCCCCGGAATTCTTGTTTCAGCCCTATTATCGTTCTCCATTTTGTTTGGGGAATTTGTGTTGATAAACATGATTGTTGGAACCCGATTTGAAACTGTACAGCTTTATCTATTTGCCCAAACGAGCAAGAGTGGACATATGGCCAGTGCGATTGTTGTGTGTTATTTTGTCCTAATGGCATTGATTACAGCTCTAATTATTAAGGCAACGTCTTCCAGGAAAACAAAAAAACGAGCAGCTCCTAAGAAAACATGGTTCAAGCTGACTTTACCGAAGAAAGAGGCGGTCAAATCATGAGTTATGTAGCCATTAAAAATATCCGTAAAACATTCAACGATCAAACGGTTTTGCACGATATTGAGTTATCTTTTGAAAAAGGTGAACTAGTTACCCTCCTTGGCCCTAGCGGGTGTGGAAAAAGTACACTTCTGCGGATTCTCGCAGGGCTTACAAGGCAAGACTCCGGTACCATATCCCTGGATGGCAAGGATATCACCAATCTAAAGCCAAAAGCCCGCGAAATTGGGATGGTTTTTCAATCCTATGCATTGTTCCCGAATATGACAGTATTAGAAAACATTTCTTTTGGGCTGAAGATGAAAAAGGAAGACAGCCAAACAATCAAAAATAAAGTTGCAAGAATGATAGAATTAACAGGGCTGGAAGGAAAAGAAAATAGTTATCCACGGGAACTTTCCGGAGGCCAGCAGCAAAGGGTCGCATTGGCAAGGTCTTTAGTAATGGAACCGAAAGTTCTTCTTCTTGATGAGCCTCTAAGCGCACTTGATGCACAGATTAGAAAGAAATTGCAGCAGCAATTGCGAACCATCCAGAGAGAATTGAAAATGACAATGGTGCTGGTCACTCACGACCAGGAAGAAGCAATGGCAATCAGTGACAGGATTTTTATACTAAATCAGGGGAGAATTGCACAGCAGGGCACCCCAAATGAAATTTATGCCCGCCCTGCAAATGAATTTGTTGCTGGTTTTATTGGAAACTATAATGTTTTGACTAAAGAAGAGCTGGCTCGTTTCATACCCAATGTTGCAAATTGGAGCCATTCCATCTATGCAATCCGTCCTGAAGCTTTTACTCTTAAGAAGGATGGGAAGAGCTATGAAATTACCGGTCTCATCAATCAGGTTTCCATGCTTGGAAATATTACCAGATACACAATCCAGAATGACAAAATGACCATGATGATCGACCAGCTGCATCAAACTCAATCAACTCTACAAGAGAATGAGAGTCGAACATTCTTCTTGAGAGAGGAGGATATCATTCCAATAGCATGAGTTTATTATCACAAGAACGCCAATCTATGATTATGAATGCCCTAAATGAAAAAGGGAAAGTGTTAGTGGCGGAATTAGCAATCCTTTTTGAAGTGACCCCCGAGACAATCAGGCGTGACTTGCACATTATGGAAGAGGAACGGAAGCTAACACGAGTGCACGGGGGAGCTATATTATATTCAAAGACACAGAATGAACCCCATTTTGAACAAAAGCAAAACATGATGTATAAAGCAAAATGTGCAATCGGTAAGAAAGCGGCGAGTTTTATTGAGGATGGAGACGTTATTGTTATTGACGTAGGCACGACAACATTACAACTTTCCAAAGAAATTAAGGATGTTACGAACATTACCATTGTGACGAACTCAATTGCTGCTGCGTATGTCCTAAATGATTCACTTGAAAGGAAGCAGTTTGACGGAAAAGTAATCGTCGTAGGCGGAAATTTGAATCCTGAGCAGAAATCTCTTTCAGGGACTGTTACGTGCCGGATGCTGGAAGAGTTTCAATTCAATAAGGCTTTTATTTCCTGTGGGGGAATCATGCCGCCGGACATCAATGATTACGATATGGAGGAAGCCAATGCATCTTCCATGATGGTAAAACAGGCAAACCAGGTCTTTTTGCTCGC
The DNA here is from genome assembly GCF_000986785.1 of Mesobacillus campisalis. Taxonomy (GTDB): domain Bacteria; phylum Bacillota; class Bacilli; order Bacillales; family Cytobacillaceae; genus Mesobacillus_B; species Mesobacillus_B campisalis. The sequence continues at coordinate 421,614 of NZ_LAYY01000001.1, read as the reverse complement.
TGATTCTAGTAAGGTCAATCACCGATCGTTCAGCAGAATATGCGACCTATCTGATATCGATTATGTTATCTGTGACAAGGATATCCCGGAAGAATGGAAGTTGGATCAGCGGGTGAACCATCAACTAAAATGGATTGCAGTGGGAGGAGATAGAACGTGAAAGTCGATTATCATGTCCATCTGGAAGAAGGTCCCTACTCTTTAAAGTGGGCCGATCGGACAAATCAGTCATTGGATTATTTCCATCCTTACTCCGAGCCAAGGCATTCCTACCAATGGCTGCAGGCAAGCATGGACCGTTTATCAAAAAGAATGAAGCTTGGAGCTTACGATGAATCATGGGTAGATTTATATTTAATTGAAGCGAAACGAAAAGGCCTAAAAGAAGTGGGAATTGTCGACCATTTATATCGATTTGAAGAATCCCGTTTCTATTTTGAAAAATACATGGATGTCAGCGACAGTGATATTGGCAGAAAGCAACGGGTTTGGCTTGATCAAGTAATGACTCAACAAATGGATTCGTTTGTTGAAGCAGTCGAAAAAGCAAAACCACGCTGGGCAGAACAAGGAGTTACTCTTCGCATGGGTATTGAAGCAGATTATTTTCCAGGCTGTGAATCTGAATTAGAGCAGCTCCTCGAAAAATATGATTGGGACTACGTCATTGGCTCTGTCCATTTTGTCGATGGCTGGGGATTTGACAACCCAGATACCAAATATCATTATGACAACCTGGACCTCCGTCTCGCCTATCAACGTTTTTTTACCATTGTTGAATCGGCCATCCGCAGTGAATTATTTGATTTTGTCGCTCATCTGGATAATTTTAAAGTATTTAACTACCGGCCGGATGAAAAGGAACTCCTGAATCATTACCACGAGATTGGCAAGGCGCTGGCTGAAACAGACACAGCGACGGAAATTAATGCAGGGCTCTATTATCGTTATCCTGTCAAAGAAATGTGCCCAAGTCCTGCCTTACTCGATATCCTTCTGGAACACGGTGTCCATTTCACTCTGTCATCCGACTCACATTTCCCAGAGGACATCGGCAGCTACGTGGACCAAAACAAGCATACCCTCCTTGAAAAAGGGATAAAGAATGTTGCTACATTTGAAAAAAGGAATCGAATCAGGAAACCAATAGGGGAGCCCGCCCTAAAGTAAATTTGTTAAACCGATGAAATCCCCGAAGGATTGAAACCCCATAGTCCTAGCTTGCGACTCCATTCTTCTCTGGCAATCAAAAATTCAGCGAGTTTGTTGGAAAACAAAAAAGAAAAAGGCACAACAGCAGTGGTTTCAGCTCGTTGTGCCTTTTTCATCGCAAAACTTCCGATTGTCCGCTATAAGAACCGTCCCCGTGCTTTTCAATCATGTGTCTGATACTTAACTTTTTCGTCCAGTAGGGGGCCTTTCGAGACCATGTTTTTTTATGTGGTATTGGAGGCTTTGCCGTGTGATTCCCAGCTTTTTGGCGGCTTGGGAGATATTCCAGTCTGTCTGGTCCAGTGTCTTTTGAATGAAATGCTCTTGAGAGGTAGTGAATATTGATTTGAAAGGATTCTTTTTTTTGTCCTCTAATTTTTTCGTATCCGGCAATATTTTTCTTCTGATGTAGGCCGGAAGATGGTCAAGATCCATTTGCTGATCTGACTCACTGGTCCTGATTATTAAATTCTCGATTAAATGCTCAAGTTCACGTGTATTTCCGGGCCACTGATATTGGATCAGTGTTGAAAGCAAGTCCTTGGATAGCTTCGGTATGGCTTTCATGTACTTTTTCTGGTATTTTCCAAGGAAGTACTCAATGAAAAAATGAATATCTTCCGTCCGCTCCCTTAATGGGGTAATATAAAGACTTGTATGAGCAATTCTGTAGAATAAGTCGAGGCGCATTTTTCCTTCGTCAATCAGTTTCACTGGATCCTCGTTTGATGCGCTGATGACGGTGCATTCTACCGGGATTACTTCATTTGCCCCGACCCTGCGGACTAGCCGCTCCTGTAGAACCCTCATTAACTTTGATTGCAAAGTGATTGGCATGGAGTTGATTTCATCGAGAAACAGTGTGCCATCTTTTGCATACTCAAACAGTCCAATTTGATTGGCAGCTCCAGTGTACGCCCCTTTGACCGTTCCAAATAAAGTGCTTTCCAATAGGGTTTCCGGGATGGCCGCGCAGTTAATGGCCACAAAGGGCTTGTTAGCTCGAGGGCTGTGATTATGCATGCTTTGGGCAAACAGCTCTTTCCCTGTCCCTGTTTCGCCAACAATCAGCACATCCGTATTATGGACAGAAATATTTTGTGCTTCACGGATCAGGTTTTTTAGTGCAAGGCTTTTGCCTTTAATATCGTCAAAGGTAAAAGTTGTTCCATTTTTCAGTGTCTGTTTCACCGATTCCCCCTGATCAGAATGCCTTTTTAACTCAATCGTTTCGTGAAGTCGATTTTTGAGATTCGTTTCATTCGTGCTAAGCGAAAAAACTGCGATAGTTTCGCCATCTTTTTGAATGGGATAGGTGCTGTAATTTACATACTTTGGCACTCCATTAACCCTTGAGTGTGCCCGATACCTTGAAAAGATAGGCTTTCCAGTTTTAAAAGTATGCTTATGTTCGGAATATTGCGGATTATAATTATAGGCTGACCATAAATGTTTGCCGATAATTTCTTGCTTGTCCAGCCCCTCCAGTTTCTCCTGGGCGCTGTTGTATAATCTGATTTTTCCTTCCCGGTCACTCATCATCACGCCTTCATTCAGGGATTCCACAATATTTTCAAGACAGTATAATCTCGCTTTCTCGTTTGTCAATAAATTGGTCGAATCTTCAATGCAAAGAATAAAGTAGTCATTCCCAACTGTCAGTTTCTTGACTTCAACAGAAAGCTTTTTACCGTTTAATTCAACTGAGTATTTTTCATTCTCCACCAATCTTTCTTCAATGCATGGGAAAAGCTCTGAAATATGTATTCCTGTTGTTACACTTGCCTGTATGTCCATTGCGTTTATGTCATGCCATAAAATCTCGTGCTTTTCATTTAACACGATTACTCCGTCTGTGAAACTTCTAATTAGGGATCCTATCGATGATGCAATCAAGTTTATACCCCCCCTGAAACCATAATAACCTGTAATGAATATAACATCGATTAAGAATATTTTAAATAGTCTGCATGCAAAAACCATCTGCGTCGCTAATTTGTAACCGTTTTCACAGTTTTGCAGTGACTTTATGATATTTAGACAAAAAAAGGTGCCAAATCTATCTGCACTTTACTTTTTTCGCTGCTTTGCTTTTCCGATTAAAAGTAGCTTCGATCCACCTGAAATTCGATGAAAACGGCCGTTTTCTATTAAAAACAGACTATTTTATTGAATTTAAGAGACTTGGCACGACAATTGCATTATATAAAGATGAGTACAACAAAAACTGCAAAACTCAAGGAGGAATCGCTATGTCAACACCAGAAATTTTATACTCAGTTAAAGCACAAAGAGGGCCGGAACTTCGCTGTAAAGGCTGGAGACAAGAGGCCATTTTGCGAATGCTTGAAAATAATATGGAAAACGCGGAAAAGCCGGAGGAGCTTGTGATATACGGAGGAATTGGCAAGGCCGCACGTAACTGGGAGTCTTATCATGCTATTGTCAAATCTTTAAAAGAGCTTGAGGATGATGAAACGCTTGTTGTCCAGTCAGGAATGCCTGTTGCCGTCTTCAAAACGCATAAATATGCCCCAACGGTTGTTATGGCAACGACCAACATTATGAAAGCAGACTGGCCAACATTTTATGACCTTCAGGACAAAAACCTGACGATGTATGCAAACTATACAGCGGCTCCATGGGAATACATCGGTACCCAAGGTGTTATCCAAGGAACGTTTGAAACCTTATCAGCGATTGCCCGCCTTCATTATAATGATTCACTTGTTGGAAAGATCCTTTTAACAGCGGGAGCCGGCGGGATGGGTGGAAACCAGACAAGGGCAATGACGATGCACGGCGGTGTGGCTATTCTATGTGACTCGAATATTGAGATTATCAAGAGAAGAATTGAAAAAGGATTTATTGATTGCCTGGCTGATTCATTGGATGAAGCGATCGCAATGGCTAAACAGCATGCCGCTGAAGGAAAACCGCTTGGTGTTGCGGTTGTCGGAAATGCTGCAGATATTTTTGAAGAAGTTCTTCAAAAAGGATTCTTGCCGGATATTTCAACATCGATGACTCCTGGGCATGACCCAATTTCCTATTTGCCATCAGGCTACACTGTTCAGGAAGCTGAAGAGCTCCGTGATACGAATCGCGCCCTTTACCTTGAAAAAGCGCGCGAAACGATGGTTCGCGAGCTGAAAGCGCTAATCAAATTCATGGACCTTGGTGTGCATTCATTTGAATATGGCACAAGCCACCGCAAAGAGTGTATTGATGCTGGGATGGATGAGAAGGAAGCCAAGCGTCTTCCAGGGTTCGTGGCTGAATATATTCGCCCGCTCTTCTGCGAAGGCCGTGGACCATTCCGTTGGATTTGCTTGTCAGGTGAGGCGGAAGACCTTAGAAAAATTGACGATATGATTTTGGAGAAATTCAGTGATGACCTCCTTGTAACCCGTTGGATCAAGCTCGCGAAGGAACATATTCCAATCGAAGCATTGCCTGCCCGCATTTGCTATATGGGCTTTGGCCAGCGTAAGGCATTTGCCTTGGAAGTGAATGATATGATCAGGCGCGGTGAGCTTGCCGGCCCGGTTGCCTTCTCTCGTGATAACCTTGATTCCGGTTCCATTGTCAACCCGACCTTTGAATCTGAGAACATGAAGGATGGCGGTGACCTGATTTCTGACTGGCCGGTATTGAATGGACTCCTGAACGCCGTTGGCATGTGCGACCTTATTGCCCTTCAGGCGAACTATTCAATGGGTGAAGCGGTTCATACTGGGGTGACGATGGTTGCCGATGGTACAGCTGAATCGGATATGAGACTTGAAGTGGCAATGACAGTGGATTCAGGAATCGGTGTTGTCCGTCATGCACAGGCAGGCTATGAAACTGCCAGGGATGTCGCCAATGGAAAAGGTAAACTGACAAATGAAAGCATCAAAATCCCGTTATGGTGGTCACCGAAAGCCACGTTCGGTCCAAAGGATTTAAAACCGGAAAACGTGAAGGCATAATTTTCATCATTGGCAGAGATCCGTGAGGCAGACGGTCTCTGCCATATTATGAATAAACAATCTGGTTCTGTCGGACTGTGCTGACGCTTTTGATCATCACACCACTGGCGCTCGCAATCCAATAGTCTGGCATCATAGAAATGCGGGTTTTTTGAATGGAGGCATAGCAAAATGACTGAAACGAAATTAAAGACGAAAATTGATTTATTGATTACCAATGCCGAGGAGATAGTCACGTGCAAAGGCGAAGGCATGGATGAAATTGGAGTGCTTAAGAATGCCTGGATTGCCATCAAGGACGGCAAAATTGCCGGAATTGGCTCAGAAGAGGATGTTAAACATAATTTTGACATAGAGCAAACAACTATAATTGATGCCGACGGAAAAGTCGTCGCTCCTGGCTTCATTGACTCCCACACTCATCTCGTCTTTTATGGGACACGTGTTGAGGAATATGCAGCGAAGGTCGCAGGAAACAGCAAGGAAAGGCTGAAAAAGCTAGGCATCGTCACCGGGCCTAACCGCACAGTTGAATTGACGCGTAACACCCCGCAGGAAAAGCTGTTTGAACAGTCAAAAAAGCGCCTGCTGACGATGCTTGAATACGGGATTACAACTGTTGAAAGCAAGAGCGGGTACGGGCTGACGACAGAAAGCGAAATCAAGATCCTCGAAGTAAGCAGAAGGCTTGGTGAGGAAACACCACTAGATGTTTATAATACATTTTTAGGAGCACACGGCTTTCCGGAAAATATGACAAAAAGTGAGTACCTCAATGTCATCATCAATGAAATGATTCCCAGAGTAGGGGAACAGGGACTTGCGGAATTTTGTGATGTTTGGTGTGATGAGGGCTATTTTACCGCTGAAGAATCGGAATTGATTCTGAAAGCAGGAATTCAGCATGGAATGAAGCCGAAAATTCATGCAGATGCCTATTCCTATATAGGAGGCTCGGACTTGGCGGCAGAACTGAAAATGGTCTCTGTTGACCATTTGAATTACACTCCTGAAGAAGTAATGGAAAAGCTTGCTAAAGCCCAAGTAACGGGGGTTTTAATGCCGGCACTCGACTTCGCCGTCGGGCATAATTGGCCTTTTGATGCTAGGAAGATGCTGGATATGGGCATGCAAATTGCGCTGGCAACCGATCTTTGTCCGGCATGCTATACAGGTTCAATGCAGTTTGTCATCAATCTTGCCTGCAGACTGTATCAATTCTCGGTTGAGGAAGCAATCAAGGCAGCCACTTATGGCGGGGCAAAAGCGCTTGGCCTTGAGGACAGGGGAGTGCTTCAGGAAGGGAAAATTGCCGATCTGCAAATTTGGGACGTCCCTACCTATAAGCATATCGCTTACGAGCTTGGGACGAATATAGTAGATTCAGTAATTAAAAATGGAAAAGTTGTCGTCCGCCGCTAGGTTCATAGATTGACAGGAGGTTTTTATGTTGAAAACAAACCAGCTATCCACTGCTGCCGAATATGTAAAAGCTGAACGTTTGCAGGAGTTATTTTTAGAATTGGCGAAAATTAACGGCCCGAGCACAAAAGAACAACTGGTTGCCGATTATTTAAAAGAAGTGCTTCCAAAGCTCGGCTTTTCCCTTAAATTTGATGAAGCTCATAACCAATTTGACGGAGAGGTCGGAAATTTGATTGCCTGGCGTGAAGGAACTGATTCCTCTGTCCCGCCGTTATTTTTCTCGACACATATGGATACGGTGCTGCCGACGGAAGGATTAAAGCCAGTTATTAAAGATGGTGTCATTCATTCTGATGGAACAACGATTTTAGGCGCTGATGACCGGGCGGCATTGGCGGCTTACCTGGAAGCGATCCAGGCCATCATCGAGAGCGGAGTCCCGCATGGCCCCATTGAATTGATCCTGACCGTCAACGAACAAAAAGGGCTAGTTGGGGCCGTTCATATGGACTACAGCAAGGCCAAAAGCAAAATGGGCTATATATTTGACAGCAGCGGAGATGTCGGCCAGATCATCCTTAAGGGCCCTTACAGCAGCCGGATCCTGATTGAAGTCCAGGGCAACGCTGCACATATTGCCCTTAATGCTGAAGAGGGCAATAACGCAATTCTGCTGGCGGCTGAAGGCTTGTCCAAAATGAGGCTTGGCGAAATTGACAAGGAGACAATCGCCAATATTGGGATTATTAATGGTGGAGAGCTTACATCGATCATTACTGGAAGCGTTACCATTCGCGGGGAAGTACGCAGCTTTTCTAAAGAAAAACTCGACAGGCAGCTAAAGCATATGGAAGAAGTGATGCAGCAGACTGCCGAGAAGAACGGCGGAAAAGTGAATGTGAGCGTCGAGAAAAAATATCTTGGCTTTGAAATCGCCAAGGAAGATGTTTTGACGAAAACAGCAGAAGCAGCCGCCCGCAACATTAAAGTGAACCCATATTTAACTGAGACACTGGGAGGGGCAGACACGAACGTATTAAATGAAAATGGGCTGACCTGCCTGACGCTTGGGCTGGGATTCCGGAATATCCATACCTTCAGAGAGTGCATCAGCATTGAAAACCTGGTCAACACAGGGAGACTTACTGCTGCCCTTATTGAACAATGGTACATCAATCATAAAGGATTATGACTAAAGACAAGGAGCGGCAGGGGATATACAAAGCAAAGTAACTCGCCCGAAGTCCAAAATACCTCTGATCACATGTAAACAATGAAACAAAGTTTATTGCCGCCATCCATGCCGGGGATGGCGGCAGCCAGATGCAAAATCAATTTGTTCGAATCATGAGGGGGGCCTATATGTTAGATAATCCTGTACTAATATCTGTTATTGTATTAACGGTCTTAAGTCTTCTGAGAGTACATGTCATTTTTGCTTTGCTTTTTGCTGCCATTATTGCTGGAATAACCGCAAAATTATCGCTGCCAGAAACCATTTCCACTTTCATTGGCGGGATGGGAGGACAGTCGGAAACGGCTCTAAGCTATATTTTACTTGGTATTTTTGCGGCAATGATTGCCTACTCGGGAATCGCGAACATATTAATCGAAAAATTACTTGCAATGAAAAAACAAAGCAAATTTGTATTATTGCTGTTGATTGCCGGACTTACATGTCTTTCAGGCACATTAATTCCTGTCCATATTGCCTTTATCCCCATTCTGATTCCGCCTCTTTTGCTCTTCTTTAACTATTTGAAACTGGATCGAAGAGCTGTGGCCTGTGCTCTTACTTTCGGGCTGAAAATGCCGTATATTGTTATCCCGGCTGGATACGGACTCATTTTTCACGGGATTATTGCTTCGGAAATGAAAGCGAATGGGATGCCCATTGCCCAGTCACAAATTCCATTAGCGATGATGCTTCCGGCAGTAGGGATGTTCGTCGGCTTGTTTATTGCCGTCTTTTTCACTTATCGTAAAACAAGGGAGTATGAAACCATTCATACTGAGGTTCTTGCTGAAGTGAGCGCTGCCAGTGAAGCGGCTGTAAGAAAGCTGCAGGCAAGAGATTTTATTACCTTGGGAGCAGTTGTTGCTGCACTGGCCACTCAGCTTCTGCTCGGTTCGATGGTATTAGGAGCGCTGGCCGGAATTCTGATCATGTTCATTGGCAGGATTGTAACGTTGGCTGAGGGCGAGCTAGTTGTTCAGGATGGTGTCAAACTGATGGGCGCGATTGCTTTTGTTATGCTAATCGCTTCAGGCTATGCAACAGTCCTTAAAGAAACGGGTGCGATCAATGAATTAGTGGAAGCAGTCAACTCGATTGTCGGAGACAGCAAGCTATTTACAGCCATTTTATTATTGCTCATCGGCCTTTTAGTGACAATGGGAATTGGGACATCCTTTGGAACTGTTCCCATCCTGGCAGCTGTGTTCGTCCCTTTATGTATGTTGATCGGCTTTAGTCCTCTTGCAACTGTGGCATTGCTTGGAACGGCAGGTGCCCTGGGGGATGCTGGATCGCCTGCTTCCGATAGTACTCTCGGACCGACAGCAGGTTTAAATGCCGATGGTAAGCATGACCATATTTGGGATACTTGTGTACCGACTTTCATTCACTATAATATTCCTCTATTTGTGTTTGGAGTAATGGCGGCAATGGTTTTATAATGGATTAGACAGAATATTTCCACATGACGATAAAGGGAGATGGCAATAAATGAGCAACCTGGATTTGGTAGAGTTAAAATTGGTAGAATTGGATGGGTTTACACTAGATCGGCATAAAGTGGAAAGTGTCGTCTATGGCAAAGGAAGAGTGGCCGTTCCGGAAGAGAACCTCTTACGGGTTCGTGCAAGCCGCAACCGGGTGGAGAAACAAATAAATGACGGGAAAATTGTCTATGGTGTCAACACTGGCTTTGGAAAGCTAAGTGATATTGAAATTGCAAAAGACGATATTGCAAAATTACAGCTGAATTTATTGCGTGCAGATGCTGTCGGTGTCGGCGAGCCTCTTCCAGTCCCGGTCGTAAGGGCAATGATGACACTAAGGGCTAATTCACTGGCAAAGGGTTTCTCGGGAATAAGAGAAGAAACACTGCAGCTGCTCGTCGATATGATCAATGAAGGTGTTCACCCGGTTGTTCCATGCAAAGGGTCAGTTGGAGCAAGCGGTGATTTGGCACCGCTTTCACACGTCGCGATTGTCCTGGTAGGCGAAGGAAAGGCAGAATACAAGGGAGAGATTCTGCCTGGCGCTGAAGCGTTGAAACGGGCAGGGCTGAAGCCTGTGGCTTTGGAAGCAAAGGAAGGCTTGGCCTTAATCAATGGAACACAGGCGATGTCCGGAGTCGGAGTGCTGGCCCTTAATGAAGCAGAACGGGTCGGAATGGCAGCTGATATGGCGGCATGCCTGACTATGGAAGCGCTAAATGGAGTGATTTCCGCCTTTGACAGCGAGCTGTTAGCCGTTCGGCCGCATCCGGAACTGGAATTTGTCGCTTCGAGAATGAGGAAATGGCTGGAAGGAAGCCGGCGGATCACCCGCCAAGGAGAAATCCGCATCCAGGATGCTTATTCCATCCGCTGTATTCCTCAGGTTCATGGTGCATCTTGGCAAGCATTCAATTATGTCGACGAAAGGCTGAAAGTGGAAATGAATTCAGCTACTGACAATCCAATCGTACTGGAAAGCGGGGAAATCGTCTCCGGAGGGCATTTCCACGGTCAGCCTATTGCCTTGTCGATGGACTTTTTAAAAGTGGCAGCTGCGGAATGGGCCAATATATCCGAACGGAGGACAGAAAGACTCGTCAATCCGCAATTAAGTGGATTATCGCCATTCCTTGCTACTGATCCAGGACTGGAATGCGGGCTGATGGTGGCTCAGTATGCTGCTGCATCCCTTGTTTCCGAAAACAAGGTCCTTGCCCATCCTGCCAGTGTCGATTCCATTCCGACTTCGGCAAACCAGGAGGACCATGTCAGCATGGGAACCATCGCCTCACGGCAGGCAAGGGAAATCATCCACAATTCAGCCAGGGTCATTGCCGTAGAAATGATTTGTGCTTCACAGGCAATTTACCTGGAAGGAGCAGAAAAAGAATTGGCACCGGCAACAAGGGAATACCTCGAGAAAATCCGGGATATTTGCCCGCCATTGGAGAGCGATCGTGCCATTTCCGAACAAATGGAAGAGCTGGCCCAATTTATTCTGCGAGAAGGAGTATAAAACATAATGCCTGTCCCTCAGCCAGTGATGCATGGGGACGGTTCTCTTGCCTCATTAAGCCTAATCCGCTGTTGGATTAGGCTTTTTGAGTTATTCTGTTTCAAGCGGTAATGATTGCTAACTGTTTGATTGTGAGGCAGACGAACCGTCCCCGTGCTCTACTTCCGTTTTTCATCCGCCTGCCGAGTGAATAATGAAAATCCCAGCCAAATCAGACCTATTCCCATGGGAACCGCTAATATCCGGTCGAGCGGATGCGGCAGCAGCGGGGAGCTAAGGGTAGCCACTGCTCCAAATGCAAGCACACCTGCCGCCCAGCGAGGCAGGATACCGGCACGGAGAGTTGAAATACCAAAAAGCAGACCGCCAAGTATATATAACAAACCTCCAAGATGTACAATAGTTGGCAAGGTTCTGAGATCCATCCCGCTGGAGGAGCCACTGAAGATCCCGAGGTACCCCTCCACAAACTTCGGTGCGTCGGCTGCCAACAGCGGCAGAATAAAGGCTTCTGCAAATGTAAAGGCAATCGTGGCAATCCAAAAAAGGCTGAACATGAGAAACCCAACCAGGCCAAGCCAGCCAGCCTGATTCAATTGAATTGCATAGATCCCCGTAATGCCGACTAAGGCCAAAATGGCCATGGCTAGGGACAAATAGTGGATCAGTGCCCATTCGCCAGAGGTGACTGACGAAAGATTTTCAGGTGGATGAATGGGCTGAATGGCTATAAAAAGAAACCCTGCTACCATAGCTGCCAAACCTGACCAACGAATGAGCCTCAAGGATGTTATTGGAGCGTTTTTGTTTGAATTCATTTGGTTATCCCCTTCTTTAATAAATTCATATCCTTAAAGCAAAAAAGACATGGGAATAAGGCAGTGCGAAGGAACACCGAGCTAAAATTGGGGCTTTATATCCTGTTTTCCTGTTGACGAATCAGGAATCAACGTTCTCGAAAACAGTTTGGCTAGGCAGGTTGTTGACAGCGTTGATTTACTGGTATACCTGTATCATATGCTTTGGCTGTTTGGGTCATGAATACTCAAATGAAGCTCAGAGCCATTAGGTTCTGAGCTTTTTTTGGTGGACAGTCTACGTTCTTAATAACCCAAATAAAATTTGTATCTTTTCACGGTATCCTCAAAGGCACCAATTACTATACATGGATATAAAATGAATCCTCCTAAATAGTTAATTTTACCTATATAACCAAGTATTACACTACCTTCCTCTTATATACAATATAAATATAGATTGATATATTCTAATTATTCTGAATTGTTAAGGGGGTTTCAAATGGGAAAATGGTATAACAAATTTATAGTTTTCTTCACTGCTCTAGTAATGGCATTGGGGGCTTACACAGCTCCAGCAGGTGCTGTTTCTAATTTAGCGAGCCCCGTCTCTGAAAGAGCTTTATCTGTTGAAATTGAGGAAGCCACGATATTTAACTTGCAGCATGCTATGCAGAGGGGAGTGTTGACCTCTGAGGAATTGGTTAAATTGTATCTCAATCGAATTGAGGAGTATGATGACAGCATTAACTCTATCATTACAGTTGACGAAAATGTATTAGAAGAAGCGAAACAACTAGATAAAGAGCGCAAAGCGGAAAAAGTTCGCGGTCCCTTGCATGGAATTCCGGTTATTTTAAAAGACAACTATGATACATACGATATGCAAACTACTGCAGGATCCCTGTCACTTGAAGGTTCCATCCCTCTAAAGGATGCCTATCAAACAAAAAGATTAAGAGATGAAGGTGCAATCATCATAGGGAAAGCAAACCTGCATGAATTTGCTTTTGGATTCCAAACAATTAGTTCCCTTGGCGGACAAACCTTTAATCCTTATGACTTAACCAGATATCCAGGCGGTTCAAGCGGTGGAACGGCAGCAGCGGTTGCTTCCAACTTTGCCACTGTCGGATTAGGGACAGACACTGGCGGGTCCATCCGAATACCTTCGTCCTTTAATAACTTGGTTGGACTTCGCCCTACTATGGGACTTGCCAGCCGTGATGGAATCATTCCACTTGCACTATCACAGGATGTCGGCGGACCGATGGGACGCACGGTTGAAGATGTGGCTGTCGTTCTCGATGCAATTGCTGGCTATGACCCTGCAGATCCAGTTACTGAAGCCAGTATCGGAAAAGTCCCCAAAACCTATACTCATTATCTTAAGAAAAATGGATTAAAGAAGGCCCGGATAGGGGTTATTCGCGACCTGTTTGGGAATGACCCTCAAGTCAATAAAGTGATGGATCAAGTGATTGCGGACATGGAAGCACTTGGAGCAGAAGTGTTCGAGGTAACAGTTCCTAATCTTAGTGCAATTCTTTCTTATCCAAGCTTAAGCGGATACGAATTTAAATTTCAGTTAAATGATTATTTGGCTAGCCTTGGGCCTGATGCACCGGTAAGAACGTTATCAGATATTATCGAAAGCGGGAAATTCCACCCAAGTCTGGAAAGTGGATTAAAATCCCGAAATGAAAGAGAATCATTAGAAAATAATGAGGAATACCAAGACATTATTACCAATCGTCCTAAAATGTCAAGGGAAAGCTTAATGGTAACGTTTAATGAACATGACCTTGATGCCCTACTCTATCCAACTTCGAATGCTTTACCGGCACAGGTGGGCAAAAGCCAAGGTGCAGGGAATGCTAATCGCTTAAGTCCTTATTCAGGATTCCCTGCAATCTCGGTTCCTGCTGGCTTCAGTGACAACGGCCTTCCAGTCGGGCTTGAGCTGCTAGGAAAAGAATTCGACGAGCCAACATTGATTAAACTTGCCTACGCTTATCAAGAAGGAACGAACCATCGAAAAGCGCCTGAACTAAAATAGGAACCTTCATAGAAAAGAGGGCTGTCTCACTAGCCTTGCAGTCTTGAGAAAATAAAACATGTTTTACTAATGAAAGCACATCATTTTGGTGAAAAGCTATGTTAAATAATATCTTTAATAAATGACCATAAAACAAGGACCCCGTTAGGGTCCTTGTTTTAAAACCTTATTGAAGATTAGCTCCCGTTAGTTTAAGTACATTTGTTCACAATCTTTTCTTTGAATAAGAAAAAAGCTGCCACAATGACAGCCAGTCCTGATTTATGGAGTTTAATTCTAATTAGATGAAATGCCCTTCCCACCTTTTGTTATGAAGGTGCTGATTTTTTCCATACCAGTAATAATTGGTTTCGCACGACTTATTAATGTCTGGGTAGTTTCGAGACTTAGAGACGCTTGATGGGCATCTTCATTAGTCCACACTTCATAAACATAAACAGAACTTGGCTCATTCTCAGAAATATTCACAAGATATATTTCACATTCATCCAAGTTCTTCATTGATTCTGCCGCTTCCAACAGAATATCAACCATTTTTTCTTTTTCGCCTTCTTGTACCATAAACTTGTTAAATAAACTAAATTTGCTCATACCATCCTCCTTAATTTTGTCACCTGTTAAGTATTTCTATATATAAACACGCTTCTCCTATTATTCCCATAAATAAAACTAATCAAATCTTCTTGAGCTAACCTGCCCCGTTTGTTTAATAAGGAATTCAACAAAAAAAACCGTTAATCCTGCTGGATCGACGCACCCGTTAACACAAGACTTGAACCTTACATAAATTTGTACCCTTTGCTCATTAACTCCTTTAATGAAGGAATGACATAAGTAATGTACTTGTGACCATTTATTATTTTATCTACCAGATCTACCTTTTTCTTTATCCATCTATTTAATGTCCCGTACCATTTTTCAAGCTCTTTTTTCTTTTCATCAAGTTTTTCTTGCTCATTCCAAGACTTTATTTCAACCCAAATGCGTCCTCTAGATATTTCTTTATTTTTTCCAATTTCTCTTTTATATGTTCTTGGAAGCGGCAGAACCGTCCCTATGCTCTTTTTATGTTAGGAAACCTCACACGTTTATAGAGAATCTCTTTTTTACATTGTAATCTTTTAAACATAAAACCAAATATATAAAAGGATGCGATGAAAAAATGATGCTCAATAAGAAGCTGAAAACAATCGGTCTCGTAAGTGCAGGTGCTGCAACATTATTATCTGCCACGTTTGCTTTTAGCCAAGACACGATCGGGGCAAAAAAACAAAAGGAAGAGCCGTTCAATATCCTGCAATCAACCTCCGCAGAAAGAGCAGAAGGGAAATACTATCTGCCTACCTCGCTCGATACCATACGCTGGGGGCATTTGCCTAACCGTGACAGCAAACCAGTGATGAGCGTGCCATCAGGAAGCACCATCACTGTCGATACTCTATCCCATGAAGGAATTTTGGAAGACCAGGGGCGGAATCCTGTGGAATACTTTGCTAAGCATGGCGTCAGTGAAGATCAAATTTTAGATGAAGCCATTGAAATTGCCGGCTCGGATATTCATCATGATTTCGATCATGATGGTCCACATGTCGTGACAGGTCCGATTGCCATTGAGGGGGCGGAGCCAGGCGATGTATTAAAAGTGGAAGTTTTGTCCCTGACACCACGAGTTCCTTATGGCGTTATTTCCAACCGCCACTATAAGGGAGCACTCCCAGGTGAATTCCCTGAAAATGAAGGCCGCCAGGATGGGGCAAGCGCGGAACACCCAGAGCTTTACAACAATGTCTCGAAGTTTACGCCTTTAGAAAAAATCAACGGAAAATACTATGGGGTATTGCCCATTGAAGCTGGCGGCGAAGTCCGCTTCCCTGTGAAGCCTTTTATGGGGATGATGGGGGTGGCTCCAAATACAAGCGAGAAAGTCAGCTCGGTTCCTCCAATTGAAACCGGGGGCAATATCGATATTAATGAACTGGGTGTCGGTTCGACTCTCTACCTACCAGTTCAGGTAAAAGATGCCCTCTTCTTCACTGGAGATCCGCACTTTGCGCAGGGTGACGGCGAAGTAGCTTTGACAGCATGGGAAGCGTCCCTGCGCGGCACCTTCCGCGTAACCGTTTTAAAACAAGGGGATCCTTCCCTTCCGAACAAGGGAGAATTCACCCAGCCATTTGCTGAAACAGAAGATTACTGGATCCCAATTGGCCTTGATGAAGACCTGGATGAAGCGATGAAAGAAAGTGTCCGGGAAGCCGTCGCTTTTTTAAATGAAAAGCTTGGGATGGACCGCGCTACGGCAATGGCCTATATGAGTGCTGCAACGGATTATGAAGTGTCCCAGGTCGTCGATAAAACAAAAGGCATTCATGCATTGATCGAGAAAAGGCATTTCATTGATACTCTGAATTTAGATGTTTTTGTTGATAAAAATAAAATTGATTCTAAAATAGTAAATGATGATTTCTATGTCTCCGTAGATGCCCTTGTCGAAAGCCTGGGAGGAAAAACGAACACCAATCATAAAAAAGGTGCTGTCAATGTAACGGCAACAACAGGATCCCAAAAGACTGTATTCACAGAGAAATCGACCATTTATACAGTGGATGGAAAGGAACTGCAGCTCGGCGCGATGCCAGTCGTGATCAACGGTGAGCTCCACGTCCCAATTACCGTCATTGGAGACCTTCTCGGAGTAAAAGTAAACTGGACAACCACAGGAAAAACCCTGGTCGCAAACATTACCTTCGACACAAAGAAATAAATCACAGGGACGGTTCTTCTGCTTCCATAAAGGAAGCAGGAGAACCGTCCCCTTGTCTACCCTTTTTAGCTCTTGCCCCTATAATTGAAGAAGCCTTTATCCCTTTACACCGTTTTTTGGGTCCCATATTTCTTGTAATTTCCTAATATAGATAATCTGTCCAGTATGGTATGTAGTATGAATAGTAAGGTGGGCAAGTTCAGAAGCCCCGTCATCGAGTTTATTGGTATCAGCTTCCTCAACGACATCCTTCCATTCAGTCATAATCTCATTTATCCGTTTAACAGTTTCATTCCAATTTACTTCTTCATTGTTTTTAAAGGTATTGTCACTAACTATTTTATCGTTTGGTATACCTTTAAAGCGATTTAAAAAACGTTGATTATAATAAATTAAGTGGTTTACAATTTCAAAAATAGAGTTAGTTGTTTTACTTGGTTTCCAAGTTGCTTGTTCCTCGTTAAGTCCATCAATTGAGTTTAATAAAGATACAAACCAAGTATTTTCGTGACAAGCCCTTAACTATGCTAAGAAAAGCTCTTTAACATTCATCATAAATCCTCCTGGGCAAGCAATATTCGTATTTAGACACTCCTAGGTATCAATAAAAAATATGCTACTAATCCTTTATTATTCGACTAAACTTCCCCGTTAGTTGAATAAGCCTCCATATCATTTTAAAATATATATCCAAAAAGCTGATTGCCATTTTTAACACACCAATCCCATAGCAAATAGGATACGAATTAGCACACTAACAATAAATTCTGTCATCTTTCTAAAAGGGGTGCGAAAAAAGATGCTAAAACACCCTTAAATGCACAGATAACGTGTTTT
This sequence comes from Mesobacillus campisalis, assembly GCF_000986785.1. GTDB lineage: Bacteria > Bacillota > Bacilli > Bacillales > Cytobacillaceae > Mesobacillus_B > Mesobacillus_B campisalis. The sequence goes on along the minus strand of NZ_LAYY01000001.1, from coordinate 404,303 downwards.
TTGAATAGCCTATAGGCAGGGTGGAAATGGCTGGTTATTTCTATTAATATAGAGCGGAGGTTTCTTCATGCAGTTCTTTTATACCGTCCGTCAAGGAGATACAGTTTCCCGAATTGCCAAACGCTGGGAGCTGCCAGTGGATTCATTGATTGCGGCGAACAATTTAGCCCCGCCTTATACAATTTATGTCGGTCAACAGCTTTCAGTACCTCCCGGAGTTGATGTCACAAACGTAAAGGCAGGGGACACGGTCTATAAAATTGCACAGGCTTATGGTGTCCCACCAGCCGTGATCATTCAAGAAAATCAGCTTCAGCCTCCAAATTTGCTGCAAATCGGACAGCTGTTAACCGTTCCTCCTGGTGTCCCTTACTATGTCGTCCAACCAGGCGATACCTTATTTAACATCGCCAGAAGATTTAATGTCACCACTGGGGGACAAAGTAATTATGAGTTGATTCGAGAAGCCAATCGGCTGCCATCTTACACGATTTATCCAGGGATGAGGCTGATGATTCCTTATGCTCCGCCTGGGGAAAGCGGGTTGATTGCCTATATTTCCAATCGTGGTGGAGAGTTTGACTTATGGTTATATAACCCGGGAAATGGCGTTAATCGACAAATTACATTTGGGTTAGGTGAAAGTTATTCTGTTCCCTTTTGGTCACCGGACACTAGCAGAATTGCTTTTGTAGGTAAAAACGAAATTCTTTATGTCCTTACGCTTCCTACCAATACGGTTGCCCAAATCGATCAGTTTTCAGAGGCGTCCGGTATTTTCCTTGATTGGTCCCCAGACAGCCAGAAACTTGTTTACTACAACCGCGAAACAATCATCCTATACAATACCGGTACACACCAAGCACAAACCATCAACCAATCTAATGCGACCGATGTCCAATGGTTCCCAAATGGAACAGAATTGCTCTATCAAGCACCCGATCCAAACGGAGTCAGTCAGCTATTCCGAATTAAAATCGATGGAACGGAGAAGGTGCAAGTCACGCAAAACACAGGTGGACGCCATAACCATGTTCGTCTCAGCCCTGATGGGAACTTTGTGTTATTCACTACCCCAGGAGCAAGCATCTCGCTTATTTTCACCATCGATCTTTTAACCGGAAATCTTTTTGAAGTGAAAGGCGGACCGCTTGCGAAAAATTACTTTCCGACATGGTCACCGAACTCGCGGAATATTGCTTTTAGTGCTACCGCTTTTGAAGATAGAGGCTATTTCTCTTTGATCAGAACCGTCGGAAGGCAAGGAGAAAACGAGCAAACAAGAGCGATCTCTGATTGCTTTGCAACTCCTGTTACATGGTCCCCGGACGGAGGGAAGCTCGCCTATCTTTCAGGATGCAAACCACAGGGGCAGGCAAGTGAGATTTGGATGGTCAATCTCACTCATCCAGTTCCAATCCGATTAGTAGCTGGAGGAAACATCACAGCACTGGAATGGTCGCCAGCGCCACACGTGAATTTGAACAAATACACGAATCCTGCTTTTAAAGTCAGCTTCCAATACCCAGCTCATTGGAGGAGAGTAACGGAGGAACGCTATGAAGGCAGTGATGGCTTCTTTCAAATCGGAGCAATTTCATCCGAGGATCCAATAGAAACCGTGTGCCACAATGAAGCCTTTCACCAACTCTTGCCATACGGAACACAGCCGCGTATCGTACCAACAAAAATCCAGAACCAAGAAGCATGCTATATCTTTCCCTCAGCAGACCAACCTGCTGAAATGAACAATCAAGCTGCCCTCATCGTTCGCTATCCAACGCCTATTGTATTGGACGGAACAAGCTACCAATACTTTATCCTGTGGGCAGATCAGGGGCATGTAACGGTAATAGGGGAATCATTGGTGTTTTTATAGGTTTTGTTTTGATGAGCAGGGACAGGGAACCTTTCCAAACTGCCCCTTCAGTCCTTAACATAAAATATTTTCGTAGAAGTAGTCATAAGTTTTAGGGTTTGTTGCGACATATATTCGGGTGGGGGTGAGAAGTCTTCCTCTATCCAACGAATGATTAAACCGGCAATTCCGTGAGCGCGGTAAATATAAAGCCACTTCGTATCTACAACTGTTTCTCCTTCCAGCTCATATTCATACTCCTCTATAAAAAGCTGTTCAATCGCTTTTGCCATTTTAAAACGGAAGTCAACTCGGATATGATCACTCAATAACAGTTTGTAAAGCTTTGCATTTTCTTGAAAGTATTTAAACAAGGTGATTTTGTCTATATTTAATTCATTCATATCGACTTTTTTAGTTGTCTTGTATGGTTTGCGAATTTCTTCTATCATTTCATTTAACACATCTTGAACCACCTCATCGAGTAACTGTTCCTTCGTTTCAAAATTTGCATAGAAAGTTCCACGATTATAATTTGCTTCACGAACAATTTCAGAAATGGTTATCTGGTCAAATGACTTATTAAATAACAATTTTATAAAAGTTTCTTTAATCGCTGCTTTTGAACGTTGGATTCTTTTGTCAATAAGCTCTGGCATCGTTAGTCACCTCAACTTAAGTATGGACGAAACCCGTATTCCCTGCAATCAAACAGGACGAATTTACTATACAAAATCCACTGATTTGTACAGTAATGAACACTCTCGTTTTTTTGTTGATTGATGCTTACGAATAGTAGGAATATATTATATTTGTAAAGTGTTTAAAAGGAATAGGAGGTAATTGTATTATGAAGGGTTGGGAGTTTACAGGGACAAACGAGCCATTGGTATTAGTAGAAAAGCCAGATCCAGTTGCAGCACCAGGAACGGTCATTATAGAGGTAAAAGCTGCAGGTTTATGTCATTCCGATGTGGCAACATTGCGTGATCCGGGCTGGATGAAAATTTTAGCAAAAGTACCAATCATTTTAGGACATGAAATTGCTGGTGTCATTACTGAAGTCGGTGAAGGGGTCACTGACTTTGCAGTAGGCGACCGCGTTGGAGTTTGTCCAGTTGGAAAAGATGGCTTAGGGCCTGGTAATGGCCGTGATGGCGGCTATGCGGATAAAGTTCTTGTTCCGGCTGTTGACCTGGTACCAATCCCAGAGGGAGTTACCTTTGCACAAGCTGCTGCTGGAACGGATGCAGGTATGACTTCTTACCATGCGATGTTCCAAAAAGGTGGCGCTAAAGCTGGAATGAAAGTTGGCGTTATTGGAATTGGCGGTTTAGGCCAAATGGCTGCACGTGCGGCTGTAGTCGCCGGGTGTGATGTTTATGCAGTAGACTTAAGCCCAGCGGCCCGTGACCTTGCAAAAGAAATCGGCTGCAAGGAAGTGTTTGAAAATGTAAGTGATTTAGCAGCGGTGGCCCCGGAATTAATTGTTGATTATGCAGGGTTTGGCACAACAACGGCTGATGCGATTGATGCTGTAGCAGTTGGCGGTACTGTCGTTCTTGTTGGAATGGGCAAATTGCAGACTACCATCAATACAAGTAACTTAATTCTAAAATCCGTTCAACTAAAAGGCAGTGTTGGTGGTACAGTTGAAGATGTTGCGGCCGTATATGAATTAATGGCACAAGGCCATCTAAACCCAACCATAACTGAAATTACATTTGATGAAATCTCTGATGGTCTAGGACGTTTAGAACGCCATGAGGTAACAGGCCGTCTTGTTGCAAATCTAGAATAGTAACTTTGCCAGTAAAATAGTGCATTTTGGTGGTCAGTCCGGTGAAGTAAAGCGTTATTTCAATGGGGCTTATTGACTCCATTTTTCAAAGATATAAGGAATGAAGGTGAAACCGCAATGGTTCACCTTTTTTTGTGTTACCTTATTCCTTTCTATTCATTCTTAGGGAAAGCAGTAGAAATTAACGTAGGTGTAGTACTTAAATAGTTGCGATTGCTAATTATTATGCCGGTTTATATTCATATGCTTATTGTTCTAAGATAAACGCCTTCCCTTATCGGAGGCGTTTATATATATCAGGAATATAAAACTAAAATGCTTTATTGGAATCTGTTTAAATGAATCAATCGCAATTCATAAAACGGCAGCTCTATTTTAAGGAATTAAATTTACAGCACTAACACGTTCCCCGTTTTGATAGAATTCATAGTTAACTTCAACTCCATACATTTCTGCTGTTATATTCATGGCATTTATGAAGTTATAAGCAAGGTAGCGACCTGGTTCAAATATCCCTCTTTCATCTTGTTTCCATCCATAAACTCCCTCTAAATAGATCAGAATTTTTACTTCACCATTTGAGTCAAGGACATCGAATTTTGTTACATTGATTTTATCCATATCATCGATTTCCTCGTTCCAAAATTCAGTGTACCGAGGAAGAGTAATCTCAACTTCTCTATACAAGGCATTTAAGATGTCCTCTGACACAGCTTCTTCAGACTTTCCATTCCCCGAAGTTTGCTGAGCTTCTTCAAGTGCTGCAATTTTCATTTCATGTTCCATTACCAAATGTGCCAACTTCGCTTTGCTTTCAGCAAATACAGTTGGGTTCAGTACACCGAAGCCTAAGGCTAGAGCGGTCATACTTAAAATGAATGGTGTTTTCTTTTTCATGATACGGCCTCCGATAAATTAATGATAGATAACTATATTATTCTATCATTAGATCTCTCATACTCGGAAGACCCCATACTTCTTGGCATGTCATTAATCGTCAACCAACCCTTCAATATAATTAAAAAACGAATCGGATACAGTACCGATTCGTTTTCATGCTGCTGAATACTTCATTTATTCACTTCAATCGTTTCAATGAATTTCTCAATGGTCGCCGTCAGGTACGTATCCGCTCTTCTGATAAACAGGGTGTTGATCGTGCTGTACTTTTCAGGGAGGGAATGGCAGGTGATAAGTCCGTTTTGTTCCAGGTGGACGACAGCTGACCTTGGAACGAATGTCACCCCAAGCCCCATTTTGACACTTTGCAGGATGGTTTCCAATGTGCCAAATTCCATCACCCGTTTTGGTGCGATATTTTCGTCTTTATACCAGTTTTCAAGCCGGGCCCGGTATCCGCAGCCTTTGCTAAAGCATAGGAAGGGTTTTTCCTTCAACTCTTCCAGGGAGGAGGCGCTTGGATCTGAAATTAAAACAAGCTCCTCCTGAAACACCTGGTGCGCTACAAGATCAGGGTGGAAGTTTGACTCTGTCACGAATGCTCCGTCTAATTTATGGTTCAGCACTTTCCTTTGCAGAGTTTCGGTTACTCCCGTATAAATCGACAAATCGACATTTTGATAGTTTTGTATATAGCTAGACAATATTTTAGGCAAATGAATGACCGTTTCAACGGTGCCAATTTCCAACTTTCCGGATGGTTCGGTTTGATTTTGGACGGCCTGCTTCATTTCCTCTGTTAACGATAAGATTCTTTGGCTATACGTTAAAAGTTTCTTTCCCTCTGGCGTCAAACTCATCCCTCGGCGATGCCGGTTGAACAGGGGAGTGTTCAGTTCAGTCTCCAGCTTATGGATTCTAGCCGTAAGATTCGATTGTACATAGTTCAGCTGTTTGGCCGCGCCAGTAATGGTCCCCTGCTCAGCGACTGCCTGGAAAATCTCCAAGTCTTTAAATTCCAATCTGGATCCCTCCCCGTCTATTTTATCAAAGTATATGGTATCACAAAAAGTGATGGATGGTCATCATCATTATTCATTTTACGAGATATTAAAAAGAAGAGATAATGAATCTTACTATCTAGAGGAAGGCAGGCATGATGGAAGTTGAGTAAAAATGTTTTATTTGGAGCGATTCTATGCTTTATTGCTGCTGTCTCGTGGGGAGCGATGTTTCCTGTCGCGCATGCAGCATTTAAGCATATGGATCCTTTTTATTTCACTTTGATTCGGTATGGGGCGGTAACGGTCATTTTGGTTGTGCTCCTGCTCTGGAAAGAAGGAAAGCAGGCTTTTCGCTTCGAGGGCAAAGGAGTACACTTATGGTTTTTCGGGACTATGGCCTTCACCGTCTATAACCTTTTGATTTTCTGGGGAGAAGATTTATTAGGGGAGCCAGGGGTCATGGTCGCGTCGATTATGGAGTCCTTGATGCCGATGATCTCGATTGTGATTGTATGGATGTTTTTGCATCGACGTCCCTACACATTCACACTGGTTTGTGTGGTTTTGTCCTTTATCGGTGCGATGTTCGTGATTACAAAGGGGGATATGAAAGCTTTCTTAAGTGCGACTGATGATTTCGTTCCAACCCTTCTCATCTTCATCGCTGTCATTGGCTGGGTGATCTACACCATGGGAGGAAGCAAGTTTCTTGGCTGGTCGGCCCTAAGGTATTCGACGTTAACGTGCATCCTTGGCACATTGACATCGCTTGTCGTTGTGATCGGGGCGACCCTGGTTGGCTATATCTCGATCCCAACAGGAGAAGTGATCATGGCCACAGGCCCACATTTATTATTTATGATTATTTTCCCCGGCCTGATCGCCTTGCTGGGCTGGAACACTGGGGTAAGCATTCTATCTCCAATCAATTCGTTGTTGTTCATTAACTTTGTCCCGGTAACGACATTGTTAATTTCGGTTTTTCAAGGGTATCAAATCACCATGTTTGACCTTGCTGGTACGGTTTTGATCATTGTTTCCCTTTTGGCTAACAATCTTTTTGTCAGATTGCAGAAGAGGGAATCTAAACAGCCTGGTCAAACGGGGTGGAAGCAGAGGCTGTCATAATAAATGCGTGCGTCTTGTCCTTACATTTTAAATTGTGGGGCAAGGCGTTTTTTGTTTTACGGCGATTGGCAAATGGGTTCAAAAAATTTCGAAAATACTGCCTGTCCTTAAGAGAAAAGCAGTTTCATTTTTTGTATGGGTTGGTGCAATGGTATGACAAAGTATCTAAGAGGTATTCAAGAAAATTGAAATTACTGGTAAAATAATTTTGAATGGGGAATTTCATGGCAAAGCGAATTGCTCTTATAACAGGAGCAAGCGGTGGATTTGGATTACCGATAGTAATGGAACCTGCTCAATCAGGTTTTCAAGTCACAGCAGGTTTTCAAAATTAGTCATACAAACCATTGACTAATCAAGCAAGAAATAATCTAAAAAAAGTTTGATTGGCGAGTACAAAAAAAGGAGGAGGGGTTAGCAGATGGATGCAGCTGTACTTGTACTTGATATTCAAAAGGGATTTGTTGGGATTAATGCGCGGATGCCCGTAGCAAAACATCAGGTTGAACCGTTGCTGGAAAAAGTGAATCAAATCGTAGAACAAGCTGACAAGCGAGGAATCCCTGTTGTTTATATAGGCAATGAATTTGAACCTAAACAAGTTATTGCCAATTTTTTTACGAAAAAATCAGCAGTAAAAGGAAGCGAAGGTGCTGAATTAGATGAGAGATTAGTAAGGGTGAATGATATCTATTTCTCAAAAAACAAGTCGAATGCATTAAGTAATTCAGAGCTTGTTTCGTATTTAACTGCTAAAGGAATTGAACATATCGTACTTGTTGGTTTATTTGCGGAAGGTTGTGTAGCGGCCACTGCTCTCGACTCTATCCGCAGGAGTTTCACTGTTACAGTAGTAAGTGATGCAGTTGCAAGTTCGAATGATTTAAAGAGGGAGAAGTCTTTAAACTATTTAAATTCGAAAGGAATTGGCATTATTAACTCTTCCCATTTATTCGAAAAGCTGGCTTAACCGGCAATTCTAAAACATCCAACACACTTGAGCCAGAGCGATGGTAACGGAAAAGGCTCCAAACCCTGAGGACATACATTTAAGTACGGAAGGGTAATATGCTAAAATAAATGTCCTTGGTAGGGGCATGACATTTTAGAGAAAGCAGAAACCTGATTGTGGTTTCTGCTTTTTCTGTGTATGCCAGGGATAGCAATTATCTAGGTGGTGAAAGTCCCGCGAAAGAACTGTCCCCCTGCTTCACAAAACGTTCAAAAATTCACCCTGTCCATTTCCCGCCTTAATCCCTATATAGAATATGAAAGAATTTAATAGTTAGGGGTGTGGTTTAGGATGGCAAAGTATCGAATGGTGCAGACTGGGTTTTGGAAGAATCCGGTTGTTTCGGAGGAGATGACTCCGGAGGATCGGTATTTTTATCTTTATCTGCTGACAAATCCCAATACGACTCAAAGCGGGATTTATAAAATTACGAAAAAACAAATGGCGTTTGATTTGGGCTATTCGATTGAGAGTGTTCATTCATTGATGGAGCGGTTCATTCACCATCACCAGTTGATCCGCTACAATCCTGACACAAGGGAAATTGCCATTAAAAACTGGGCGAAGGAAAATATCCATAACGGCGGAAAGCCGGTCATGGATTGCATTTGTTCCGAATTAAAAGAGGTGGAGGATCTCTCGCTGATTCAATATGTAGCGGAGCCAATCCAAAAACAGGATGTTCGCTCTCTATATCTTTCATTTTGTGCCCAAGAAGAAATACATACCGACGAGCAAGGAGAAAATTACCCATACATAACTCAAGGAGAAGAAGGTAACGATACGTTGCCGCGCCCTCAGACGATACGTGGGCAAAAAGAAAAAGAAAATAAAAAAGAAAAAAAACAACAAAAAGATTTCTATCCAAGTATAGAGAATAATCCAGACATCGAATCTTCCTCCCGAATTGATTTCAAAAATGAAGACGTTCAAGAAATCATTGCGTTCTGGGACAATAATGGGTTCGGATTTTCGAACGTGAATGCCAAGCAGCAACTTTTAGCCTGGCTGGAAGATTCCCGTTTTTTACACCCGAAAGCGGTGATTTTAAAAGCACTCGAGATTGCGTGCAGCAATAACAAGCGGAAGCTGAACTATGTTGTCGGGATTTTAAAAAACTGGGAAAACGAATCATTGCTGTCGGTAGAAGAAATTGATGCCTGCCAGGAGAACCATAACCTTGAGACTAAAGTTAAAGCCTCCAAACAATCGTCTTCTGCCGGAAGAGCCATACCAGGGGAATTTAAGCTCGACCTAACCGAGGGGGAGGAATCATGAGCATCGCTGAAAAAACGTTCCTCGGAAGCCTGATGAAGGCGGAGTACTTCCTCAAGGACACCGTGATTCAGCCTGAACAGCTGGAAAGTACAAGGCATAAAGAGTTAATGCGAAGAATGGTGGAGTTCAACCGGGCTGGCAAGAGCATTGATCTGATTCACTTAACCACTTTAACTGACCTCGAGTCATTCGGCGGGCTCTCCTACCTTTCCGAGCTGTTATCATTCGCGAATGTAGAAAAGTTTGACGGAACGGAGAAGCTCCTTCTTGATTTGTGGAAGGAACGGGAGAAGCGGAATATCCTGAATATGGCTGCCATGAACGATTGGGAGATTAGCAAAGTCATTGCCGAACTGGATAAAATCAACCAGGGAAAACTGGAGGATCATACTTCCATCCATCAGGCTTTGGTCGATATGTATGAGGCGCCATGGCTAGAGCAGGAAGGCTTGAAAAGCGCGACAACCGGTATTAAGAAGCTTGACGAAGTAACGGGTGGCTTCCAGCACGGGGAAGTGACGATTCTCGCAGCAAGGCCCTCGATGGGGAAAACCGACGTGATGCTTCATTTTGCCAAAATGACAGGGTGGGCAGGGTACCTGCCAATCGTATTTTCCCTGGAGATGCCCGAAAAGCAAATCACATCCCGTTTAATTGCATCGACAGGGGGCTTTAACCGGGCAAAGATGAGGGACCCGAAAACAATGTTGAATGAGGGCCAAAAGGATAGATGGCCGGGTGTAATTGGTCGCCTTACTGAAACCCATATCCAGATATTCGATGGTGCGGGACAGAGTATCGCAGAAATGAGAGCAAAAGTGAGGAAGCTGATGCATCAGTTTCCCAACAAGAAAACGATCCTTTTCATAGATTACTTAACTCTGATTTCACCCAGTCAACCCTACGGCGGGAACGCTCACCTACAAGTCACCGAAATATCCAAATCCCTCAAAACGATGGCGAAGGATCTTGATTGCCCGGTCATTTGCCTGGCGCAGCTCAATCGATCCGTAGAGTCCAGAGCCGATAAACGTCCGATGATGTCGGATATTCGGGAATCGGGCAGTGTGGAACAGGATGCCGATGTCATTTTGTTTTTATATCGTGAAGCTTATTATGACAAAGATTCTCAAGATAAGTCTCTTCAAATCATTGTCTCGAAAAATCGAAACGGCCCCGTGGGAACCATCCCCGCGGATTACAACCAGCATACCGGGAGGATCGAGGACCAAAAGGAAGAAAGCCTTCCCCTTACATAGCCTTTGAGGAGCGACGATCAAAAACTAAATTCGAGGTGTACCACATGTTGGTGAAAGATGTTTACCTGGAAGCGATCACTTTAGAAGCATCCTCATTAGCCCATTATATCTTCCATTTGCTGGCGGAGAAGAAGATATCATTAGAGGATCACATGGACCAAATCGACCAAGCCGATCAACAGAAAGTAGCGGAAATGATTGATAACAACTTCCTGGGTTTTCATAAGGTAGGCATCTACTCCCTGAAAAGATGTGCAAAGGAGTTTGTCTTTATCTTTGCCGGCAGCGAACTGGAGGCCATCCAATTCTTCACCAGGACCTTTCGGCAACGCCCATTGAACTGTCACGAATCTTGCCTGGATTTCGAACTTGTCAGGGGAAATGAAGTGATTTCGTTTAGGGAGATGAAGAAGGAGTGTGAGAGGTTTCCGGCGGTAGCGGGGGTATTTGTGAGGGGGAGATGAAATGTGAGAGTTGGGGGACGAATTGTACTTCTCCTCTGTAGGCCCCACTTCACTTCTCTGTAATTTTCTATATTTTTTATCCATTAATTAATTAAACCATTGTAGAGTCTTATCTCCAAGATAAGGCTCTTACTTTTTGTTCTCTGAAATGTTTTTGAATAAAAATAAAGTAACATACACGAGAATTTTAATATTGAATTTATCAAACAATTACTTCCATTTCTTTCTCTTTTAGGTAATACCCCTTTAGAATTAATTGGTATATAATTTAAGTAAACAACCTTTGAACTGTAGGAGAATACATATGGAAAACTCTTTTAAGCTGAATATAGCGAATTATTTTAGAGCACGCTTTCCCTACCTTTATATTTCCACCTGGGAAGAATCAAGAGTGATCACTGAGATTAACCTAGTTGTAAAAAATGAGGAACTAATTAAGACACCAAGAAGCTTTTTTGTTTGGAGTCTAACGGAAGGTTTAAAATTGGAAGGAAATGTTCAATCTCCCGAGACGAAGGCTCCGGCAAAGATTTTGGAATTTATAGAAAAGTACAAGGAACCGGCCGTCTTCATCTTAAAAGACTTTCACATCTATTTTGGCGGAGAGGGCAGACAGGCAGATTATCCGGTCATTCGTAAGGTGCGTGATTTAATAGAAGGTCTCGAAAAAAGTCATTCACCAAAAAATGTGGTATTTTTATCTCCTTCTATAAATATACCATTTGAGCTGCAGAAGGATATAACCATTGTGGAATATGGACTTCCAAGCTTTCGCGAGATCAAAGAAGTATTGCATACGATGATAGAAGCAAACCGGGCAAATAGTAGAATCAGAATTAATCTTTCAACCGAGGAAGAGGAGAGACTTGCCAAGGCTGCGATGGGGCTGACTTTGCAAGAAGCTGAAAACGCATTCGCCTTAGCCCTTGTAAGCAAGGGGGGATTAGATGCCTCAAGTGTTGAAAGTGTCCTGCAGGAAAAGCAGCAAATAATAAAAAAGACTGGTGTACTGGAATATATAAAAAGCGAGCCAAATATGGATGATATCGGTGGTCTGGAAAATGTCAAACGATGGCTGAAAAAAAGAAACAAATCCTGGCTGGATTCTGCTGAAGAATATGGACTGCCTGCCCCAAAAGGTGTACTTCTAACGGGGGTACCGGGTTGTGGGAAAAGCTTAATCGCAAAGGCCATCAGTTCGATGTGGCAGCTCCCTTTGCTGAAATTGGATATGGGCAAGATCTTCAGCGGAATTGTAGGAAGCAGTGAAGAAAACATGAGAAAAGCCATCTCAACGGCCGAGGCGATTTCTCCCTCCATCCTTTGGATCGATGAAATTGAAAAAGGTCTGAGCGGCATAGGTGCCTCAGGAGACAGCGGAACGAGTACACGAGTCTTTGGTACCCTTCTGACTTGGATGCAGGAAAAGACAAAACCCGTTTTTGTTATTGCGACGGCCAATAACATACATGCTATTCCTCCAGAATTATTAAGAAAAGGGAGGTTTGATGAAATTTTCTTTGTGGATCTTCCTACCAAAAAAGAGCGGATGGAGATTTTCAAGATTCATCTCAATAAACGACTTAAAAGTCCGAAAGCAAGAGGGGACTTCCAGTTTGATCACCAGACATTGGAAAAGCTTGCGGATCTTACGGAAACCTTTATTGGAGCAGAAATCGAACAGGTAGTAATTTCCGCTTTGTTTGAAGCTTATTCACAAGATCGCGGGATAACATTCAGTGACTTTGAAAAAGTAATAAGCAATACCGTTCCGCTCTCTGTTACTCAAGCGGAACAGATACGGGCCATTCGGGAGTGGGCAAATATCCGTGCCGTGGCAGCTACTCCCCAAGAAGACAGAGCGGAATATAATAAGCTTGATAATTTACATGCCATACCAAAAAAGATGACCGACGATCCCGATATAAGCGCTTCACGTGGCGGAAGAACGGTAGACTTTTAGGAGGGAAATCTGTATGAGCATAGAACTGGTTCTAATTCCTGTAGCCATAGCCGTCTCACAAGCAATTGGCTCCAACATCCAAAAAAGGATGGAAGAGAACAAAATATACGCTGTGACAACTATTATGAAGGATCCACAATTGTTACAAAAGGCTTTATTAAACTATGGCTGTGCTACAAGTTTGCTAGAAGAAAACGAAATGTCTTCGGAAATTGGGGATGTAAAAGTCATGTTTCAGATTAATTCGCAAGGCATCTTTGAAGCTTTGTTTGAGAAGGGAATACCTGAAGAAGCTGCCTTGGAGTTCCTGACAAATATCCAGGATGAATACACCAGCCTTGTCCAGCAGGATATCTATCTAAAATTATTGGAGCGTGCATCAGGGCAAGGGTTGGTACTGGAGTCGGAAGAGGTAAACAATAATAATTCAATTGTTCTTACTTTTAGAGTGAATTAACCATTTGAGGTGAAGGAATGGAGAAACGAATAAAAATTGAGATTGCTCAAGATGGGACAATTAAGGCAGAAACAATCGGGATTAAAGGAAAGAATTGTTTACCTTACATTTCCATGCTTGAAAATCTTCTTTCAGCTGAAACAGTTGATTCTGCCTACACACATGAATATCATGAGGCTTCTATTGAATCAAAACAACAACAGGTCCATGACACATTAAGGAAGGAGTAAATGAATGGCAAAGAGCATAACATCAAAAGGGAAGACTTGGGAGGTTCTAAATTCTCTCTGGGTATTGTGGGCTGTAGCAACATTTGGATTCTTTAATTATATTTCCTTCTTTTATATTGCGTACCGGGTGAAACAAAAAAAATGGACTGTGATCGGCTGTCTTTATGCAATTCCTTTTATCTTATTAATGGTTATTAGCGAAGTAGTTCCCACCGATCATTGGTTATATAATACAGTATTTGCTGCTTATTTAATTGGCTGGATTGCATCCATTTTTCACGTCTTCCGGGTAAGGCCCGAATACCTCCTGCGACTGGAAGCTTATAAATCAGTGGAGCATCAGGGCATAGAAAAAATGAGAAAAAACATTGCTAGTGAATATGGAGTAGGCGGTGGCGAAAGTACAAAGCAAGTACCAGTAGTGAATAGAGACGAGGAACAGAAAATCAGTCCAGCGGTTCAACCTATTATTCCAGTGGACCTAAATTCCGCCTCAGAAAAGGAGATAAGTGAAATTCCCCATATTGGCGTAATCTTAGCTAAGAAGATTGTCTCCATTAGAGAGAGTACAGGTGGTTTTGCTACAATCGAACAATTTAGTGACCAGCTTAACTTAAAGCCTCACATCATAGAAAAAATACGACCATATATTAAGGTAACTCCAATGAAGGCAGAGACTTCCGAACAATCAGGAAGGATTGTGGATTTCTAATGCAATTAAGGCTCCATCGTTATTTGCCTTTTACCAATTCAGAAGGTCCCGGCAAAAGAGCATGCATCTGGGTTCAAGGCTGTTCCATCCATTGTGATGGGTGCGGCGTCCCCTGGACATGGTCTACAACTGGAGGGACACTAATCCATATAGAAGATTTATTTCAGCAGATTTTGGAAAGCAAGGCCGAAAATCAAATCGAGGGTGTTACATTTTTAGGGGGAGAGCCATTTGACCAGGCAACTCCCCTTGTGGAGCTGGCATACAAGCTGAAGGGACAAGGCCTTTCCATTATGACCTTCAGTGGATACACCTTTGAAACCATTCTAAATAGCAACCGGCAAGATTGGGCCGATCTATTGACGGTTACCGATTTATTGATTGACGGGCCATTTGTTAAAGAAAAACTTGACTTGAGCAGACCATGGGTCGGCTCCTTAAACCAAAACTATCGATTTTTAACAGACCGGTATGCGCATCTTGAAAAAAGTCTGTTAGACATACCTAATAGGCTGGAAATCAGAATAGAAAAAAACGGACAAATTCTTGTGAATGGAATGGCAGCTCCATCTACCTTAAAAGAGCTTCTGGAAAAATTGGGGAACAATCCTTTTATGAAAGAAAAAGGTAAGAAAGTTTTTTAAGAGCCTGCTAAGCGTTAGCGGGCTCTACTAATCAATTCACTTTAGATGCTGTAAACAGCACCCCATACTCCTCGGAAAACTTAAAATTATACCTCACCAGGTTCTTCTCCACGGTGACTTCTTCGTCTGAATAATTGAAGTTACTGTCTGTTATTTTTAAATTAACCTTACCCAAGCCGATCGCAAGAAAGTAAGAGAATTGGTTGATAACAACTTCCTAGGTTTTCATAAGGTCGGCATCTACTCCCTGAAAAAAAGTGCAAAGGAGTTTGTCTTTATCTTTGCCGGCCGCGAACTGGAGGCAATCCAATTCTTCACTAGGAATTTTCGGCAACGCCCATTGAACTGTCACGAATCTTGCCTGGATTTCGAGCTTGTCAGGGGAAATGAAGTAATTTCGTTTCGGGAGATGAAGAAGGAGTTTGAGAGGTTTCCGGCGGTAGCGGGGGTTATTGTGAGGGGGAGATGAAATGTGAGAGTAGGGGGATGAATTGTACTTCCTTCTTTGGGGGAAGTACAGGTCTCCCTGAAAATAAAGGGAGAAAGTCCGGTTAAATCGGGAAATAACGATATTTCTCTTAAAATAAGAGGAGTTTTTCCGGCTATCGGGCTCAGAATCTATGGATTTGCCTTGTTTTCTGAAGATAAGGGAAATTTCTCCCCTTATCTCTGCTTTTTATGGTACCTCTGCGTACAATAACCGGAAATTCTCCCCTTAATAATTAAATGAATATTAACAGAGCCTTTTATAAAGGAACCTCTAACTAACTAGAGGTCTTGTAAGCTTACATGCATAGCGTTATCAATAGTTATAAGCGTGGAATCATTACAGTAAAATTGGTTAAATAAGCTATTTGAAAACACTTGTTTAGTGTAAGTGTGGTCATACACATTGGTTGGTTACATCAATAGCGAACTAAAGGATATCCCCCTGTCTAATTGGAGTTATAAGGTCCATGGCCATATTTACTATGAATAAGAAAGAATACTAAAGCTACTAGGGTAACAAAAGATAGTTACAGACCTTGAGTATAAGAAAAAGCCGACCCAACTCGTAAAAAACGGAAGTGGGTCGGCTTTTTTCTGTGCCCATTGGAGAAAGCCAACAAAAAACGAAAGATTTTCAGGGGCCTCGAACTTTATCCTGGCTTTTTTTGATTATGCTATTTCAAATACTCCACCAATCCATTGTAAATCCCTTGTGCAGCCTTTTTCTGGTGTGAGATGGAGCCAATCAGGCGTTCTTCAGTCGGATTGGTCAGGAAGCCAAGCTCCACCAGAGCTGCGGGACGCTGGTTGTTGCGGATGATTCGGTACGCGCCGTATTTGGTCCCGCGGTCTCTAAGCTGAGTGGATTTAATCAGGTTGTTCTGGATGGAACGGGCCAGCACACTGTCTTTAGACATGCTGTAGTAAAACGTCTCGATCCCGGAGCAGACTCCTGTGCAGGAATTATAATGAATGCTTATGAAGGCATCGGCGTTTGACTGGTTGCTGATTGCCACCCTTTGATTAAGGGAGACATAGATGTCGCTGCTGCGAGTGTAGATCACTTTTGCCCCAGCTTGCTGCAGGAGGCTTCCCAGTTTGAGCGCTGTGCTAAGGTTCAGTCTTTTTTCTACATACAGCCTGCCGCTCGCGCCGCCATCGATTCCTCCATGGCCTGGATCAAGCACGACGGTTTTGCCTTTTAGCGGAGAGCTTTGAGCACTTCCTACAAGCCAGCCTGCCACCCAGCCGGTGACGCCGTCTTTTCTTCTCACCTGGATCCAGTCGTTGGATTGACCGATTTTTGTCAGAGAAGTTCCAGCTGGTTCAACGGAGATGATTCCGTAGCTGGTTCCCGGGCCTCGGCGCAGATTTGTGTTATGCAGTAGTACGACTTGTGCCGAGGCAGATGATTTATCGGAGATGTAATCGCTATGTACCCATCCCGTCACTTTTTTAGATGGGATGTATACCTTCATCCAACTTCCGTCTTTCCCCTGAACGGTAACCGCCGTGCCTGAGCCTATTTGCGTCAGGATTCTGGCGGTTGTACTCGGTGCACTTCTGACGTTCAGGGTCGTTGCGGTGACATAGCCGGTCCAGGTTGAAGGCTGTGAAGCAGTAGATGTCGCCGCTTTGTTAGAGATATAGTCTCCGTGCACCCACCCCGTGATTCTTTTGGACGGGATGTATACCCTCATCCAGCTTCCGTCCTTCCCTTGAACAGTAACAGCGGTGCCTGTGCCTACTTGTGTCAGGATTCTGGCGGTTGTGCTCGGTGCACTTCTCACGTTCAGAGTGGTTGCGTTGACATAGCCGGTCCTTGTGACGTTTGTCAAATATTGTGATGAAACCCAGCCGTATCCTTGTCCAAAGGCGATTTTTGACCATCCTTGTCGATTAGCGTGAACGGTTACGACTTGATCTTTCTTCAGTTTCCCTATGATGGCATAGCCTGTGCCGGCGTTGGCACGTACATTCAGGATGTCCACATTGACCTTTTCCTGATAGGTATAGGCGGCCTCCGCTCTATTGCCATCAATCGAAACAAACAGAGTGAAAATAACCAGGATGCAAATGACTCTAGATACAAATGATACAGTTTTCACTATTCCCCACCTTTTTTGTCTATTTTTGTGTTTTTTTAGAATACTATCTTACTATAAACCATATTTGTAAGGAGAAAGAGGGATAAAAGTCCTGAAATCCATGGGTGGATTTGTCCCAATTGTGGTAGCTTAATAAATTGGCACGCTAAGCGAATGGGAGTGCGGAGCGTTTGGCATGCTGCATCCCAAGGTTTTTCCTCCATATCTTGTATTCCCTCTATACTTACCCAGTCCATGTCAAAGGGATATTCTTAACCAAAACTTTACGCGGGGTTAACACTAACGAGGCACCCTTTAACGTAGTAGCGAAATAACGGGGGTCAGGCACCCTTTAGCGTAGTAGAGAGGAAAGCTTCAATCAAAGTGAATTAAAAAAATTTGATTTATTGTTTGCATATTCAGGAAGGTATTTAGTATACTTTAAATATCAAAAAAAATTGATGAAAGGAAAGCTTTACATGACTGTAATGACAAATCAGTTTGGACAATATGAAAAGAAATTTAAAGCTTTAGCTGATCAGAAACGATTAGAAATCATGTATGAGCTTTGTCAAAAAGGCCAAACATGTGTATGTGATTTAACAGAAACGCTAGGGATGACCCAATCCAAACTTTCTTATCACCTTAAAATTTTATTGGATGCAAACTTGATAACAAAGGAAACAAGAGGAACTTGGAGCTATTATGATTTGAATGATGGTGAATTAAATAATTTATTATCAGAAGAACTTTGTTGTGTATTTAGAAAAACTGGAAAAGGAACCTGCTGCTAATTTTTTTAGCTATTAAATCAAATTCTTTTGATTAATCATCCAAAACCATGGGAGGAATTGTTCATGAAATTTGTTCACGTTGGAATTAATGTTACGAATTTGGAAAAATCCATTGAGTTTTACCAAAAGGTATTTGGAGAACAACCTGTAAAGGTAAAAACTGATTATGCTAAATTCTTACTAGAAAGCCCTGGACTTAATTTTACTTTAAATGTTCGAGATGAAGTGAACGGGAATCAGGTCAATCATTTCGGTTTTCAAGTTGAAACGAGGGAGGAAATTACAGCTCACAGGGAAAGACTAGAAAAAGAAGGGTTTTTTGCACGCGATGAAATGGATACAACGTGTTGTTATGCCGTACAAGATAAATTTTGGGTAACAGATCCAGACAGAAATGAGTGGGAGTTTTTCTTTACAAAAGCTGATAGTGATGTCCATAAAATAGGATCTACTTCATGTTGTGTGGCTCCAATTGGAGATCCTGGTAGTTCTTGCTGCTAATAAGAAGTAAATGTGTACACCGTGTAAGTGATGGAGTTTTAATTTAGTGATTACAGCAATAGTGGCAACAATATTTTATTGCAACACTTACTCTCGTTATCTGGGAACCAAAATGTAATATATAATCAACAATAAAATAACCGTTGGAGAGGATGGTTCAGATGACAAAAACATCAGTAACAACCCTTATTATGAAACGCACATTTGAAGTACCATCAGAAAAAGTGTTTGACGCATGGACTAACGGAGATGTGATTAAAAAATGGATGTTCACCATGGAGAATACAAATAAAGTCGCAAAGAGTGATCCCCGTGTCGGCGGAACATGGGAAATTGTGGATCATCGAGATGGGAAAGATTACCGAGCTATTGGAGAATACAAAGTGGTGGATCCACCAAAAAAACTCATTTTCACCTTCAAAATGCCACAATTTAGTGATTTAGCAGACGACATTACAGTGGAAATCCAACCGCTTGAATCAGGCTGTGAAATGACCTTCACACAAGAAATTAACGTAATCCATGAAGAAGGCTGGACCAAGGAAGATATTGAAAAAGCACATGAAGATTGGAAAAAAGAGACCGAACAAGGTTGGTATTATATGTTTTTAGGTTTGAAGGAATTAGTAGAAACAGGAAAAATTACATATCCATAATTTTAACATAAATTAATGGTTATGCTTTTTTCCATATAATATAAAAAAACCGCTATTTCCAACCCCATTTTCTCCATCCTTCAACAACCCCTCCTAAAAATTGTTATAATAATGGGTAATACGATATAACAATTTATATTTCATGCAAGATAAGGAGGGGTTTTTGTTGAATCCTGCTATAGAGTGTCACTATGAATATGATAAAAAAGTAAGTTTCGCGCTGCAGCAGAACCATGTTCCTGTTGTTAAGTTTCTATCGATTAAAAATACATCTGCTGATTCTCTGGCCAATATAAAAGTGGAAATCAGTGCAAATCCGGATTTTGCCGAGCCCTATTCGATACATATTGAAAAATTGGAAGCCGACGAACTCATAGAAGTAAGGCCCGACCTGCAGTTATCCTCCCAATTCCTCAGTGTCCTGGATGAAAGTATATCTGGAAACCTCCAATTAAAAATTTCAAATGGTGGTCGCGAACTTTATAAAGAGAACTTGCCGGTTGATGTGATGTCTTTTGATTCCTGGCCGGGTGCTTCTGTGCTGCCTGAGATTATTTCAAGTTTTATCACGCCGAATCGCCCTTTCATCAATGAGATTGTCAGGCAGGCGGCTTCGATTATGGAAAAGAGCACAGGATCGAACGTAATGGACGGCTATCAAAGCGGGGATCCGAACCGTGTCCTGGCCCAATTGTCGGCGATTTTCTCGGCGATTCAGTCGTACGGGATCGCCTATGTGAATCCGCCAGCAAGCTTTGAAGACGAGGGCCAGAAAATCCGCTTTCCGGATCTCATAAAAGAACATAGATTAGCCACATGCCTTGATTTGACGTTGCTGTATGCAGCCTGTGCCGAAGCCGTAGGAATCTATCCGCTAGTGGTGTTCCTGAAAGGGCACGCCTTTCCGGCTTTCTGGCTGAAGGAACAAACGGCCTATGAAAGTTTTCAGGATGATAAAAGCATCTTGACGAAACACATGGCAAGCGGCATTCATGAATTGACCGTCGTAGAGTCGACCTTATTAACGAGGAAAGAATCAACATTCAATGAGGGTGTCAAAGCGGCAGAAGTAAGCCTGGATAAATTAAATGACTTTCATTTTTTTATCGATGTCCAGCGAAGCCGCATTGGCCAGATTAAGCCGATTCCGTTAAAAAGGGTAAGCGGGGATTTGGAGGTTGAAGTCGAATCAGAAGAAACACTTAAACCAACTACCAGCCTGGCTTTTGACCAAGTTGAAGTCATCCCGGAAAGGGAAGATGGCACTCAGCAAAGCCAGCAGAATAGTAAAATCATCTATTGGCAAAACAAGCTGATCGATATGAGCCTCCGCAACAATCTGTTGAATTATCGTTTACATACACAGGGAATCCCTTTGGTTACCGCGGATTTATCAAAAACGGAAGACATCCTGGCCATGGGCCAAAAAGTCTTTATCAATCCTCTGCCGAATGAGTGGAAGAATAATGCCCGGGACTTTAGGGAGCAGAAAGAATTATTACAATCCAAAATTCTGCAGGCCGATATGCAAAACAACCGGTTACGTTCCACGTTAACCGAGGCTAACCTGGACAAAGAGCTTGTGAACCTTTACCGAAAAGCGAAAAATACGTTAGAGGAAAGCGGGGCGAACTCACTTTTTGTCGCGCTTGGCTTTTTGAAGTGGTATGAAGAAAAGTCGTACACGAAAGAGCGCTATGCCCCTATTTTATTGCTGCCTGTCGATCTCGTAAGGATGTCGGCGAAAAAAGGCTACTATATTCGCGCCCGTGATGAAGAAGTCCAAATCAATATTTCGCTCATTGAATATTTGAAACAAAAGTTCGGCATTGATGCTTCCAAGCTCTATGATATCCCAAAGGATGAGCATGGGGCAGATGTGAAAAAAGTGTTAACGACGATGCGGCGACTGATCATGCAAATGAAAAACTGGGACGTGTATGAGACGGCCAGCATCGGGTTGTTTTCATTTTCGAAATTTGTGATGTGGAATGACCTTGTAAACAACACAGAAGAACTAAAGAAAAATAAAGTCGTGAAAAGCCTGATGGAAGGGAACTATTTAGGCGAAATCACGGAATCAATGAATAAAACGATCACAACTCAAAGAGATGAAGAAGAAACGCTTTATGCGCCTTTAAGCTCTGACAGCACACAAAAAGAAGCAATTCTGGCAACTGGTGAAAACAACAGTTTCGTGCTCCATGGACCTCCGGGATCAGGGAAATCGCAAACGATCACCAATATGATTTCCCATGCTATGGCTAATGGCAAGACGGTGCTATTTGTTGCTGAAAAAATGGCTGCATTAAGCGTGGTGCAAAAGAGGCTTGCCGACATCGGTTTAGGGAACTTCTGCCTTGAGGTGTACTCCAATAAAGGTCAGAAAAAAGACATCCTCGCCCAGCTTGAAGCTTCCATCAACGCCCAGCATAAAACAAAGGGAACCAACTGGAGCGAGGAATCAGAGGAGATTCGCAAATTAAAGAAGGAACTGAACAGCTATGTCCAGGATCTGCACAAGCCAACCTCCATTGGCCAGAGCATCTTCGAAATGATCGAGGAATATTCCAGTATTGAAACAAAGAACCAAGCTATTGAATTCAACCGAGATCAAGTGAAGAACATGGACGAAGCTTCATTTAAAAAGATCAAACAGCTGCTTGAAAACATTGCTGTTGTCGGGTCAACTGTCGGAGATATGAAGAGCAATCCATGGGCTGGCATCAATCAGACTGAGTATTCTCTGCAGCTCCATGACGCGGTTAAAGAGGAATTGTCAGCCATTGAGGCTGCTATTCCGGAGTTGCAGCAGTTTGAGCAGCACTTAAGGGATTTGGGATTTGTAGATAACAAGCAAACATCCAAATGGTACAGTCTGCTTCATAAACTGATCCCTTCTCTGCAAAGCCTTCCTAATGCAAATATCAGCTTAATGGGGGAAGAGAATTTTGAACTGCTTGCCTCACAGTTAACCGATGTCATCATGGCTGGTAAAGAACGCGATAGTGTAACCGCCAAGCTAAAGAAACGTTTTGATTTATCGATTTTAAAAATAGAAACAGAACCTTTGCTGCAGGAATTAAGGCTTGCTGAGAATAGCTGGTTCTTAAAGAAAGTTCTTGGCAGAAACAAAGTGGCCAAAGAGTTGAAAAAATTTCTTACAGCCAAAACGAAGATCCAATCTGGTGAACTCGAGGAAATCCTTCTTTCCGTTCAGACAGTTAAGAAAAACCAGGAAGCATTAAATGATTCCGACTCAAAAATGAAAGATTACTTCCCGGACCTCTGGAATGGTACGGATGGAAAATGGCCGGAAATGGAACAGGCCATAGAGTGGATGAAGTCCGTTCGATCCAGCCTGCAAGAATATACAGAGGCACAAAGCTATGTAAGCGAAACAGCAGAAGTCTTGCAGAATAACAAACAGTTATTCAATTCATCCAACATGCAGCAATTTTTGCTGAGGCATCAAGACAACTTTGAAGACTTGATGAGGCGAATCCAAAGGGTTGAAACGGATTTACTGCTTTTTAAATTTAATGAGCCCGACCATACGGATTGGCTGACGGCTATAAAAGAGAAGGCTTCGACGCTCATTCGCGCTCTGCCTCAATTGAAGGATAACTGCCAACTGGCACGTGCAATTGAGGAAGCGAACTCTTTTGGCCTGCAAAATGCTACAAATCCCTATATTAAGGGTCAACTCAAAAACGGAGAGCTGCTTTCAGCGTACCTGCATGGATTTTACCGTATACGCATCGATGAGGAAATCAGAAGCAGCCATTCTTTATCACAGTTTTCAAAGGCAGAGTTTGAGAACAAGCTGAAGAAGTTTAACACTTTGGATGATGAGCTCTGTGATTTAACGAAGCTTGAAGTGTATGTAAAACTAATGGAACGAGTACCGGATCTTAATAATGTGATCCAGAGTTCCGAGCCAGGCATTCTTTTAAAAGCGATAAAAAGCAAAGGAAGAGGGATCGCCATTCGGCAACTGTTTGAGCGGATTCCCAACCTGCTGCCTAAAATGAAGCCATGTATGCTGATGAGTCCAATTTCTGTGGCGCAATATCTGGATTCGTCGTTTCCAAAATTCGATTTTGTCATCTTTGATGAAGCTTCCCAGCTGCCAACGAGTGAAGCGATCGGAGCTATGGCCAGGGGAGAAAACGTTGTCGTGGTAGGAGACCCGAAACAATTGCCGCCGACAAGCTTCTTTAGTGCGCAGCAATCCGAAGAAGACTTTGATATACAGGATCTCGAAAGTGTTCTCGATGATTGCTTGTCCGTAAGGATGCCGCAAAAACATTTAAGCTGGCATTATCGAAGTGAACACGAAAGTCTGATTTCATTCTCGAACAATCACTTTTATGAAAATAAGCTCATAACGTTTCCTTCCGTCGATGACCTTCAATCCCGCGTTTCTTTTAAAAATGTAAAAGGAATCTACGACCGAGGGAAATTAAGGCATAACAAAATCGAAGCAGAAGCGGTTGTGGAAGAGATTTTTTCAAGATTAAACAATCCGCAGAAGCAACATGAAAGCATCGGAGTCGTCACCTTCAACCAGGTTCAGCAAACCTTGATCGAGGATCTGATTGATGAGCGGTTAAAGGAAGACCCAAGCGTTGAAAAATATTTTACCGACGAAGTAGCGGAACCGGTCTTTGTTAAAAACCTTGAAAATGTCCAGGGCGATGAGCGAGATATCATCTTGTTTTCCGTGGGATATGGCCCGGATAAAGAGGGGCATATGACCTTGAACTTTGGTCCTCTGAACCGGGATGGAGGCTGGCGCCGCCTGAACGTGGCCGTTTCCCGTGCCAAGAAAGAAATGATCATCTACGCTTCGATGGAGCCTGACCTAATTAACCTGTCCCGGACAAAAGCCGAAGGTGTCCATGCTTTAAGGGCGTTTATGGAATTTGCTAAACGAGGAAATGAACCCGTCCTGTTGGAAAATCGGAGGCAAAGTACAGGTGAAAATTCCGCGACCATCATTCCGAAAATACAAAAAGCGTTAGAAAAGCATGGCTATAAAACCAAACTGAATGTTGGAAGCAGCGAGTTTAAGGTGGATTTGGCCGTAGTTGATATGAATTCTGATGGAAGGTATATTGCCGCCATCCAGATCGACGGCCACCGCTATGCAAGCCGCAAGACCGCACGGGACCGCAATAAATTAAGTGACCTTATGCTTGGAAGATTAGGCTGGCAGATTATCAAGGTATGGTCGATTGAATGGTGGCATGACGAAAACAAACAAATAGATAGCATTCTAGCCCAGCTAAAAGAAATCGAGAAAAGAGCCCCTGCAACAGTGAGACAACAAACTGATCCTGTTGTTAAAACCAAGCCAACCATTCAGCAAAAAATCAGCAAGCTGGTGATTCCTGTTGAAAGTACAACCGAGGAAGAAAAGTATTATAAGCCGGTTGTATTAGAAGCTGTAAATCTGCCGAGCGAGGCGTTCTATACAATAGAAGGAAGGCAGATGATCCAGCAGCAAATCAAACAGATCATCGAACAGGAGGCGCCCATCAGTTTCTCGCAGTTGACGAAATCAATCATCGCCGCATGGGGGTTTACCAGGAGCGGGGCCAAGATAGAGAGCATTATAGAGTCCATCCTTTCGAAGATGAAGACATATCAAACCAGTGACTCTAAAGGGACATTTTTGTGGAAAGACGAAGCTCAGTATAAGAGCTACAACGAATTCCGGTTAAGTGGACAGGATCGAAGGGCATTGCAGGATATCAGTAAGGAAGAGTACGCGAATGGAGTTATAGAAATTATGAACAAGGCCCTGCGAATTCCCAAAGCAGACTTAATTCGAGAAGTGCTAAAGCAGCTTGGATATAGCCGAACAAGCACTCAGGGGGAGAAGTTTGTTCAGGAGGGGATTGAGCTTGCGGTGAGGAAAGGGATGGTTTCTGAGGATTCAATGGGGTTTGTTGAGGTGATGTGATTTTGAATTTTTTGCCTTTTTTCGAGTGAGGTTTGTAATGTGTGAATGCCCATGTTTTCATTAAAAATATGAAATTATTGTATATACCGCACTGTGAAATTATCACTGGTGCGGTTTTTTTACTACATCCTCCTGGTGGCTAGGCACCAGGTTACCAGTAGGTGATTATTTTACAGGGAATCGTTTAAAAGGATTATTCATTTGTTCAGGCTTTTCTTATGGTAAAATAATCCTAATCAAACTAAAAGTGGTGAACACAGTGGAAAAGGTTTTAGAAGAAATACTGAGCTTCAGAAAAGAAAGGAATTGGGAGCAATTCCACAATCCAAAGGATCTTGCTATCTCCCTCTCCCTCGAGGCAAGCGAGCTGCTTGAAAATTTTCAATGGAAAGACAGTCAAGAGGCACTTGAGGAAAACATGGATAATATTAAAGATGAACTGGCCGATGTTCTCATATATTCCCTAATGCTTGCCCATGATCTTGATTTAGATGTTCAGGAAATTATACATAATAAGGTTCAAAAGAACGCAAAGAAATACCCAGTAGAAAAGGCATTAGGAACAAACAAGAAATATACAGAGCTGTAGATCAGAGAAAATGTAAAAGGGAGAAGGTGAATTATAATGATCATTTACGAAGCGACAAAATCGGAATTCGTTTCGGATGTAACAAATGAATTATTGGTGGAACGATTGTATCATTCCTATCAGGAAAAAATAGGACGGACTTCTAAACAGGAAATTATCTCATGGGAGAACTCGCTCCAACGAATGTCCAATGTGATGCAAGACAGGGACATTCCAAATGATGCGGGTGTGGCCATCGAATTTAAGATTCCAAATACATCTAAAAGAGTGGATTTTATTGTCACTGGAAATGATGGCAGGCACGACCATGTTGTCATTGTTGAACTAAAGCAATGGTCTAAGGTTGATAAAATAACGACCAAGGACGCGCTGGTAAAAACATACGTCGGCGGTGGTCTGCGCCCGCAAACACATCCATCCTATCAAGCCTGGACATATGCAGCCTTAATAAGGGATTTTAATAAAAGCGTACAGGATCAACAAATAGAACTTCAGCCATGCGCTTACTTACATAATTATAGGAAAACAGCCAATGACCCTTTAGTAGATGAACATTACAAGGAACACTTATTGAAAGCGCCTGTTTTTACAAAAGGGGAAATACAAAAGTTAAGGGACTTTATTAAAAAGTACGTGCGGCAAGGGGATAATAATAATTTAATATATCAAATTGAACACGGGAAAATCCGCCCGTCAAAATCGCTGCAGGATTCCCTGGCGAATATGTTAAAGGGTAATCAGGAATTCATTATGATTGACGAACAAAAGGTGTTTTATGAAGAAGCTTTTCATCTTGCGTTGGAGTGTGTCAAGCATAACAAAAAGCAAGTGATGATTATTGAAGGCGGCCCAGGTACCGGAAAATCAGTGATGGCTGTGAATCTTTTAGTCAATTTAATAAACAAGGGACTGATGACCCTTTATGTCTCCAAAAATTCAGCACCTAGAGATGTTTATGCATCCAAATTAAAAGGCACCGTCCGAAAGACGGCAATCGATAATTTATTTAAAGGATCTGGAAGTTTTACTGAGTCAGAATTAAATGAGTTCGATGTCATTGTTGTTGATGAGGCACATAGGCTTAATGAAAAATCAGGCTTTTATGGCAACCAGGGAGAGAACCAGGTAAAAGAATTAATTAAGGCAGCAAAATTTACAATCTTCTTCATCGACGAAAATCAAAAAGTCACTCTAAAGGATATCGGAAGTATAGATTTAATTAAAAGGTATGCTGAAGAGTTTGAGACAGAGGTGATTTCCGGTCAATTGGTATCCCAATTCCGCTGTGATGGATCAGATGCCTATATTGCCTGGCTAGACGATGTCCTTCAGATTCGGGAAACAGCTAACAGTCATTATTATGGGGTGGATTATGATTTTCGTGTATATGATAATCCCCATGAAATGCTCCGGGAAATTGAAAAATTAAATAAGAAAAACAATAAATCTCGCATGCTATCGGGTTATTGCTGGGAATGGCCAACAAAAGAGCGGAGCAATACGATGTATAAGGACATTGTCCTTCCAGAGCATGATTTCGCGATAAGCTGGAATCTATCGGACAGCATCTGGGCCATTGACCAAGACTCAGTAAGTGAAGCGGGATGTATCCATACTGCACAAGGGTTAGAGTTTGATTATGTCGGTGTGATTATCGGGGACGATTTGCGCTTTGAAAATGGACAGGTCATCACAGATTATGCGAAAAGAGCTAAAACGGACCAATCTTTAAAAGGAATCAAAAAAATGGCGAAGGAAAATCCGGAAGAAGCACAGAAAATTGCAGATCAAATTATCCGGAACACTTATCGGACACTAATGACACGTGGACAAAAAGGATGTTTTATTTTTTGCACCGATCCAGAGTTAAATGCTTACTTTAGGGAACGCCTTCGAAGGACGAGTGAAAATAATGATTTGTCACCTAAGTGGGAGTTGAGGGTAGCTGAGGATAGGGAGGGTTATTAATGCAAGTCTACTCCTTTAATTATTCATAGCCAAGACTATTACTTTAATTCAATTTTCTAGAGAGAGATGTATGAGTTATATTGTCTAGGTTGTAGATAGTGGCTGGTACTGTAACTTAGTTTTATATTATTTATAACCAAATATTAGGATGTGAAGATTTGGCAAAAATAATAATAGATACTAACGTATTTTTAGATTTTTATCGTTCTAACAACGAGTCTTTAAAAAAGCTGCAAGAATTAAAAGATTATGCCAGTTACCTCGTATTCCCAGAACAGGTATTTAACGAGTTTACCCGTAATCGAAATGCAGAATTTGAAAAATTAAGTAACGAGTTCCTAAGATATAAATCCGCTCTGAAACCCTTCAATTCAAATTATATGAAATCACTAGATGAGTACATGGCGTTAATGGAATTAAACCAGCATATGAAGAATCAAATTGGCATTATTGTTAAAAAAATCGAAGAAATAAAAAATGAAGCTAAAAATGACGAGATTTATAATGTAAGTATATGATCTTTATCATATGAGCCATGTTCAAAAATTGCCCATAAAAGAAGAAACTATCCATCGAGCTAGAAATAGACAACTTCTCGGAAATCCCCCAGGGACAAATGGTGTTACTATTGGGGATGAAGTAATTTGGGAATCTATTTTGGAACATGTCAATGAGCCAGTGGTAATAGTAAGCAATGATAAAAGTTTCCTAAAGCATAAAATGTACCTTAGCGAAGAATTCAAACAAAATCACTCCTTGGTATAACAGACAAAATATCAGATGCAATAAAGATTATTGGGGAAAAACGGGCCAGGCAACTAGAGGAATTGGAAGCTGAAACTGAAAAAAGCAAAGCAGAAATAACGGATAGTAGTGAAATGAAAGCAAGTGGTATGATCATCAAACAAGGGAATTATGGTTTAGGGTTTACGCCTAACTCCGGACAGGCATATAGGATTTTTTATTGTGGGGTATGTGGAAACCCAGGACCCTGGAACGGAGCCCGCTGTATGACATGTGGTAATATGGACGATGATTACTAATTATAGAAGAAACGCTTCAGTTTCATATTGAACATATACTTTCTGTTAACCGGACAACCTACACCTAGTTAAAATTATAAGGACAGATTTGAACCAGAATGAGACCGTCATGGTGTTCTGTTTTTAATAAAAGGAAAAGATAATATTTCGAGTAGTAATGAAAAATATTTCGGTAAAAAGAATTTATGGGGAACTTCTTTATTGGTATGAAGCATTAAGGTAAGACGCGTATAAAACCAAAATCGACTTCAAAAATATGATGGAATTCGGACCTTATGAAATAGATAAAAGGTATAAGAGATATTGTGAAGGTTATTTGGAAGTAAATAAATACGAAAAAATAAGACTCTCGTAAAATGGAAAGATAATAAGTTATAAGTATGGTGATTAATTTGGATTTAGAAGATATTCTTAGTGAGTTACAAACACAAATTACTGAAAAGAACGTGAATTTTTTAATTGGGTCGGGTGCATCTGTACCTTTTTTTCCTCCACTTGGTAACATAGAGAAAGTATTAACAGAAAGAGAGTGCAGTAACTCCGTTCGCCAATTGATTTATTTACACTACTTTAATAATGTAATTGAGAAAAATTACGATTTAATAGATGACTCTATTCAATGTGAATACCTTGTTACAAGTAATTATAGAAGGTTTATCAGAGGATTAGTGAATACTATGAATTATAGAAATTCAAGGCTATCTCCTAAACGGGCAAATATTTTTACAACTAATTACGATTTGTTCTTTGAAAGAGCTATTGATTATGAACAGAGGAACAATTCATCAATAATACTTAATGATGGTGGAAATGGTTACTTTTTTAAAACGTTGAGTTCGGAAAATTTCCACAAAACTGTTTCGCGTAATGGTGTATTTGATAATTATCATAAGGAGCTACCCACTATTAATTTGATTAAATGTCATGGTTCAGTAAATTGGGTTAATCAATTATTAGGAAGTCAAGAAGTGATAGAAATTCGAAAAGACTTAAAATTATTGGAGATAATCAGGAACGCTGCTAATAAGATAACTTTAGAAGAGAAAGATAAGAATTATATAGAAGATTTTCTCTGGGAAGATGAAAATGATGAGAGTTTAAATCTAAAAATCCATGAAATTGCTGAGATGAATTGGGGAACACTTGAATCATTTTTTAATGAATATAAAAAGCTTATGATTATTAATCCGGAAAAAAGCAAATTTAAAAATACTGTTCTGGATGAGTATTATTATAGCATGTTGCGGTTGTTAAGTTATGAGTTGGAAAAGCCCCAGACTGTTCTAATAGTTTTTGGCTTTTCATTTGCGGATGAACATATCAGGAATTTAATTAAGAGGTCTTTTCATAATCCCGAATTACGAATATATATATTTGTATATAAACGCGGTTCAGGAAATGGGATTACTCAGTTGTTAAATTGTGAATATCAAAAAAACGTTGTAATTATTGAGCCTACTGAGGATATGCCTCCAATAGATTTATCGCAATTAAATAAACTACTATTTGGAGGTTAAGAGAATGACAATGCCACTTGAGGTAGGAAGTGTTATTGAAGTTAGGGGAACTAGGGTAAAAGTTCAAGTATATAAAGAGATGAATCATTCTTCTTTTATTTTTCAAGGTGAAGTAATAAGTAATATTTCGGTAAATGGATTTGTTATTATCAAAAAAGGATTTTTGGATTTAATTGGGAAAATTGATGCTGAATATATTGAGGATTTATTAAATAGTAAGAAGAGCAAAGAAAAAGATTATCGATATAACAAAGGTACAATTTCTAGAATACTCGAAGTGCAAATTCTAGGATTTTTAGAAAAAAGGTCGTTTTATAGCGGAGTAAAACAGTTGCCTATGATTGGAAACCTTGTCTATATACCTACTAAGCAAGAAATTTTAGATATATATTCAGGAATTAAATCGGATATTTCTGTAGGTAGTGAATTTAATATTACAATAGGTCAATCAATATATGAAGATATTCCAGTGTCGTTTTCCATTAATTCTTTTTTCTCCTCGCATATAGGGGTTTTAGGTAATACTGGAAGTGGAAAATCGAATACTTTGGCTAAGTTGTTCTATGAGTTAATTAATACTGTTGGTTCTGAAAAATTAAGAGATAAAAGTTCATTTCACCTCATTGATTTTAATGGTGAGTATGCGCATAAAGATGTTTTTGGATTAGGTGAATCGGAATTGAAAATTATTGATTTAAGCAACAATGACGAGGATAGAAAAGATAAATTAAGAATTACTTCTAGTTATTTTTATACGGCAGAGGTACTCTCTGTATTATTTAGTGCTAAAGAACAGACTCAAAAACCCTTTATAAAAAGGCTTTTAAAAAGAATGAGTTTCGCTAAAGAGAATGGTTGGGGTTTGAAAAATTATTTTCCTAATTTATTTGCGAAATCTCTTGTCCATCCGACAAAGGAGGTTTTTGATTTTATCAAAGAAGTAATTGAATATTTATCAATTGAATGGAATAGCCAAGAACATAAAGATTTTCTTCAAAAGATAAAATCAATTCAATGGCACACTAAAAATAATAAATATTTTAGTGGGGCGTGTTATTTCGATACAGTCGATGATATTAAGAATACATACAGTGATGGATCGGGATATGATTATTTAGTTCAATGGTGTACTGAAATAGACAATAGGGGTATTGGATGGTGTGATGAATTTATATTAAATTCCAAGCTACAGTTAGCAAATGATTTGTTAAACCGTTATGCACAGTTTGATCATATAAATCCTTTAATTCATAGGATTGAATCTAAAGTTAAGGAACTAGAACAAATTATAGAAATTATTGAAGAGGATAGAGATGAACATACTCCTATTATGACAATATACTCATTTAGGGATTGTAATTCTGATATTAAGAAAGTCATCCCCTCGTTGATTGCCAAAATGCTTTTTGATAATCATAAGAAGCAAACTAAACAAGAAAAGATCGATAAAACGGTGCACCTAATTATTGATGAGGCACATAATATCCTTTCTAATCAGATAATGAGTGAAGGAAAAGGTTGGCAAAATTATCGTTTAGAATTATTTGAAGAAATCATAAAAGAAGGCAGGAAATTTGGTTTCTTTCTTACTATATGTAGCCAACGACCATTTGATATATCACCGACAATTATTTCACAAATTCACAATTATTTCATTCATAGGCTAGTAAATAATAAGGATTTAGAAATGATTGATAATACTATCCCAACCCTAGATAGAGTCTCAAAGGCAGCAATCCCTTCTCTCGCAAGTGGAACTTGTATAGTATCTGGAACAGCATTAACTATGCCTGTATTTATTCAAGTAGATCGTTTGCGAGAAGTAAAAAATAGGCCGAGAAGTGAGAATGTAAATCTTTGCACACTTTGGGAAGTAAATTAGAAATGCAAAATATGAGTTAGAAAAAAATACCTAGAAATTTTTAAAAAAATGATAAATGTAGCTGGGGAAGTGACATATGAATGAGCAATTAGAATTAGATTTGTTATTCAACAAAATAATAAATAATTATAAAAGTTTAAGCGATAATGAATTAACAAAGGCTAGTCCAATTAATTAACTATAAGTATTCGGGTAATGATCTTATTTTAAGTCAATTATCAAAAGTTGAATTGATTAGCTGCCTTGATGTCATTACTCGTGCTACATACGAGTTAACAAAGAGGAAAGGACTGTTTGACACATCATCAAAACATTACATACTATCCAATCTTGCAAAAGTGAGAGTTGGGTTAGAATCTTCCTCACGAAAAAAAATCTTTGCTAAGAACAATTTATTTATTGAGAATGAAATTGATTATAGAGGGACATATATCTTATTTAAGTTTTTTAATTTAGATGCAAAACCTATACTTCTCTTAAAACATGCTTATGGTTACGGTAGTATTACAAACTGGATAGAAAAAATATTGAAAGAAATAGAAGAAAATTATCTAACTAATATCGGATACAATATTATTAATGATAATATCTCTATCTACTATAGAGATATAAAGATTAATGGTATGGATCCAATTTGCGACAAAGTGATAGTTGAAGAGGGTCTTAAAAATCCACAATGGAAAACTATAGACTCCGATTGGTTTGAAGAGGTATGGGCATCTGTAAGTATGGATCCTCCTGCAGCAGATCCTATTTTCATAAAAAAAAGACACCCCTACACTGCATATAAAAAAGTTAAAGAAATTCTTAATACTGCCCATAAAAAAATTGAACTAATTGATCCTTATATTGATGGGACGTTATTTCCATTATTAGATGAATTAGATAACAAGGTAACAGTTCGTGTTATTACTGAAAAGTTTCAAGGGGATTCAAAAATATTGTACGAGAAGTTTAAAAAGGAGCGTAGTAATATAGAAATTCGTATTGATAAGGGAAATCTTGATAGATATGTAATTATTGATAGAAAGTTTGTATATTTATTCGGCTCTTCAATTAATTACTATTATTCCAATAGAAAATGAAACCGTAAAGAGTAGTATTATAGAATATTTTACAGTCTCATGGAATTAAGAAGAAGCTAATAAAATTATCCAAAAAGCAATCCTTGTATTTATGCAGTAACAGGTGAAATAGGACTCTCTATAATGAATTTATTTATGTAGGGTGATTATTCTTTGAGTAGTAGATGATTGCTTCTATTTCGAAAACTATATAAGCATCTTTTTCTAGAATTCTTTCTATTTCATTTAAGTTCATGTAGCAGCTTAATTTTAATGAAATAGCTATCTATAAATATTAAACTGAAAGGCATTGACGAAATAATGAATATTTTATTTTGGAATGTGAAGAACAATATTAAACTTGTTCCATATCTTCCTCAATTATGCAGTGAGAATAATGTGCATATCTTGATACTTGCTGAACTTAAAAACATTGAACCAGAGTTTGTTGTTAGAAGGTTTGGTGAATCAGACTTAAAGTTTGTAAATAATCTATCAATGCCCGGAAATAGAACGCATCTATTTCATTCTTTAGATATAAGAGTAAATAAGATTAAGGATGGTAAATATTTTTCCGCATTTAAATTAAAATTAAATGAGTCAGTAACTATTTTACTCTCTATACACCTTCCTAGTAGGTTATACAGGTACGATAATGAAATTGGATATAAATGTGTTGAGATAAAAAGGGAAATTGAGTTATTGGAGGAAGAATATAATTCTAATAATACTATTGTGGTAGGAGACTTTAACTTAAACCCTTTCTCGGAGCATATGGTTTCCACAGTAGGCTTTAATGCGACAATGAGTAAGGAAATTGCTATGAAGATTCATAGAACAGTTGATGGAGAAAAATATAAATATTTTTTCAATCCAATGTGGAGTTTACATGGGAACATTAACAACAATGTAATAGGATCATTTTTTCATCATAAAAATCCTATTAGTTACGTTTGGAATATGTTTGATCAGGTAATAATTCGCCCTTCTTTAATAGAAAAATTTAACTTTAATGAGCTAAAACTTATAGATAGAATAGGAGATACTACCTTGTTAAATAAACAAGGAATTCCCAATGCTAAAGAGTTTTCAGATCACTTACCTTTAAAATTTGAAATTCAATAAAAAAGTGGAGGAATTAATTATGAAGGATCTATGGACATTTGGTAAATTGAGTAAAAATGATTTGAATGATACACCACATGGAATCTTAAAAATGCAAGCGGACTTTTTTGAAAAACGAGTTGGTGATACTTTGTTTATTAAATTGAATACCAAAAGATTAAAAAATAGTGATATTGAATACGGTTTGGCAACAAGTTTTGAAATAGTTGCCCCAATGTTAGATGGATATACATATACATTATTTACACTTTATTCTCAGCCTGAACACGATTATCCTGTTGCGATTGATAGAAATATAAAAGATGATGAGGAATTTGAAGATCTTGACCCAGAAACATTTGATTTTGTAGCAAAAAGCGAGGAAGATTTTTTAAAAAATCTTCAGGAGATATTCTCATCACCAAGTACAAACTCGGTAATAAGAAATTTATATTCTAAGAGTTATGTAAGTGAAAAATATTAATTTTATAAAAATGAACGAATCATTAAATTAGAAATTTGTTAGGTAGGTGGAGATAAATGGGACTTTCTGAAGTGAGTATTCACGAAATTCTTGACCAGAAATTCCTTTAGGAATATAAACAGGGTATTGCTGTATTCTTTTCAGAATTAGTAACACTTAACACAAATATATTTATTTTAGAACAAATTAAACAATTCCCCTTCAGCCTTTTTGTAAACCGAGCAACACCATTTTTTTTCATCGATTCAACAAAACCTTTATGACATGAACATTGTAATAATAACAAAAACCTTCACTGACAAAGGTGGAGATTTAATAACCACTCCCCAAATTTAAGAATAATGTTTTAAAAAATACAAATTCACAATATAGAGCTCAATTAAAAGAAATTTTCAAAGAACAGCGTTTTGACAGTAAGGTTTCAGATCTGCTTGATAAAGCAACTGCAATTAGAAATAGCAGGGTTGCACATTTAAAGGCAGAGGCTATAGCTAATGGTAAAATTGAAACATTTAGGATTGAAGAATTAAGACAAATATCAACAGAGCTTAATCAACTAGTCCAATCAATTTCATTCAGTGTTGAGAGAGTCTTTCTTCCGCTTCACTACACAGAATACTTTGAAGAACCAACGGATATAGAAAAACTCTTAGATTTATTAGCAAGAGAAAGTACAATTCTTAACTTACCAGAAGTCTTTCCGGATGGATGGGAACGACAGAAAACAAAGTTGTCTAAAGAAGAGGTGCCTGTCACCACCCTAAATTTGTCGAATTTAATCACCGACAAACCCGGGTGCTTGCAGGCACTTTTCATGTTATTAAGCTTACATAGAAGTAAACCATAATTCAGAATTCTGATTTAAAAGAAGTGAGATGGAGACGAAAAATTCAACACTGTCTAGATGATATCCAGAAATTTTGATCAACTGGTGTTTTTGAAGAACATTGAGAATGTCCAGTAGGACGATCATTAAGCAGGGTTTCCACCTTCCAAGTTCTTATCCTGGTCTCACGGTAGTTTCCATGATCAAACAAATTCAAGCTTGTGTCTGATGAACTAGGTCTCATCTTGTTCTACTAATTTTCCTTAAAACTAACATCAGAGGGTAATTTGTTTAGTGCAATGTATTGCTTGTACTTAAATGCATGATTTTTTTTGAAGATTGTTAGGAATAGACCTTTCTTCTATCAAATACCTAACATCTCAAAAAACTGCTGCTCACCCAAAATTGTTAAATCTATTCCTTTTTCAATAAGACTTTGTGCCTTTACTTCTTTTGTACTAAGGCCACTTTCCCCTACAAGAGATTGATCCTGGTGACCAACGACCAGGTAGTTGGTTTTACTGGAAACCCCTGACTTAATTACTCCGCCCAAATTTACAACATGTTGCACGGCAGTTTGTCGATCTATATTTTGGAGTGTACCTGTAAAAACTACATTTTTATTGTTAAATGGATGATTCTCGTTGAAGCTTTCAACAGTTGCGGCTATTTCGGAGATATTTACCTTATTGAAGTTTTTTCTTTTGATGAAATGCGTCTGTGGCTTTAATTCTGAAAACTTTCTCACTGGCAGGCTGCTATGCCTATTAATATATGATTGAATGGATTTGCACTTTTTCATTTCAATGGATTTTATTACTAATTCTGCAGCAGCACGTGCATCTGCCATAGAGTTATGGTGGTCATGGAGCTGGATACCGAAATGTTGGCAGCGGTCTTTTAAGGAGTTGGATAGTTTATATCCTCGGGATGCTCGAGTGCTGATTGGAATGCTGCATATGTAGTTAAAATCAGGCATTTCTATGGAGTATTCATTTAAACAAGCGTGCAACACACTCATATCGAATTGAGCATTATGAGCGATAATTGTAGTTTGCTTGAAGTGATGCTCTATTCCCTTCCAGATAACCTCGAAGGAGGGAGCAGAAATAACATCGGATGGTTTTATCCCATGAACAGACATCATTTTATTATCAAACTCTAAGGTAGGCGGCTGAATTAAATAATATGATTCATCGATAATTTGATTCTCTTTTACAAAAACCATTCCCATTGAACAAGCACTATTTAGATTATTATTGGCAATTTCAAAATCAAGTGAAATAAAGTCCATATTCTCTCCAACTCTCAATTAAGTTGTCGAATAACGGTTTCTACTGTTTTGCTCTGTAATATCGAGTGTAAAAAGGATAGGTATTATAGCCATACCCTTTTGGATCCTCGTTGTATTCCTTTATTTGATGAATAACTTTTTCTTTAAGTTCTTCCTCTGTCCGAGCGAACATGCTCCTTCCATATCCTACAAACCTCCAAACAAATGCTTTCCGTTTTATTATCTCATTGTTTACTGAAACATAGAACTCATTATCAAAGACAACATACCCAACCCTATTCTCTATATGCCAAAATTCATAGGATGGAAGTTTGGTTTTGCCTTTATAATCGGCAGCCTCTTTAGTTAAATATTGAAAATTCCTTACACCTTAATCAAAAAGGTAAAGCATAGCCTCTTCCTTTTTCTCAAAGAATTCCCTGACACCATTAATCTCAGTGGCATATTGAACTTGCGACGTTATTCGAAAGGCAGTTGTAAATGCTATCACCATTTTGTATAAGAACCAACTACTTCATGGTCACATAAAACTCTTACCCTTAATATGATTTTGAATATAAATATTGTATGGGGAAAATAATATTTGATAATTGAAAAAACAAATTAAATTGTCAATTCATAATTCTAATACAAGTTTCAAGAACTACCTATAACAAATGCTAGCTAAGTAAAGTCAGGAAAAACAGCAGGTCTTCATGTGTACTAAGTGAAGGAGGAAATTTCTTTTCTTTATTGAATTATATTATTAATGAGTAGGTTTACTTATATTTCTTAACTAACAATGATTAAGTACGCTTCATTTATACAGTATCCTAAGGAGGAAGTAATGGGTGAGTAAAAATAAAATAAAAGATGTATTTGGTGTAAAAAAAGAAAAGGTTCTAAGTTATCTATCCAGAGAAAATGTAGACACCAAATTGGAGGAAGAATTAAAAGGTGATAAACACATAGTAATATACGGAGCATCAAAGCAAGGGAAATCTGCTTTAGTTCAAAAACATATATCATCTACGAATGCTATCACAATAGGTTGTAGTACAAACATGACAACAAAAGATATTTATTCTTCCTTATTAAGACAATTAGATATTAAAATCTCTAGTTCACAAGAACAAGTAACTGGAAGTTCTGGTGAAACCTTGCTGAAAACAACATTTAAAGCAATGTTACCTTTTTTTGGA
This sequence comes from Mesobacillus campisalis, assembly GCF_000986785.1. Classification (GTDB taxonomy): domain Bacteria; phylum Bacillota; class Bacilli; order Bacillales; family Cytobacillaceae; genus Mesobacillus_B; species Mesobacillus_B campisalis. The sequence continues at coordinate 366,143 of NZ_LAYY01000001.1, read as the reverse complement.
GAAGGTAGTGTAGAGGCTTCCGGAAAAATAACAGGAACTAATAGTAATAAAGAACAATCAGAATACATAGAATATAATTTAGAAATCAGTCAAGATGTAAGTGAATTACTAAGAAAAATTGAATTTAATAAATTTGTTATTATTGAGAACTTCCATTATTTAAATGAAGAGGTACAAAAGTTATTGGCTTTTGATTTAAGGTTATTTCAAGAAAATAATGTACGGTTCATTATATTGGGGATTTGGAGAGAAAGAAACCGGTTATTGCAATTTAATAGAGATTTAATCGATAGAATAATAGAAATACCAGTAGAACCCTGGTTGCCTGAGGATTTTGAAGCTGTAATACAAACGGGTTCACAATTGCTAAATATTAATATTTCTGAAACAATAAAATCAGAAATTAAGGAGATCGCATTTGGGAATATTGGCATAGTACAGGAGTTGTGCAAAGAGTTAAGTTTATTTGCAGGAATAACTGAAACCGAAGATTATCTAACTGAAATTGATAACCAAGAATATCTGGAAAAGGCTATTGAGAAAAAAGTTGAAGAGTATGCATCGAGTCATTTAAGATCATTAGAAAGCATTTCCGACAGCGGGCAATATATTAACGGATTATATCTTCCTTATTATCTAGTAAGAGTTATTGTCGAAAGCGATATTAATGGGTTAAGGGACGGAATAAGTAAAACAGAACTGCATGAAAGAATAAAGAATATTCATCATAGAAGTCTAGATGTCCGAACTTCAGATATGACTAATTTGCTACATGGATTAGCAGATAAGCAAAGTAAAAAAATGATCACACCGCCATTGTTCGATTATGATCGGGTAAATAGAAGACTTAGAATTATTGACTCAACGTTAATGTTTTTCCTAAACTTTAAGAATAAGAACGAAATTTTAGAAGAGATTATTAATCCGATAGACAATGACCAACAAGTTTTAAGTTGAGTATATAAAAAAGCCAAAGGAGTGCCTAGGTGAGCATTAGCAAATCATCGCCGTCGTCCAGGAAATCAATGAAAATGTAAACACACACGTGCAGCAAAAAGAACTGCACTTCGACTCCCCGTTCGAAGAGCAAGTGTATAAGCAGCTAAGAAATCTCGGATACGAAGTTACCACACAAGTGGGGATGTGGGGGATCCCGAATTGACCTGGCCATTATAAGAGGTGCCTGTCACCACTCGAAATTTGTCGAATCAAATCAACCAACGACAAACCTCGGGTGTTAAACAATCTGGTGAAACGGTTTCAGAACCGGAGTTTAGTTGGAAAACCAATAAAATAAAAATAGAGAACGGCTATCTTGTAAGTGAGGGGCTTATAAATATTGTTAGAATTCCTGTTCGACATATTGAAACAGTCACTTATACAATTGAAGGTGTGAAAGAAGCATTTACCCCTGAACTCAACATTTTTGGAAAAGGAGTATTGCTGGGCAAGTTGAAGGTTAGCATTGATTTAAAAGATGAAATTCAAGACTGGATATTAGAAAGAGTAGGAAGATAAATTGTTAGCCTGTTACTAAAAGAAATTCGGTGACAGGCTATTTTTTATTTCTATTTCCATACGGGATTTCTTCTAAATGGTTGGCTGAGGCTATAATTAATAGAATACTAAAGAAAATTAACAAGAAACTCAGTCTGAAAGAGATTGAGTTTTTTTGTTGGGAATAAAATGATGGATTTCCTGAATATGTATTGTAAATATGTGGAACCTATCTTAAAATAAATTTGAAAAACAATATAAGTAACATAAAAAAGGCGACATAGTTATTTTTAGGGGGAGAAAAATGAATAAGAGAATCGCCATCTTAACGTTATTGTTTACTTTTGTATTTGGGACTGCTTCTTTTGCTCATTCAGGAGGGAAAGATGCTAATGGGGGCCATAACTGTAGTGAAAAGTCTAAAGCAAAGGGTCTTTGCACAGGCTACCATTATCATAATGGCGGTGGAACTTCTGATTCGGGCGGGAGTTCGTCTGGCGGCAGCTCGTCAGGTTCTGCTCCTGCTGCTACAAGAAATGATAAGGATTGCTCTGACTTTGCAACCTATGATGAAGTGGTTGCATACTGGAATTCAAAAGGATATTCCGCTACAAATGATCCTGAAAGATTGGATGGATGGGGAAATGCGGTTGATGATGGAATACCATGTGAAGCACCTAGTGACTATGACAAAACCAAGATAAACAACAGCCCTGAGCAGGTGCAATTCAAAAAAGATGAGCAAGATGGTAAAACCGGTGAGCAGCAGGGACATGCACAAGGTCAGAAGGATGGGTATCAAGGGAATTCCAGTAACAGCGGAGCTGCAAATGGAACCGATGCTTTCAAGAGTGGCTATGCAACTGGTTATGATAAAGGATATGAAGAAGGAAAAACAAAATTAGAGGCTGAAAAGAAAAAAGCGTATGAGGAAGGATATTCATTGGGGAAAAACCAGAACGAAATGTCGATTCCTCAAACTTATTCAGCTCACGCACTTCTCAAAGGAGCCTTTGAAGAAGGTTTTAACAAAGCTGCTAACGAACGAATAGAGGCTAAGAAAGAGGAGTACTTCACTATAGGTCAGAAAGATGGAAAAAATGATGTGAATAATCCGCCAAAGGAAAAAGACTTTATTGAAGCCTATCAAGAAGGGTACGAAAAAGGTAACAAGGAGTTAAAGGACCTTTATGTGAAGAAGGGGTATGAGGCTGCTTTTAGCTTAGTGGACTATAAAAAGCCTGATTTGAAAAATGAGAAGTTCATAGATTGGTATAAAGAAGGTTTTGAATCGAACAAAGAGGTAGTAAAAATTAGAGACGCAGCACTGGCCCAAGGAAAGGATGGAGCTGAGCTGTCCATCCCTGAAGAATATAAAAAGGGCGAGGGAGTCTATAAATTTTACTATGAACAAGGATTTGAAGAATATGAAGCAGAAAAAGCGGCTGATCAGCAGACAACTGCTGGGGGATTAGGGATAGCTGCACTTGCATGGTTGGGAAGACGATTCTATGTGGCAAAGAAAATGATTGGTTAAAAGGAGGCCGCTATGGGAATTTACCGAACTGTCAGTCGTAAGGTTGAAGATGTTTTTGTAAAAGTGTTAGCAGGGAAGCAAGATCCTGATGTGGTAAGAGAAAAGGTTGCTAAGTACAGGACAGAAGCTGATCAAAAGCTGCAAGCGAAAAAACTTGAGAAGGAAAAGAAAAGAGCACAGCAGAGGGAGCTGAACCAACAAAAATCTGAAGCACAAGAAAGGCAGCGTAAAGAGAACGAAGAGCGTGAGAGAAAAGAAGTTGAGGCGTTGCTGGTAAAAGTACTGGAGAACGGTATGAATGGCGCTTCCCCATATGAAATCAATGAAGTTAAGAACAATCAACCATTTTTCCTGAATCTCGTAGAAAGAGTCTTCGAACCGAACGAAAAAGCTCTGACCTTTATCTTTTGTGAATTCGACAAATCCAGCAAGAAAGAGATAAAAGGATATCTGATCCCGACGAATAAAAGGGTATTGTTTTTAACCAAAAACCTTACCTTCATGGACAAATTCAGATATCAAACAGTCATTAACGTCAATTGGTTCAAAGATGGCCTCCTGGAAAGAGGATTGCGCATTCAATATGGCAAAAGAAAATTGGAATTTGATGAAATGTTTGACCAGGAACAGATGGAGAGAGTAGGGAATGCTATTTTGAACAAGGCGACAAGCAGAGCGATTTGATTGGGAAACACCTGAATCTAGCTGCAAATGATTCAGGTGTTTTGTTATGGGTTTAGGGTACATTGGGATGGTTCCAGTGTCTCAAAAATTGAAAGACGTGTCTAACCGTGCTAAGTTTTTCAATGGTCCCACCCTTTCCACCTTTTCGTTCACATCCATGATGCTTCCTCCTCTTATCACTTCCTGGCCAGGAACCTGAATAACAATGGCAGGTGGCGTCCGTTGACAATCATGACTCCCATAATAATTATGATGCCGCCGACGGCACTTATGAGGAAAACTTTTTTATGTAAAAGAAGGATCGCGGCAAGGAACGTGACGAGCGGTTCAAGGTACAGGAATACAGACACCCTTGAAGCATCCAGTACTTCGAGGGCCTTTCCCCAGTACCAGTAGCCGACACCCGAGACAAAGACAGCAAGGAAGGCCAGATGTGCCCATTCCGAGCTTTCCAGCAGGGGCAGTGATTCCCAACCCCTGTTCCTCAGAATGAACGGGAGCGTGAGCAGGAAGCCGACTACGCTCATGTAAAAAGTAACCACAAGTGTGGGAATAGGGATGTTCAATTTTTTTAATAGGATCGAATATACAGTCCAGTTCAACGTGCTTAGAATCATCGGCGAGAAACCGAGGTTCATCGAAAAATCAAAAGACAATAAGAGGTCCACTGTCAAACCCTGAAATTTGTCGATGCTCCTTGATAAGATTCGGGTAGTGACAGGCGCCATAGCCATTTAACCCATTTTATTTTTTGAAAGATCGAAGTTGAAGCTAACTCGGTATCATGGTTGTCAATGTTAGGGTAGTCAGCAGGATTTTTAAATAAGTGATACAAGTATTCTATGGCTTTTCGGATAGCAGGACCTTCGTAAGAAAAAAAAGAGATTCATAAGGATGAAGAATACTATTATTGGGTGGGTTTCAAAAGCTGGGTCCCTTTCCCGAAGGAACTAATAGAAAAACTTTTAGAGGTATACGGGAAGGAACCTTTTCTTTATAGCTGGACAGATCAAGATATTTATGAAGCATCTAGAAAGATAATCTTTGAATACTTCAATAACTACTCTAAGTAATTAATCAACAATTAAAAGCCCTACAAGATACCTAGATGGTTAATCTGTAGGGCTTTTCTATCCATTGGTAAATGTGTTGGCGTAGCCTGGTAAATTCCTTGGCGAACAGTGGTAAAAAACATGGCGAGGGTGGTAAAATCTCTTGGCTGTAATCACGTTATGGGTGATTTCAAGGTTTACAGCAAAATATGCAGTAATATAGCTGAAAGTATTAAACCAATTGATTGTCACATATTTTATTGAATAATTTACCATACATGTTATATAATAGAGTAAATATTTTGATTATTCATTCACTTCTTGTTATACTTGGTAAAACCACTAATCCAAATAATGGAGAAGGGGGGAGTAATGGCAGGCTAGTCTCTTGCAGGCATTGAAATAGGATGCACTTAAGTGACTGAATAATCAACAAATTATTATTGGTTAGACCACTGTACCGTAAATTAATGGGAAGATTAAACGAAAACAATTATTAAGAACGCGATGGTCAAAACCTAAGGAAATTTCAATTAAAGATGAATCCATTAAATCGATGTCAATTCATTATTATTGGTTAGACCACTGTACCAGAAGGAAAGAAGGGATTAAATGAAAACAATTATTAAAAATGGGATTGTAGTGACTTCAGGGAGTATTTTTAAGGCGGATATTTTGATTGAAGGTGAATCCATTACATCGATTTCAAGCCACATTACTCAAGAGTCAGCAGATAAAATTATAAATGCTGAGGGGCAATATGTTTTTCCGGGTGGTATTGATGTACATACACATCTGGAATGGCCACTCATGGATACTGAAACTGCAGATGATTTTGTTAGCGGAACAAAAGCGGCAGCAGTCGGCGGAATTACCAGTATCATAAATTTCACGAAACCAGAAATAGGAGCTTCTCTAATCCCTACACAAGAGGAATGGATTGAGAAAGGAAAAAAGTCGGTAATTGATTATGGTCTGCATGCCATTATCAACCACTACAGTGATAGAGTACTAGAAGAACTGCCTATTTTAGCGGAAACCTACGGTGTTGGTTCAATCAAACTTTTTATGGCTTATAAAGGTGAAATGATGGTCAATGATCTTGAAATGTACAAAATCATGAAAAAGGCAGGAGAGTTGGGAATCATCACCAATGTCCATGCTGAAAATGGAGATATTATTGACGAAATGATTGCACAGGCATTAGCTGAAGGGAAAACAGACCCCATCTACCATGGATATACGCGGCCAACAATAATGGAGGCAGAGGCCACAGGGAGAGCCTTGGCCATTGCGGAAGCGGCAAATGCTCCCATTTACATCGTCCATGTTAGCTGTGCAGAGGCGTTGGAAAAAGTTGTGGAAGCAAAAAAGCGTGGTGTGCAAGCTTTTGCTGAAACCTGCCCACAGTATTTGGTTCTTGATATTAGCTATTTGGACCAACCTAACTTTGAAGGGGGAAAGTATGTTTGTTCCCCGCCGCTAAGAGAAAAGTGGAATCAAGATGCTTTATGGAATGGTTTGCAAACGGGCATCATTTCTGTTGCAGGCTCGGATCATTGTCCTTTCCGATATGAAGGTCAAAAAACAATGGGTAAGGACGATTTTTCTAAAATTCCAAATGGTTTACCTGGTTTAGAAGACATTTTTTCTATCTTATATCATTTTGGCGTTCATAAAGGAAGAATTTCATTAAACAAATTTGTTGAAATCATCAGTACCAATCCTGCCAAGTTATTTGGACTTACTAAAAAGGGAGATATATCCATTGGGAAAGATGCCGACATAGTCGTTTTTGACCCTAATCGTTCAAGAGTTATTACGGCAGAATGCCAATATCAAAATGTAGATTACAATGCCTATGAAGGAATGAAGGTACAAGGGGTTATTACAAACGTTCTATCTCGTGGAGAAGTAATTGTTAAGGATGGTCAATTTATTGGCGATTTGGCCCGTGGAAAATATCTGCACCGCAGTAGAGTTCAAAACCAAGAGAGTATGGCCAACCTTCAAAAGGATGGCCAATTTAGGGAACCAGTAAAATAACATAATAAGAAAATCGTCCATTCCATATTAAAGGTAAATTTCAATAGTTACTCATTTGGTTTTTCACAAGGTGTTTAAAAGGAAAACATTTTTAGGGGGAATTGAGATTGAGCACAACCGCGATTTTGGTGACCATCTACTTTCTATTATTGATTGGTTGGGGTTTATATAACTTTATTAAAAAGCAGAGGTCAGGACAAAACACGCTGGAGGAACAATTTATTGGAGATCGCTCCTATACGACAGGTCCATTGTTGGCGTCACTAGTAGCCGTTTGGGGTTCCAATTATACGTTAATTGCAGCAGCAGAATCAGGGTTTGCAAGCGGAATATCGGGAGTCATCTGGTACGGCATGGGGATTGTTATTCCACTCCTTCTATTCTCTTGGCCATTAAATATACCAGCAAGAATTCGGGAACTTCATCCTAAGGGACTGACATTTATTGAAATTATTGGAGAGCGATATGATGAAAAATCAAGGCTAGCTGCGCTTGTTATTCTTTTCATTTCAAATATATTGTTTATCATATCCATTGTGTTGGCAACGGGAATTGTTCTTAAATCCTTGCTGGGTATTGAGTTATCAACGGCAATCATAATTGGTGGCGGAGTTATGGTCATCTATACAGCTTTAAGTGGTTTTGATGCTTTAATATATGGCCGTATTTTTCAGCTTGCACTAGCCGGAGGTGCAGTCGCCGTTGCGATTATCCTGTCTGTTAACGCATTTTCACTGCCTGAATTAATTAAACAAGTCTCCGCCAATAGTGGAGATATGTTAAATGCTGTTGCATGGGGACCAACTGAAATGCTTAGCTTCTGTATCGCAAGTGTTGGTTTTGTTTTTGGTTCTCCGATTCTCTATCAAATTGCTTTTTCTGGTAAAAGTGACAAAGAAGTGACTCGTGCGTTTCGATTATTCCCTCTTACATGGGCTCCTTTTGCAGTTGGAACGGCGATTATGGGGATGGTTGCCTTTTTACTGTACCCGGAAATCTCGGGTCAGGATGCGGCGATGACATTGGTAGCCAACTTATTCCCAGAATGGGCAGCCGTTTTATTCTTTCTTGGGGCTTTAGCGTTGGTTTTCTCTACCGCAGATGCAGCAATTAATAATTTAGCTTCCATCGTGATATTTGATGTCTATCAAAAGCATGGCAAAAGTAAGTTGACTCAAAAAAAGGCCTCTGTGTTGAGTATGACAACGCAAGTGTCTTTGGGGGTAATTGGAATATTCGGTGCCCTTAATTTTGGAGAAGGAGTGCTAGCTTTGTTGGTTTTAAATGGAAGTGTCAATATTCCCTTCATTTTTACTATTATTCTAGGGTTATATTGGAAAAGGACTCATCCCACTGCTGCATTTTGGGCGATGATTTTAGGAATCACTTCGGTAATCGTTCTTTACTTTGGATTCAGTCAATCAATCTATACAAACCTTGCCGGAATTGTTACTTCTATCCTTATCTTAATTATCGGTAGTCTAATGCTGACTAGTAAACATACGGATCTTATCTCACCAATAGAGAGGAATGTTTCCAATGGAGGTGATGGTGTTGCCTAAAGTAGTTATTGGTTCCATTCTGTCTGTAATCGCGTATATCATTCTCTTTATTTTGGCAGAAGAATTTGCAGGCAGTTCTCTTATAATTCCGGTTGAATTCTTATATTTATTTTTAATATACGCGGTTGGAGGATGTTTGTTATTTGTTTTTGTTTTGCCAATCTTAATCATTATTGGAGAATTCAAAGGGAAAAAAAATAAAAATCATCCAATCAACCACGAAATATAAGCTAAGAATATATAGGGGGATTAAATTGTTTAAGCCGGTTGAAAAGAGTAAACGAAACTATGAACTTGTTATTGAACAATTGCATTTGTTAATTGCTGAAGGAAAATTAAAACCAGGTGACATGATTTTGCCGGAGCGTAAGCTTGCTGAGGAACTAAATGTAAGTAGGACCTCGATTCGTGAAGCATTACGGATATTGGAAGCCCTCGATGTGGTGTATGTAAAACCAGGGGAAGGCACGTTTCTAAAAAAGCCGACCATGAATGGAATCATTGCGCCTTTGCTGATGTTTTTACAGGAGGAAACGGATAGTCATAGTAATCTGTTTGAAACGAGAACATTGCTGGAATCCGGAATAGCTAGGCTAGCTGCCATTAGGAGAACAGAAGAGGATTTGCAAGCCATTCGAAAATATGCTTACGAAATCAAGGAAACCAGTGATTTAGAAAAAGTAATCCAGGCGGATATTCAATTTCATGCAAGCGTATTGAAAGCTGCCAAAAATCCAACTCTTAATAGTTTCATCACTATAGTACAAGAATTGATGAAACATGGGATTCGAAAAACCAGAAACATTCTCTTTACGGAACCAGGAGAAAATGAAATTTCAGCAAACTACCATATTAAAATTTTTCATGCGATTCGAGATCAGGATCCGGATGCAGCTTATTACGCCATGTATGAGCATCTAGAATATACCGCCAATAAATCGATTGTGATACAGAATCAGCAGAGAAACGGTTCATGATTCAAATGACTTTTTAAATTTTTTAAGGTGGTGGGTGCGAACCATGAAAAAAGGGATACATGATGTACCTTTCCTTGATCGATGGTCGATCGATCAGTTTTTGGGAAAAGCTGCTTCTTCAGGATTTGAAGGCATTGAACTCAATATGCATGAGGGGGAAGGATATATTCATTTAGGGACATCGCTGGCAGAAGTGAGGGCGATAGGGGAAAAGGTAAAAGGGTTGGGTTTAGAAATGCCAACATTGTCAACAGGCTTACACAATCAATACGCATTGTCATCAGAAAACAGGGGCGTACGAAAACGAGGGGAAGAGGTTGCCTTGCAAATGATTGAAGTGGCTTTCGAAATGGGGGCTTCAATCATTCAAGTTGTTCCGGGAACCGTGAGTCGCGATACTCCTTATGAGCGTGCTTATGAAAGGGCACGAGATTCACTTGTCAATCTGGCCTCTGAAGCATCTTCAGCTGGTGTAATAATTGCGGTCGAAAATGTGTGTAACAAATTCCTTCCTAGTCCAATGGAATTTGCGAGGTTCCTTAACGAAATCAACCATCCTGCTGTTAAAGCTTATTTTGATACTGGAAATGCAATGGTAACAGGTCACCCGGAACATTTTATCAACACTGTGGGGGATAAAATCGTCGCCACACATGTAAAGGATTATCGATATGAATCTGGTGATTTCGTTGCCCCTCTCAGTGGTGATGCAGAATGGCCCGGAATCATGAATGCGTTACATGAAGCAGAAATAGATGGTTATCTCATATCTACACCACCTCAATATAAGTATTGTCCAGAACGATTAATGGAGATAGCCTCCGCTGATTTGACGGCACTGCTTAATTTAATTGAGACAACAAAGGTTGGAAGGAATTAAAGCCATTTATAGGCTAAAGCTAACCTAAAAGGCTGATCTTAATTTTTAGCTAAAGTAAATTACAGTAAAAAGGGTGGTTTTAATGACGGTTTTATTAACAGGAGGTTCAGGTTTTGTCGGGATTAATATAACTGAACGACTCCTTGATAGAGGTTTTAATGTAGTAAATTATGCAACTCTTCCGGTCCCGGATGAAGCCATTCCATCTATAGAGGGACGTCGAGGGAATTATGAATATGTGGAAGGCAATGTTTTGGATAGAAAACTACTAGACTCGGTCATTGAAAAATATAAGATTAAGACCATCATTCACGCTGCAGTAATGACACCGGATTTTAAAAGGGAGCAACAATCGAGTAAGGATGTCATGAACGTCAATTATATGGGCACTGTAGAAGTATTGGAAGCGGCACATAGGCACGAAATTGAAAAATTTGTATATTTGAGTTCAGAAGCCGTATACGGGGAGACCTCTTTTCTCGATAACAGGTTGTCTGAAAGGGACTCCATCCCCTTGCCAAGGTCTTTGTATGCAATTACGAAGTATGCTGCGGAGAGAACGGTCCTGAGGTATAAGGAGCTATTTGGATTACCTGTATTGGTCGTTCGAATCGGTTCAGTATTTGGGCCTTGGGAGCGTTTTACGGGTATAAGACATACACTTTCCGGTCCTTTCCAAGCAACTAGACTTGCGCTATTAAATAAAGAAGTGTTGTTGCCTCGGCCAGGCATGAGAGATTGGGTTTACAGTCGTGATGTTGCAAATGCAATTGTACATTTGATGCAAAATGACAAATTGCACTTCGACTTATATAACATTGGCCCAGGTCAGTCGTGGACCGTAGAAGATTGGTGTAAACGACTCGAAAACGAGTTCCCGAATTTCAAATATCGCTTAGTTGACAATCCCAACGAAGCAAACATCGATTTCTTTGCTCCGAAGGATACCAATCGTTTAACAATCGAGCGTCTACAACAAGACGGCTACAACCCTCAATATGGATTTGAAGAGGCTTTTAACGATTATATGAACTGGATCAACAAGACATCTCTGTTTTGGGCAGAGGAAAAGGTGCCTTCTCCTTCTCATAAAGGATAAGAAAATTGACATGAACGGGTGTTTTGAAGAACATTGAGAATGTGCGCACATAAATCAATAACCAAAAGAACATCCCTAAATTTGAAGGGATGTTCTTTGTTTGAATTACTTATAGCATGGATTTGAATGTATCAAATTCCTCCTGGATTTCTTTGCTTGGAGCTTTATCCACCAAACTAACGATGATGGCTATCGTAGCTGCTTTTCAAGCATCAAAGAGGGTGTATCCCCAACTTGATTTCTTTCATTTTCTGATTATCCTCATCCGGCCACCAGGCTCCGCACTCATCCGAAACAACACAGGCGGCGCATTTTTCCAGGTCAAAGACCTTCATGCCTGTGATCGGTGGGGAATAGAGATGGAGAGTGACCAGGCTGTTTCCTTCCGCTCTCTGCATTTTGTGGATGCCTTTCTTCGGCGCATAAAATTTTGTCCCTTCTGCATGCTGCTCGCTAAACCGTTCTTTCGGCAGGCCATTCCCGTCGACTTCATAGACCGTATTCACCGACACCCCATTGATGACCTGGATCCAACCGTGCGAGCTGCCGTGGTCATGGGGGGCGCAGTCCAGCTCGGACCAATTCATCACCAGCAGTTCCACCTCATTATTTTTAAAAATAAGCTTCCGGTAATAAGGCTTATCTCCAGCTGGCCGGATTAGGGGATCAAGCTCCTCAAGGGTGATTCCCATTTTTGCCAAAGCATCCTTCAACTCAGCCTTCGCAGGGTTTTTCAATGGACCTAACACCTTTTCCAATTTTTTGTTCATATCCATGATGTTTCCTCCTCTTATCACTTCCTGGCCAGGAACCTGAATAACAAGGGCAGGTGGCGTCCGTTGACAATCATGACTCCTATAATAATTATGATGCCGCCGACGGCACTTATGAGGAAAACTTTTTCATGTAAAAGAAGGATTGCGGCAAGGAACGTGACGAGCGGTTCAAGGTACAGGAACACAGACACCCTTGAAGCATCCAGTACTTCGTGGGCCTTTCCCCAGTACCAGTAGCCGACACCCGAGACAAAGACAGCAAGAAAGGCCAGATGTGCCCATTCCGAGCTGTCCAGCAGGGGCAGTGATTCCCAACCCCTGTTCCTCAGAATGAACGGGAGCGTGAGCAGGAAGCCGACTACGCTCATGTAAAAAGTAACCACGAGAGCGGGAATAGGGATGTTCAATTTTTTTAACAGGATTGAATAAACAGCCCAGTTCAACGTACTTAGAATCATCAGCGAGAAACCGAGGTTCATTGAAAAATCAAAAGACTGTCCGCTTCTGGTGGTTGTCACCAGCATGACTCCGATCACGGCCACAATCATCCCGGCAGCCCTGGTCAGGTTCATTTTTTCATGAAGAAAAAGAATGGAGAGGATGACAGTGAAAATCGGCGAAAGGGAAATCAGCCAACCGGCAGAGGAGGCATCGATCGTCAGCAGCGCGGTTGATTGGAGGACCTGGTGGATGAAGACGCCAAGTATGCCTAATACGATAAGGTGTGGCACATACCGGAGAGGGATGGCCAGCTTGCGGCGGCTCAGCATCAAAATGACGAGCAGGAACAACGCAGCAATCCCAAAACGAAGGACCACCAGCGTAAAAGGATCCATTTTTACAAGCAGAGCTTTCGTCGACACAAACGAAACGCCCCAAAAACTAATCGCAAGAATAGCGTAAATAGAAGCAATCACTTTCAGTCTCATTGGCACGTGGTCCTTTCCGGGGTTTTCACGGGGACAGTTCTTATGACAACCTTGCTAATACGCACTATTGCTGAGGCTATGTGAGTTTGCCCGAGAGCCGTCCCTATGATAACTATGCCTGTCCATCGTAAAAAATGTTTTGGTGGGTATTAATACTTAAACCTCAACAATAAATGGAGACACAAGGAAGTGAGGGGTGTAGATGAATTGGTTCGTCTTAACATCTGGCTGTGTCACAGGATATATTGAGGCTGTCATCTTTTTAGAAATAAATTGACATTATTTTATAAAAATTTCTCTCTTTCTACATTCCTACTGTAAAGTGTATGATATATTTATAATTGTAATAAATTTGATTTTTTGGGAATCGGAGGGGAGTAGAAGATACCAAGAATTGATATAAACATACGTATAAATAGGTAGAATTTGAACGGAACAGGTGTTTATTTGCCATAAGGAATGGAAGAGAAATGGAAACACCTTGAAATATATTAATATATTGAGAGAAAGAAATGAGCATCTAAAGGATAGGCACAGTAAAGAATGAAAGGTGAAGAAATGGCTACAATTAGAGGAATTTTAGAAGAAAAAGACGAAAGAATTGCACAGCTAGAAAGAGAATTAAAAGAAGTTATGGAAGGGCCTCGGCAAACAGCCGCAGCTATTGCGGTAGATTATAATTCAGGATCTTATTCCCCACCGAAAGGCATTTTTAAATCTTTTAAATCTGTTGGAACAAAGATTATATTGGGCATCCTTGTTTTAACCATCGTTTTAGCCGTCATCTTTGGTTTTTTTGGAGGGAAGATATTCAAAAAGGAGTCTATTACGTTTGTTGAACACGTTCAAGAACTATCCACATTGGCAACAGCTGAAGCACATATGAAGGCAGTTATTCACGAAGAGGATAGTAAGAATTTCTTGAATATTAATCTGCCAGGAACAAAGCGAGAACTACTATTAGTTGTACCTGCGACGGTTATTGCTGGTGTTGATTTAAAGGGGGTCACTTCTGAGGACATGGTTATTAATGAAGAAACAAAGGAGATAGATATTACCCTGCCTCATGCGTTCATCCGGGACCCAGCACTACAGATGGATAAAGTAAAAGCCGTTGACAATGGTGGGCTTTTCCGTAGTGATATTAAAATGGATGAGGGGTTTGAGAAGGCCGCTGAGGCACAGGAGCAGATTCGCCAAGAGGCCAAATCAATGGGTTTGCTAGAAACTGCAGAGAAAAATGCAGAGAAAGTGTTAACGGAATTTTTTAATAATATTGGTTATAAGGTAAATGTCACGTTTAAATAATAGGAAGGCCTGCCCATAAAAAGCTTGGGACAGGCTTTTTTTATAAAAATGCACATTTCTTGCCGAATGATAAATATTGACATGAACGGGTGTTTTTGAAGAACATTGAGAATGTGTGCACATAAATCAATAACCAAAAGAACATCCCAAAAATTTGAAGGGATGTTCTTTTGCTTGAAATACTTATAGCATAGATTTGAATGTATCAAATTCTTCCTGGATCTCTTTGCTTGGAGCTTTATCTACTAAACTAACGATGATGATGGCTATCGTAGCAAATAGGAACCCTGGTGCTAGTTCGTATAAGTCGAAAAGACCACCTGTTAACTGAGCCCAAACAATAACAGTTACGGCACCAACCAAGATTCCAGCGAGGGCACCGTTTCTTGTCATTCGTTTCCAGAATAAACTTAAGATAATAACAGGTCCGAAGGCTGCTCCAAATCCAGCCCAAGCATAACTGACTAGTTCCAATACTTTACTTTCTGGGTTATAACCAAGGATAATAGCGATTAAAGCTATCCCAAAGACAGCAATTCTGCCAACAATCATTTCTTCCTTTTGGGAAGCGTCTTTTCTAAAGATGGCTTTATAGAAATCGTTAGCTAAGGCACTTGAAGAAACAAGCAACTGAGAGTCAACGGTACTCATGATTGCTGAGAGAATGGCTGCTAATAAAAATCCTGCTACCCATGGGTTAAATAAAACTTGCGAAAACATAATAAATACAGTTTCAGAGTTTTTTAGTGGTGAATCGGCAAAATAGGCAATACCTGCGAAACCGACAAATACGGCACCAAATAAAGACACAATCATCCATACCATTCCGATTAAGCGGGCTTTTGGAATTTCCTTTGTCGATTTGATTCCCATGAAACGGACGAGTATGTGAGGCTGGCCAAAATAACCTAGTCCCCAAGCTAATAAAGATATGACACCAATTGCGGTTGTACCAGAGTAAACATTTAGATAGGAAGAATCAATGCTCCCGATCTGTTGAACGGTTTCACTCCATCCGCCTAGCTCCTGAATGGCAACAACCGGTATAATGATCAAGGCTAGGAACATGAGAATGCCTTGAATGAAGTCAGTCCAACTTGCTGCTAGAAATCCTCCGAAAAGTGTATAGGATAGAATGACAGCTGCCCCAACCCATAATGCAACCTTATAATCCATACCAAATGAATTTTCTAGTAATATAGCTCCACCAACAAGACTTGAAGATGTATAGAATGTGAAAAATACAAGAATTACAATAGCAGAGATTACTCGGAGAATTTTAGAATGATCCCGAAATCTGTTTTCAAAAAAATCAGGGACGGTAATCGAATCATTTGAAACCTCTGTATAAACTCTCAACGGTTTAGCGACAAATTGCCAGTTTAGGTAAGCGCCAAGTGACAATCCAATAGGCAGCCAAATCTCGCTCATTCCTCCTAAATACATGGCGCCGGGGAGACCGAGCATTAACCAGCCGCTCATATCAGATGCTCCAGCACTTAAAGCTGCTACTCCACCGCCTAGTCTTCGTCCGCCAAGAACATAATCTGTTAAGTCACTAGTCTTTCTTGCAGCAATAATCCCGATAAGCATCATTCCAGCTAAATAAATAATAATTGAAATTAACGTGGGTATGTTGATATCCATGTTTGTTTAATCCTCTCCTGTTTCCGTAAAATAAGTAATAATCGACAACAATATAAGCAAAGGCATTGGAATTAATAGCCACATCCAGGTTGCTGTTGTTAGGTCCATATATCGTCACCTCCTTAAATGGGTTAAGACCATATAATTCCACCCAATACAAATTGTGTATGCAAGTACATACAAATTAAAGATAGCTTTTCATTTCACATAAAGAAGCTAAAGTAGTTCAAACATGTTTATTATCATAACATAAATAGATAATTATTGTAGTCTGAAAATTACAAAAGTATAAGTATGATGAATTTTTATGCATTAAAAAGCATTAAAACTACATTTTTTCTCGTTATAGATTATATCTATTCATTGAAATTCATAAAATTAAAATTGTTCACTATTTCACAAATCAGTTTTTTTGCTTTATCAAATAAATCAACAAAATTGAGGAATTCATTGCCCGTTTTCCTTTGTAATCCTTGCAGACAATGACGGTGGAGGAGTATGCCAATACATCCACAAAGGATGCGTTTATTTATTGGCTGGAGTTGGCGGTATCGGGGAGACAATGCCTCCAAGTTTGGTATCTACCGTAGCAGCAACGGTAAATATTGTATGGGTGCGGCCTATAAAAAGAAGGAGCTTTCCGGGGAAGAACTTGGGGCCGAATTCAGCAAGCTGAGGGAGCAGATTGTCAAGAATCTTAGACTTGCTGAAGAGTCAGAGTTTATATGGCTCTGAGCTTGTCTTTGTATGAAGCCTATTCCGATAAATCCCCCTCTAACTGAGGAGGGGATGGTTGAAAAATTGATATTTAAACGAACGTATATGCCGTACTTATTCATCACCTAATTTTGCAATATAATCTACTAAAAAATGAAGAATAATAAGAGGGATTATGGAACCCATACCGATAAAAATAATGCAGAATAAAATTGCAAAGATCGTAGTTCTTAAAAACCCCATAAAAAAACCTTGATACGTATGGGCAAGACCAAATATTAGAGAAGATAAAAGTATAATTGCCCAAATTGAAAGGTTTGGATATAAATAAGCTAAAGCAAATACAGTAAACCCCCTATATATAACTTCTTCCGTTAGCCCCGCTGTTAATGAAACATAATTCCATCTTTTTTTCTCCTTATCAGAAACAGGCAATAATGGTGATATCACTGATTTCTCCCATTCTTCCTTTTTCTTTATTGATAACTCTCGTTTAATTTTATTGCTAAATTTAAAGCCTATTATGTAATACAAGACAAAAAATAAATAAAGTAAACCGATGCCAAGACCCAAAAATGTTACCCATTTGCCCAGTGGTTCGGTGTTGATCATAGGAATGGTAAACCCTATCTCTTTGAATGTCAGTTCAGTAAATACAATTAATAATATGATAATTATAGTTGGTACCCATAATCCAATTATTGCATTGTTGTAATATTTCATTCTCGCATTTTTATCAGTTTTAACTTTTTGCTTAAATCTTTGAAAATCAAAATAACCTATTATTGGTTCATAAAACAACAAAAATAATATTAGCAACCAAATGATAAAATCCATACAAATTCTCCTTTTTGGCAATAAAAACTATTTAACCTTGCGTTAAACTTTGTATCGCTTTTTACGGGACAATGGGAATAATTATTTCTTTTAAACAGTAATACTCACCTAAATTATACCATGGAAAGATATCCCTAGAATGATTAACTTGCGGAGAAACACTTGTTATAGATTTCGAGGAAATATTCGGAAGCAAGGGAACTGCCGAGGAATGGGCAGGTTTAGGCTGCTGAATAATTGTTGATGATCGTTTTTGTACCAATCAGAAGGTTTTTCTTTAATAGAGTCCTATCAATGTTTCCTCCGGCTATTGACTGCAATTTTAGCAAAATAAGTTAATCACTAAATACAACTCCCTTAAATCCCTAAAAAATTCTTAATATGTAAAATTTTCTGACAATAATGTTGTAATTATATATATGGTGTTTATATAATAAAAGAGTGAACAATCACTCTTTTTTAAAAATATCCTTAAAGGAGGTCAACATGGGGAATCAAAGAGTAGCTGTAATAGGAGTTGGATCTGTAGGAAGTATGACACTTTGGCAATTGGCTAAAAGAGGGATTCATGCGGTGGGATTTGAGCAATTTGGGATTGCACATGATCGCTCAGCCGTTGGCGGAGAATCAAGGATGTTCAGAACGGCTTATATGGAAGGAGCCGATTACGTCCCATTACTTAAAAAGTCGCGTGAATTATATAAGGAGTTAGAGTCCGAAACAGGCCAGGATTTACTGAACCTTAATGGCGGGCTCATGATTGGTCCAGAGAATTCCTATAAAATGAAAAACGTTGTAAAAAGTGTAATTGATTTTGACATTGGCCATGAGATTTTAGATAGTATTCAAGCCACTCACCGCTATCCTCAGCATAAATTTTTCGATAGTGAATTGATCGTTCTTGACAAGGAAGCTGGAGCTATTCGGCCTGAGTTGGCCGTTTTTACTGCAGCAGAACGTGCCGAAGAACTTGGGGCTACTATACACCGTCATACAGAGGTTGATGATATTTGTGAACTTGACGACAAGGTTCAAGTGATGGCAAATGGTCAAGTCTATGACTTTGACCAAGTCATTATCACGGCTGGTCCATGGACAACGAAGTTCTTTCCTCAACTCAAAAATCATTTGACCCCACGAAAAATTGTGATGACTTGGTACCCAACACACAAATTGAAAAATTATACACCTGAAAAATTTCCGGTTTTCGGAAGGATTTGTGAAGGCATTGGTATATTTGGTGTCCCTACCTTGGAAGGGAGTATGGTGAAGATTGGAAGCATCGATACATTTGGTGATGTAGAGGATCCTGGTCTTTTGCATCGTGATATTACCCTTCCGGAATTGAAAGGGATTAACGGAGCTGTAGCTAAGTATTTTACTGAATTGAGGCCTGACCCTGTAAGAATTAGTGTACACATGGATGGTTATACAACCGATGAACACCCTGTCGTTGGGGCTGTTCCAAGTTTAAATAGAACCTACATAATGGGCGGCTATTCTGGTCACGGGTTCAAGCTTGCTCCAGTTATGGGAAAAATAGCTACTGACCTTTTGGTAGATGGAAAAACCAATTTTAATATCAACCATTTTAATCCAAGCCGTTTTAGTCAATCTCAGATTCTATCTAATTAATAATAAAAATTTTATAAGAATTGAGGGATGGGGATGAAAAAAGGATTATTGTTTATTTCACTGCTTTTTATTGCTTTGTTTTTAGGAGCGTGTGGAAACAATAAGGAAGCGTCTGGGGAAAGTGGTGAAAAGACCTATAACTTAAAGTTTGGAGGCATTATGCCAGAGGACCACCCTACCACGGTTGCGATGAAAGAAATGGCCAAAGAAGTAGAGGAGCAAACTGCCGGGCGAATCAAAATCAAAGTTTTCCCAGCAAGCCAGTTAGGGGATTATACCTTAATGTATGAAGAAATTAGTAAAGGAACGTTAGACATGGGGTTAATGTCTAACCCATCTCATCTTGATAGTCGTCAGGAAATGGTTCTTTTGCCGTATCTCTTCAAAGATTATGCACAGGCTGAAGAACAATTTAAAATGGACTCTTTTGTTGGGAAAAAACTTCAAGAGATTGATAATAAACAAAATATCCAGCTTTTAGGTTTTCATGCTCAAGGTTTTGGTGGTCTCGGATCAAAGAATGAAGTGAAGGATCCTTTAAATTTCAGCAGTAATAAAGGGGTATTACTGCGTGTCCCTGGAATGGATACTTTTATTAAAAACGCGAAGGATTTGGGATTCAATACTGTTCCCCTGCCTTATGCCGATCTATATACAGCACTTCAAGCCGGAACAGTAGAGGGATGGATTGGCGGACACCCGCAAGTGAACTATATGCAATTTAGAGATGTTATTAAATATTACTATCAATACAATAACTTCTTTGAGGCCCACAACCTATATATCAACAAAGACCTATGGGATAACTTCACAGAAGAAGATCGTCAAATATTCCAAAAATTGGCGAATGAAATGACAGCATATAGTTTCGAGAATGCAGAAAAACTGGAAGAGGAATATAGAGCAAAACTTAAGGAAGAAGGAATCAAGGTCATTGAGTTTACAGATGAAGAACTTCAGACGCTTGCTGATTATTCACGTGAAAACTCGTGGTCTGTTGCAGAAGAGACCATTGGGAAGGACTTATTAGAGGAACTGTTGGCAGCATTAGAAGAATAACCAAAAATGGGGGGAAACCGTATGAATATCATCCATACTATTTGGAGTTCTCTCCTAGTTATCCAGAGGGTAATCATGATTCTATCCAGTGCCTTCATCTTAATAGGACTTGGAGTCACTGTTGTTTTACGATATGTCTTCCAAACCGGCTTGCACGGTTTGGAAGAGTTAATGATTATTCCCGCCTTTTGGATGTACTTTATAGGGGCTGCTTATGGAACATATAAAAAAGAACATATCACTGCTGATATTGTAAGTGTGTATCTAAAAGGTGAGAAAAAACGTTTATGGCTTCAATTGATTATCTCACTCATTAATTTTTCACTTATTTCAATTTTTGCCTATTGGAGTATAGAGTACATCATCTGGAGCATTAGCAGCGGGGCCAGTTCAAATGTGTGGAAGTATCCAATGTATGTCCCGCAGAGTTCCATCCTAGTAGGGTTTGGATTAATGACACTATATACTTTGGTTGAATTAGTGAAGAATATTATTAATTTATCTCATTATAAATCTTAATTAAAATGAGGAGATTCGTATGGTCATAAATTTATTGATTGCGTTGACGATATTAATTGTTTTATTACTAATCGGTGTTCCTGTAGTCTTTACCTTTTTGGCTTCGACCATTTATCTAATATTTTCTTTAGGGTATGATCCAAGCTTCCTAGTACCTTATGGTTTTGGTGAATTAAATGCACCTGTCTTGTTGGCTATCCCGTTGTTCATCATTACGGGAAGTTTGATGGAAAAGGGTGGAATAGGGAAAATTATTATTGAATGGACCGAGTTGTTTATCGGAAGAATCAAGGGAGGCCTAGGAATCGTCGCAGTCGTTTCATGTGCCGTTTTTGGATCAGTGTCAGGAAGTGCATTGGCTGCATTAACGACCATTGGGTCAATTATGTTTAAACGTCTCGATGAACAAGGGTATCCTAGGGGATATGTCGCAGCTCTTATCTCCAACGCTTCAATTCTAGGATTATTAATCCCGCCAAGCGGCATCATGATTTTGTATGCATGGATTGGAAATCAATCCGTATTAGCGAGTTTTCTTTCTACTGTCATCCCTGGTATTATCATGATCATTTTACTAAGTATTATTAACCTTTTTTATATGAGAAACAAACCACTAAGAATGTCAGATATATCCCAAAATATGACTCTCATCCAAAAGACAAAGCGCTTTGGATTTAAGACCTATATTGCGATTCCGGGATTGATTATGCCTATTATTGTCCTAGGGGGTATTTACGGAGGGATTATGACCGTGACGGAGGCAGCGGCTGTGGCTGCTTTGTATGCCATTCCAATTGGATTCTGGGTTTATAAAGGTCTAAATGTAACAAATATAAAGGAAGTATTAATAAAAGCGGCAACGACAACAGGGGTCATTATGGTCATGCTATATGCCATTACGATTTTAAGCAGAATGTATGTTATGGAGGATGTACCTGGTATCATGACGGATCTTTTATTTTCCGTATCAGAAAATCCGTTAATCTTACTAATGATGATCAATGTCTTCATGATTATTATTGGGATGCTGATGGATGATATCAGTGGAGTTTTATTGGTTACTCCTGTATTGCTGCCAGTTGTTGTTAATATGGGAGTCGACCCTATACATTTCGCAGCCATTTTGGCTGTAAATCTGGGAATGGGAAATGTAACCCCGCCAACGGCCCCCTTATTGTATTTTGGAGGCAACTTGGCTAAGGCACCGATT
This sequence comes from Mesobacillus campisalis, assembly GCF_000986785.1. Lineage (GTDB taxonomy): Bacteria > Bacillota > Bacilli > Bacillales > Cytobacillaceae > Mesobacillus_B > Mesobacillus_B campisalis. The sequence continues at coordinate 344,172 of NZ_LAYY01000001.1, read as the reverse complement.
AACGAGATGTTGAAACCTACTTTTATTATCCTTTTATTTGCATGGCTTCCTACACTAATCATTACCACATTTGTTCCTGAAGTCTCCCTGTTCTTGCCTCAATTGATTTTAGGTAAATAAAGAACTGTCCGTTCTTTATGCAGCCAGAAAGGCCGGAGAGTCAGGGAGTAAGATTCATAGATATTCCAGCGTAAAGTCAATCCATTCCCATCCTGATGGAGTTAGGGGCAAAGTGAATAATAAAACTTTTTATTTGAGAAAGTGGTCATAATAACCGGGCCTTGGATGAATCATATGTTACCTTATTATAAAGAGAACTTTGAGGTTAACAGATTAATATTGGCCTGGTTTGCAGCAAAGGATATTAATCTGTTTACTTGCAAGGTTAAAGACAATTTATTTTTCCAACAACCAAATGAATAAGCAGAAAGCTATCCCTTTGGCGAGGAAATAGAAACGCCAAGGGATAAAATGCTAGAGGAGCTGAATGAATTCTTGAACACGTTTCAAAAATTACCTCGAGAAAAGCAACTGAAAATTCTAGACGCCGCAGCAGAAGCTTTTGCAAGCAAAGGGTACTATGGCTCAGGAATTAAGGATATTTGTGAGAGAGCTAATATTTCCAATGGAGCTTTGTATAAATACTTTTTAAATAAAGAAGAGTTGTTTATTGCTGTGTTAGATCGTTGCCAACAAATCATGGTGGAATACCTGTATGAAAAGCATACGAAAATAGAAAGTTCGATCTTAAATGCAATTGAGGAGTATTTAAAAGAAATCGCCGAAATATGCGGGAAATTTCCAGCATACCTTACTGTTTATGCGAACTTAGGATCACCTAACATGGAAATGTTTTCAGAGAGGTTCTCGGAAAGGTTTAAAGAATCGGGTAAATACATTTATGAAATGGTACGTGAAGCAAAAAAAAGGGGTGAAGTAATTGAGGGAATCGATGAAAGGGCTTTAGGTTTTTTAATCGATAATCAATTTATCCTTTTCCTATACTCTATGTTATCTGACTACCATGAAAAGCGATTTAGATCATTTATGGTTATAGAAGATGAAGTGGAGCTAACAAGTGAAAAAAAAATTGCTTTTATAATGGATTCAATAAGGGTCTTTTTAAATAACAAAAAAGAGGAATCCTATCCGGTCACATAACGTCTGCAATAGAAGTGGCCAATACCATTACTGTTCTGAAATCAATTAAAACAGGAAAGATTTTTTTGTTTCGAAGGTATAATTGGCTGTTACGATAAAATTACCGTGTTTTATTTAGTGAAGCTTGTATTGAAATTTACCTAGAATAGGTGGTGCCTAGTCACACCCCCGAGATGTGTCGAATACACATAAATCTCTGGTTGTGACAGGCATTTTTTAAGCGCGTTCGATTGTTTTTGTCTCTTTTAGTAAGGAGATAATCAAAAATGAGTAAATATAATACGAGTACTAGTATTATATTTATATTTAATGCTGGTAAGTGTCATTATAATGCTGGTAAGAGCAGAGATAATGCGAGTACTGGGATTATAGAAGCAAATTTAATACGAGGTTATGAAAAGATCCTGAACAGACCAGACCATTTTATATTATGGTCTTTTTTATTTTTAATACAAAACCAAATAGATCTTATATATTGAAGCCTTGCTTCATTCAAAGTGATCTTTGCTTCTAATTTTGACAATCAAATGAACATACCTATAACAGTGAGATATATCACATCTACTTCCTGTGATAGCTGTTAAAGTTTAGTCAGTTAATAATTAAAAAATATACGGCTGACTAATTAAAAAGGCAGGGGATAGATAAATGAGTATGTTTTGTTTTCAATGTCAGGAAACAGCAAATGGAACAGGGTGTACGATTGCTGGGATTTGTGGAAAAAAGGATGACTTAGCGAATATGCAGGATTTACTGATTTACGTCGTAAAGGGAATGGCTATTGTTGCTACAGAAGCTAGAGAACTAGGATTGAAGAATAGTGAAGCAGATAAGTTCATTGTAAATAGTCTTTTTATGACCATCACTAATGCAAACTGGGATAAAAATGACTTTTTTAGTAAAGTGAGAACCGGTCTAAGCATTCGTGAAGAAATCAAGTCAGCGATTCAAAATGCTGGCTCTGAAGTTTCGAACAGCATTGATTTTGTCACCTGGTATGGGGAGTCCAATTTTGAGTTTGAAACGAAAGCAGCTTCCCAAGAGGTAAGCATTCTTGCAACAAAAGATGAAGATATTCGCTCATTAAGAGAATTGATTACCTATGGGTTAAAAGGATTAGCTGCCTACCTTAAACATGCTGAACACCTAGGTTACACAGAGGACAGTCTTTATGCGTTTATGCAAAAGACATTATCGCAGATCACAGATGATACTGCTTCACTGGAGGACTTGATTGCCCTTTCCATGGAAGTTGGAAAATATGGTGTTCAAGGAATGGAGTTATTAGATACCGCAAACACTTCCACTTATGGACATCCGGAAGTAACGAAAGTAAACATTGGTGTTGGTAAAAACCCGGGAATTTTAATTAGCGGACATGACCTGAAAGATATTGAGCAATTATTAAAGCAAACCGAGGGCACGGGTGTGGATGTTTATACACATAGTGAAATGCTCGTTGCCAATTATTATCCGGCATTTAAAAAATATGATCACTTTGTTGGGAACTATGGAAATGCATGGTGGGAACAAAAACGTGAATTTGAAAGCTTTAATGGTCCAATTTTAATGACAACAAACTGTATTGTACCTCCAAAAGCTTCTTACAAAGACCGGATGTATACAACTGGAGCAACAGGAGTAGAAGGGGTTACGTATATCGCGGAGAACGAGGATGGAACGAAGGATTTCTCAGTGATCATTGAGCATGCAAAACAATGTGATCCTCCTACTGAAATTGAGAAAGGTGAAATCATTGGCGGATTTGCCCATAATCAAGTGGCTCAAGTGGCCGACCAGGTAGTCGACGCTGTGAAAAATGGAGATATTAAACGCTTCTTCGTCATGGCAGGATGTGATGGACGCCATAAGAGCAGAACGTATTATAAAGAGTTTGCAGAGGAGCTTTCCAAAGATACCATTATTCTCACAGCTGGTTGTGCGAAATATCGATACAATAAGCTTGATTTAGGCGATATCAACGGAATTCCAAGAGTGCTTGATGCCGGCCAATGTAACGATTCTTACTCACTTGTGATGACCGCATTAAAACTAAAGGATGCCCTTGGCTTAGAAAGCATTAACGATCTGCCATTGTCTTATAATATCGCATGGTATGAGCAAAAGGCCGTCATTGTATTCTTATCCCTGCTCTATCTGGGTGTGAAAAATATCCATGTTGGTCCAACATTACCAGCATTCCTTTCACCAAATGTAACAAACTTCCTGGTAGAAAACTTTGGAGTAGGAAGCATTACGAATACCAAAGATGATATTGATATGTTTATGGGTGCCGTAACAAACTAGGAGACAAGGGGATAGGTCCTTGTCCCAGGATTCCGTCACTAGAAACGAGCACCACTAAATCGACACACTATAATAATGAGAAAAGCCGCCCGCTAATCAGTTGGCGGCTTTATTATGGTTGTCATTTTCAACCTGTTGCACAGTGAGAATGGTAAGAGATTTATAGTGGTACATTCATTTGCATTCCTTATATTGAGATTGAAATAACCTTGTGAGCATTATAAACATGAAGATATAAAATGGAAGGAGAATTTATGTTGATTTTTATCCTCAGTATTTTACAATATTAATTGTTCATCAGAAGGAGGTAATAATGGCTAGTGTATTAGCAACGGGTTTGTTGTGTGGGTTGTGGACCTTAATTTCTGCGCCCCTTGGGTTAGTTGGCTGGGCAGGTTTTGCTGGGTGTACCACGTATTTTGCCCTTGGAGCAGGCGGCAGTAAAGATATGAGAAAAGCGATGCTTTGTAATATCACGGGAGTAATTTGTGGTATGTTAATCATAATTTTAACGAATATGACGGCAATACCTAATGGATCTGCTATTTTCAGCGGGCTTGTTACCTGCCTCATGTGTATATTGGGTGCAAAAGTAGTGCCGATTAAATACACGCCGGGAATCTTCATGGGGTGTTTTGCCACGTTTGCTGCGAATGGCGACTGGTTCACTCTATTGCTATCTCTATTATGTGGGGCCGTTCTCGGATTCTCATGTACTAAACTTGGAGAAACTTTCTCTATTTGGGGTCAGAGGTTTTTACCAAAACATGACCAAATGGTAACGAATAAGATGAAGCCTTGAAGAAAAAGGGAGGGGGACATGCCAGTGTGTCTGAACCCGCTTGATGTCACCTTGAGTTTCTTGATTTGAAGAATCAAAATATCGAATTATCACTATATAAAATAAGTAACCACCCTACTCCCGACTAAAGGTAAAAGGGTGGTTACTTTTTTCATTTCAGCTTATATATTTTAGGTCATCCGTACTTCTTGTGGCATGTAGTTGTGTGACTGAGCGGAGCAGCGCTTGATCACGTTTATTTCTTCCTATATTTTACAAGAAATAATCATTTAAATTAGGCTCTGTTATAGCTGAACGTTGATTTCACCCTATTTGAAAATAAAGGGAGAAATTCCGGTTAATTCGCGATATGACCAAATTTCTCTTAAAATAAGAGGAGTTTTTCCGGTTATAGGGTTTAGGATCTATGATTTTTACCTTGTTTTGAAAAGATAAGAGGAATTTCTTCCCTTATTTCTGCCTTTTAAGGTCCCTCTGCGTACAATAGGCGGAAATTCTCCCCTTAATCATTCTCATACATCTATAAAAATTAACAATGAATAATGACAGAGCCTTAATTTAAAAAGTTTACTAAAAATGTGCACCTTCTATCCAACTTTGTTCTGATTGTGCGCAACCGCTGTATCGGCGCTTTCATTCCGGTAATGGGCATGCTTTTCTTGCACAAACAAAATGGCGATTCCTCCTAAGACCGCGGCCAGGGCGATGAAGGTGAAGTTGAGCTGCGGAGTCAGGTTCATCGTTAACAGGATGCCGACGAAGGTTGGGGCGAAAATTCCGCCAATTCGTCCGAATGCCATCGCTGCTCCGACTCCAGTCGAACGCATTGAAGGCGGGTAATATTGAGACACGAAGGCGTTGCTTATATTTTGGACCCCGACCGAAGCGGCACCGATCACGCCGATCAACAGATAAGCAAGGAACGCATTTTGAGTCAGGCCAATAAAGGAAAGAGCAATCGCACCTAAAAGATAAAGCGGGACCATCACTTTTTTAAAGCCCCATTTATCAGTTAACCGTCCAAATACGATGGTTCCGATAATGGCTCCGACATTCAAAAAGGCGACAAAGACCAAGCTGGAGCCAAGGCTATATCCAGCTTCAATCATTAATTTTGGCAGCCATGTATTCATCGCATAGATAAGGACAAAGCAGGAGAAACACGAGATCCAGAACATAATGGTGCTAAGCGCACGTCCTTTTTCAAACAGTTTTACAAGTGGAGAACCAGGATCCATTGCTGCCGGCCTTTCAAATGTTACGCCCCTGCCAAGCTTTAGTTCAGGATTCAATTTGTTAAGGATGTTTTTGGTCGCTTCTTCTCTTCCTTTTGATAAGAGAAAACTGGCAGACTCCGGCAGGCTTTTTGCAATGAATGGAACAAGCAATAAAGGCAATCCGCCGATTAAAAAAATCGGTTTCCAGCCCATTACAGGCAGAATCGATTTGCTGAAAAGGGCTGCGGCAATCGCTCCGATGGAATAACCGCAGAAAATGAAGGATACCATTGCCGCTCTAATTTTTTTCGGAGCATACTCCGTTGATAGCGCAATGACATTTGGCATGACACCGCCAAGGCCAAGCCCGGCGATGACCCGAAAGATCGTAAATATCACCGGTCCCGCTGCAAAAGCAGAGAGCGCAGTGAAAAGGCTGAAAATGACGGTGCATACGATAATGACTCGTTTTCTTCCCAGCCGATCTGCCAATAGTCCAAAAATGACCGCACCAATGGCCGTTCCTGCCGCTGTGTAACTCCCAATCGCACCGGCTGTGACCGTGGAGATGCCCCATTCTTCCATTAGAGACGGAACCACGCTTCCATAGATGACCACATCGTAGCCGTCCATTAAAATAATAAAAAAGCACCAAAAAATGATTGAAAAATGGAAAGAGCCAAATCTGCTGTTATCAATGGTTTGACCTGCTTGTACTACATTCATTTATCCCACCCCTAGGTATATGGTGCAGAAGTGCATAAACGCTATAACGCGTTTATGCACTAAAGTTAAAGCGTAAAAAAATGACTAAATCTCAAAATCAACAATGATGCTGTCTTCTATGCCAATTTCCTTTAAATAGGCGACAATTTCCTGGTGTTCAGGATGCGGGCCGTAGTTTTCCAATGCGTCCCGATCCTGAAAGCGAACGGTTAATCCGACTTCATAGCCCTGGCTTCTGGCTGAAAAATTGAAGCCCTGCCGGATATCGATGATTCCCGGAATTTTTTCTTTTAGCAGAAGGGTTCTGGAGATTAATTCTTCCTTCTGTTCCTGCGTTGTATCTGGTGAAAATTTTATCAAGACAATATGTTCAATCAAGTGGGGCACCTCTATTTCTGATTCAATGATTCGCGGTCGAAACCAGCAATCTTCTTGTATTTGTTCGCAATCTCTTCTAGCTCCTGGCGGGAAATGACCTCATCCAGGTTTTCAAAGCCGTTTGGTGCCCGATCTTCGACAATCTGCATGACAACTTCAGGCCCGTTTTTCCGATTCGTATAAACAATGTTAGCTGTCGGCTCAAGCCTAGCTTTTTCGTAAGCTTTTAAAATCTGCTCCGCACCTGATTGTTTTAAAATCTCTTCTCCTAACGCATCCGCATCAAGTATGGCCTGTGATGCACCGTTCGATCCGATTGGATACATTGGGTGAGCCGCATCTCCCAGTAAGGTTACCCGGCCAAAGGTCCATTGTGGCAGCGGGTCACGGTCAACCATCGGGAATTCATAAACCGCCTCTGTTTGTTCAATGAGCTGTGGGACATTGAGCCAGCCAAAATTCCAGTTCGCAAATACAGGGGCAAACTTATTTTTATCAATTTCCTTATTCCAGTCTGCACGTGAAGGCATGTCTTCAATGGTCAGTTCTGCAATCCAGTTGATAAGTGACTTTTCGCTTGTTGCTGCATCTGGACAAACAGGGTAGGCAACAAATTTTTGATCCTGAAATCCAGCCATAATCATGGATTTTCCCGTTAGGAAAGGAGTCGATTCGGTGATTCCTCGCCATAAAATCCGGCCGCTGTATTTTGGTAAACCTTCATTAGGATAGTAGAATTTGCGAACAGTCGAATGAATACCATCGGCTGCGATCAAGACATCTGCAGTATAAGAGCCAATATGTTCCCCCGTTTTTTTATTTTCAAAATGGGCCAGTACGGAATCATCATCCTGTTGAAAGGATAGGAGATGGTGGCCCGTCAACACCGCGTCTTCGCCAAGTTGTTCCTTAACCGCCTTTAGCAGCACCATTTGCAGACGTCCCCGGTGGATTGAATATTGCGGCCAACGGTAACCGGCATGTACTCCACGGTCCTCCTGCCAAATTTGGCTGCCAAACTTGTTTACATAAATAAGCTCTCTCGTTGGCAAGCCCGTTTTTCTAAGCTCGTCTGACAACCCAAGCTCCGTTAACACTCTAACGGCATGGGGCAACAGATTGATTCCAACCCCGAGCGCTTTAATAGTTTCTACGCTTTCAAAGACACGCACTGACACGCCAACGCGGTGAAGTTTGAGAGCAGTCACAAGCCCGCCAATTCCACCGCCAACAATCATGGCAGATTTAATAGACAAAAATCATCCCTCCACATGTGAACATTTTCTAACAATTCAACGTATTAAAAAATTATCCCATAAATATTTGAACCTGTCACGACCAGTTTTTCTAGATTTGATGGTTGTCGAGAGGAAGGTAAAGAGGTGGTTAATGATCAAAAGGTGCAGTACTACAGAAGAGGGAAGCATTAATGACAATCCTCTCTTGAATGAGGTTGATATTTGAAACTAAGAACCTTGCATTGTTCAGATGCGAGGTTTTTGTGGGGGGAAAGGTAGCAGTGCCTGTCACAAAAATGAGATATACGGGTTGTGACAGGCGCTTTTCTAAGACACTGGACTGTTTTTGCCGCTGTCTTTATCGGAGTAATCTCATTTGGTGAGTTTAATAATTAAAAATGAGTAGGTTTTTATAAACATGCCTATCACAACCCGAAATATGCAACCACTAAACAACAAATCTCTAATTGTGAAAATAGGACATTTTAAATATTAAGCATACTTTATTTCCTCTCTCAGACGCGGTGTGAAGTTTCCCGAATCAGCTACAGAGGTGATTGACACTCTTTACAAAAAAACTTATAGTTACCTTAGGTAACAGTTGTCCTTAGTAACTACTTTTGGAGGGAGTGAAAGAATTGGAAGGTTTTTTTAGAAGTTATTTAAGTCTTTATCGGCCACTTATCACTAAATTGAATGAACTAATGAGTACTTATCAGCTTTCTTATTCTTTATGGCAAGTTATTTTTTATATAAAAAATTATGGACCATCGACACTTGTAGATATTTCGAATCAATATAATGTTGAAAAGCCAACTATTACAAGGAGGGTGCACCGTTTGGAAGATCTGCAAATAGTGAAGCAAATTCCCGGTAAGGATAGGCGGGAAAAAATCATTCAATTAACAGATTTAGGGGAAGAGATTTACCAAAAATGCAGGGAGAAAATTACGGAACTGGAACATAATGTGATGGAAGGGATTGATAAGGAAGAGCAAACCATTACGTTTCAAACGCTTCCCAAAATAAAGGAAAATATTTTGAAATGAGAGGGGAGCAAAAGTGAGTAACACAAAACTGTGGACAAAAGATTTTATTATTATATCCAGTGTCAATTTTTTGTTAACGTTAGTCTTTTATTTATTAATCGTCATTATCGGTGTTTATGCCGTTGATGAATATGCTGCGACTGCAAGTCAGGCTGGTCTTGTTACTGGAATTTTTATTGTGGGGACCTTAATTGGTCGTCTGTTTATTGGGAGAAGTATTGAAGCAATTGGCCGTAAAAGAACGTTATTTATTGGATTAATTCTTTATATTATCACAACATCCTTATACTTTCTCCAATTAGGTATCGCCTTCCTAATTATTACCCGTTTATTACATGGGGCCGCACTGGGAATCGCCAGCACGGCAACAGGAACAATTGTGGCGCAAATTATCCCGAAAACAAGAAAGGGCGAGGGGATTGGTTATTACAGTATGAGTGCGACATTGGCTACCGCCATTGGACCATTCATTGGACTATATATGATCCAGCATTCAAACATCCAAATGATTTTTAGTCTTTGCCTAACTTTAGGAATTCTCAGTTTGATCAATGCATTCTTTGTTTATGTGCCAGAATTGAAAGGTTCCACAAAAACAATTGAATTGAAAGGATTCAAACTCACTCAATTTATTGAGCTAAAGGCCGTTCCAATCGCATTGATCACTCTGATCACGGCCTTCTGTTACTCTAGTGTTCTTTCTTTTATTAACTTTTATGCGATTGAAATTGACTTGGTTCGTACAGCAAGTTACTTTTTTCTTGTTTATTCAATCGCCGTATTGATTTCACGACCATTCTCAGGAAGGTTAATGGATGTGAAAGGAGCAAACTATGTTATGTACCCTGCCTTTATTTTCCTTACATCCGGAATGCTCATTTTAGGTTCAGCACACAACAGCTTTACTTTGTTGTTAGCGGGAAGCCTTATTGGACTTGGTTTTGGGAATATGCAGTCATGCACTCAAGCAATCGCCATTAAGATGACTCCTCCTGAACGCATGGGACTGGCAACGTCGACTTTCTTCATCTTTCTTGACGCAGGTCTTGGATTTGGCCCTTATCTACTGGGATTCTTCATTCCAGCAATTAGCTATAGTGCTCTCTATATGATACTAGGAGTTGTGGTGTTGGCATCTTCTGGTCTTTATTTTTTACTACACGGAAAGAAAGAAAGGGCTGCTGTCAAAGCTGTAGCTGGATAATAAAAAGCAATGGTGCCTGTCACAACCCGGCATTTGTCGAATAACAAACAACAACTCTCTGGTGTGCTTCCAGTTCTTCCCGCTGGGGGACGTCGCCAATTGAAGAGACATAAAGATTTTTCCCTTTTGCACAAGATTGACAAGAGCAAACAATGACAAAGAAAGGGAAGCTCAACAAATAACTGAGCTTCCCTCTGTTTATGTCCAGGATAGTTGTAGGCTTAACAAACCCTGATTCAATTTAGAATCGGGGCTTTTTTTATGCCACCGTCTATATACTTACATTCCTTAAAAATACGCTGTTCTAAAATGGATACTCCAGAGATATATTTCTAACATACTAGTAAAAAATCTTATAAAAAGGATTTGGGGTGTAGGAATTACAGTGGAAAAGCAATTATCGATGGCAGAGAGTGTGTACCAAAAAATAAAACAAAAAATTATTTATGTTGAATATGCCCCTGGAACCCTTATTCGCGAAGGGGAATTAGCTTCCGAACTCGGGGTTAGCAAGACTCCTGTAAGGGAGGCTTTAAATGGTCTTAAACATGAAGGCTTAATAGAGGTGATTCCTTATAAAGGATATCTAGTTTCGCAGCTTTCTTTTCAAGAGCTAAGGGATTTATTTGAATTACGGATAATTTTGGAAACGGTTTCATCCAAGTTGGCGATCCAAAGAATAACAAAATCCCAACTTGATTATTTTAAAAGACTTGCACAAAAAAAATTCAATATCGATTCAGATGATGCCAGGAAAGAATTTATGAGAGTGAATGCGGATTTTCACTGCTATCTTGGTGAAATGAGCGGGAACAAACAATTGGCTGATCAGCTCACAAGTATTGTTCTGAAATTGCAGCGTGGTTTATTTTTGGCTTCTAAGGTGTCTAGCCTGAATGAAATGGAAGAGGAACACCTTGAGCTTGTAGATGCAATAGAAATGAAAAATGAGGCCAAAGCAAAAAGATTAATTACCAAACATATTCAGGACTCGCAAAAGAACATTTTTAATTTAAACATGATTTAGGAGGTTTAGGGACAGAACCATGCAAACACCCTATCAAAAGGTAAGCGAAACGCGGATGTCGGATCGGATTGAGAAGTTAGCCTGCTGTAGTTTACCTGGCTCAGGTGTAACCCGCTTATCTTATACAAAGGAAATGGAATCCGCTGAAGAATTAGTTTCCCGCTGGATGCGCGAAGCTGGGATGATCGTTCGAAGAGATGAAATGGGAAACCTGATAGGAAGATACGAGGGAATAGAGAGCGAAGGTCCGGCACTTCTAATTGGCTCCCATCTTGATTCGGTTGTCGAGGCGGGAAAATACGATGGAATTCTTGGTGTAATTGCTGGTATTGAAGTGATCCAGGCAATGTTTGAATGTAACATTAAACCATATTATCCGATTGAGGTCATTGGATTTTGTGATGAAGAGGGGGCAAGGTTCCATACTACGTTGCTTGGGAGCAGGGCTATATCAGGAAATCTATGCTATGAAGACTTGGAAATAAAGGATGAAAACGGCATTTCAGTTGCGAATGCAATGAAAAATTACGGGCTGGATCCTTCCATTTATAGAAGGGCTGCACGAGATCCTCAATCTCTATTAGGTTATTTAGAATTGCATATTGAACAAGGCCCTGTGCTAGAACAAATGAATCAAGCCTGTGGAGCGGTGAGTGGAATTGCAGGACAATCAAGATATCTATTTCATATTAAAGGTTTGGCGGGTCATGCCGGGACTGTACCGGTATCCATGCGAAAAGATGCCCTTGTAGGAGCAGCCCAAATGATTCAGACCATTGAAAGAATCGCCCTTGAATATGAGCTAGTCGCAACGGTAGGCAAGTTGTCCGTAAAACCCGGAGCAAGCAATGTAATTCCAGGATTAGTGGAAGGTACATTGGATATCAGATCGATTGATTGCAATAGGAAGAGGGAAGCTCTTCAACGCATTATGGCAGAGTCCAACCGCATTTGTGAGCGCAGAGGTTTAATCTGTGTCTTTGAAAAGGTGATGGAATCCCCCGCCGTTTTCTGTTCCAGCACAATGATCGATGTCATTGAATCCGCCCTTGAGGGACATAGAATGAAGTCGGTTCAACTGGTAAGTGGCGCTGGCCATGATGCGATGGCCTTGGTCGCAAATACAGACATAGGGATGATCTTTGTTAGGTGTAGAGGAGGGGTTAGTCATCATCCGGATGAATTTGTGGCGATAGAGGACATGAAAAAGGGTGCTGCTGTTTTATTAGATGTGGTATTGAAAATAGCTAAAGCAGATAAATAGAGGATGGAGGTATATATTTGTCAACAATTAAAAATGAAGTGACACAGGCCAAACAAGACCTCTTGCAATGGATAGAATCCAACAGAGAACAGCTCATCAGTTTCCTGCAGGAACTTGTATCGATTCCATCTGATAATCCTCCGGGAGACTGTTACGAAATTGCTGATCACCTTCAAAAGCGCCTGCGTGATTTTGAATTTGAGGATGCAGCGTTATTAGAGGTAGATTCGGAAGAAGTAAAGGCCAACGGAATGATTAGAGTTGCCAACGTCGTATCCACGTCAATTTTCGGTGATGGAAAAGGGCCGGAAGTTGCACTGAATGCTCACGGGGATGTGGTGGCACCGGGACTTGGATGGACATATGATCCTTACGGTGGACAGATTGTAGATGGAAAACTATACGGGCGAGGGGCCGCAGTATCAAAATCGGATATGGCAGCGTATACCTTCGCCGCCATGGCATTGCGCCAAGTAGCGGAACAGTTATCCGGTAAAGTTTCGCTGGCCTTTAACTTCGATGAAGAGACAGGTGGAAATATTGGGCCCAAATGGATGATTGAAAAGGGGTATATTCATCCGGATATGGCCATATCAGCTGGGTTCACCTATTCGATTGTGAGTTCCCATAACGGCTGTCTTCATCTTGAAATCAAGCTTAAGGGGAAGTCTGCCCATGCAGCTGCACCTTATACAGGGCATGATGCAATTGAAGCCATGACAGGTGTGTTGCAGACGCTATACAAGTACCGACGTTCATTGGATAACATTCATTCCAATGTACCGGGGATCGATTCACCAAGTATGGTCGTTGGTTTAATTTCAGGAGGTATTAATACGAACGTTGTTCCAGATGAATGTATGATTCGCATCGACCGCCGATTAATTCCGGAAGAAGACGGGGAAAAGGTGGAAGCGGAAATTTGCCAATTTATAGAAAGAACGATCAAAGATTACGAAGGAATCAAGGTGGAGTTTAAACGGATTCTTTTGGTGAAAAGTTTTAAACCTGCGCCCGAGGGTTCACCGCTTATTCAGAAACTCTCCGCTAACTGGAAGGAGCTAATGAAAGACGAACCTGAAATTCACGGGGTTCCTCTCTATACGGATGCGAGACATTTTGCCGAATCTGGCATTCCTGTCGTTCTTTTCGGTGCTGGTCCCCGCAATTTACTGGAAGCCAATGGCCACCGGGCTGATGAGCATGTAAGGATTGAAGACTTACTGAAAGCAACGAAAATCGTTGCACTTACTCTCTATGATTTGCTTCGAAAGTAACTGTTAAATTGGAATATTTCAATCCAAACGGGAATTAAATCCAATATACAAAGGTGGTTTTTAAAATGACATTAGCTAATGTTTATAGCGATCTTATAATATTTGGCTTATTCTTGGCTGCGGGATTTGTCATTCGTGAATTTGTTAAGCCTCTTCAGAGATTTTTTATACCTTCTTGTATTATTGGTGGGGCGCTTGCTTTGATTATGGGGCAGCAGGTTTTAGGGTTCGTTGAAATCCCTGCCACGTTTGGAGAATATGCAAGCATCCTGATGCGAATTATTATGGCCACTGTAGTCCTGGGTGTCGTAGTAACAATCAATAGGGTAAAATCCTACCTTGACTATACATTTGCCAATGTGTTCCTTTACGGCGCACAGATGGTAGTGGGAATTCTGTTAGCAGAATTACTAGCAAGTATTTGGACAGGAATGCCGTACGGTTGGGGGATATTAGGTGTATTTGCTTATTTCGGCAGCCATGGTAATGTTGCTGCCGCTGGAACAGTTTTGGAGGACTTAGGCAGCCACGGGACAATAGCGATTGGTATGGTTTTGGCTACAGCTGGTGTAATCGTTTCCATGACGGCAGGAATGGTTGTAGTCAACTATGGAGTAAGAAAAGGTTGGGCTACTTTTGTTAAAGAGCCGCAAAAACAACCTGAATGGTTCTATAAAGGCCCGATGCCAGTAGAAAAAAGAGAGTCCATTGGTGAGGTAACCACTACTTCTATTAGTATTAATCCATTAGCTCTTCATTTAGCTCTAATTGCAGTGGCTTACGCGCTTGGTGATGGGATATTTAGAGTATTGGTCATTTGGGCACCTGTTTTAAAAGTGATGAACCCCATGCTTTACGGAATGATTGGGGGGTTAATTATTTGGCCAATCATAACTCGTTTTAAGAAAGATTCTTATTTTGATAGAAAGATATTCAACCAAATTTGCGGGTTTGCCCTTGATATGCTGATTCTTACTGCCATTGCCACCCTGCCTTTAGACATTATTTCCAAGTATGGGATTCCAATTATTATCTATATTGTCATTATGAGTGTCCTTACGATCTTTTTCTGTATTTGGTTCTTTAGAAAGACCCAAACGGAGCAGTGGTTTGAAAAATGTGTAATGGTTATTGGTACTTGCACAGGAAGTACGCCCAATGGATTTGCCCTTGTAAGGGCGATCGATCCTAAATCTGAGTCAGTAGTACCTGATTGCCATGGTGTGTATAACGCCCTGTTTTGGTGGAACAACTTATTGACTCCTATTCTCCCAGCCTTTATATTCGTTAGCTTCTGGGGAACCGTCGGTATTGGTATGGCATTTGTTTTGACGGCTGCCGTTCTTGCCTATCTTGTCTTTATAAGGGGCAAGAATAATGGAGGCCCAAACCTTAAAACAGGCCTATAAATCGAAGCTAGCATGGCAGAAGTGGTTCAGTAAAAGTTTTATTATCATAATTAGCTAACATAAATATTTAATGTTTTCTAATAGGAGGATTTATATATGGATCGATTTCATATTTCAGCCACAGGCCATTCTATTAACTATTTTCCAGAATACTTGGCAAGAGAATTAGGATATTACGCTGATGTTGACCTGGATGTTACTGCGGAAGTTCCTCAGCCCTGGCCAAGGGTACTGAAGGATATTGACTCTGGGGTAGCTCAAGCTGCACTAGGTGGAATCTGGGTACCCTCAATATATAAACATCATGTAAAGGATTATTACGCATTTGCTCAAGTTTCAGCCCGCTGCCCCATGGTATTGGTTTCTCGTACTCCAATAGAAAAATTCAGCTGGAGTATTCTGGAGGATAAGATTGTTATCGTTTCAGGTGGTAATGGTGCGAGTCCATTCCTCTTTTTAGAAGGTTGTCTTAAGGAAGCTGGTTTTGATTTATCAAAGAGCCGCTTTGTCCATGATTTTGCTACTCCTATGATAGCCGAATGTTTCGCAGGTGGATGGGGTGATATGATTGTCGTTGATCCACTTACTGCCTCAACGTTAGTCATGGAAGGGAAGGGACATTTAGCTGGAAGCCTAGCAGAATATGGAGGAGCTGTTCCATGGAGTGTCTATTACTCCCCAGCTAGTGTCCTTGAACATGAAGACCATTTGCCAGGCCGATTTACAGCGGCATTACAGCGTGCCACTACTTGGATTCGTGAGCATGATGCTGCTGTGGCTCAAGATGTGGTTGAAAAATACTGGCCCAATATTGAAAAGAATATAATTATCGGGCTTATTAACTCTTTCAGGAAATATGGAATGTGGGATGAAAATGTTCGAATAAAGGAAAATGAACTGTCCCGTTGGCAGGGAATCATTACAAATGCAGGATTACTCCACCGACCATTGAACTATCATGAAATTGTTGATTCCAGGCCATTTGATTATGCTTCCCATATTATATCCAAGAGAGATTGATAGAATATGAACCCAGTGTACCATTTACTGGGTTCATATTCGTTGGGGTTTCTTTATTAGTATGAAAAGTCATGCCAATCGTTTTTAACATGTTGGCTAAGTAACCGACCGACCGTATTTCCCTTTAAATCATTACAAAATGAATTTAATAGAGGAGGTGTCGTTTTGAAGTATGATCTTATTATCAAAGGTGGAGAAGTTGTTTTTCGCGATGTGGTCAGAAAAGCAGATATTGCGATAAGCAACGGTAAAATTTCCGCCATTGGGGAAACCATTGAAGCAGATAGCAAACAAGTATTAGAGGCTGAAGGTCAATATGTTATGCCTGGGATGATTGATTCGCATGTTCATATTTGTGAGCCGGGACGAACGGAGTGGGAAGGTTTTATCACGGGGTCAAAAGCCTTGGCTGCAGGTGGTATAACGATGTATATAGACATGCCGTTAAATGCACTGCCAGCCACAACGACTAAGAAAGCATTAGAGTTAAAAATAAAAGCGGCAGAAGGCAAAAATTATGTTGATTACGCTTTATTTGGTGGATTAATTAACGGAAACCTGGAGCAACTACAAGAACTGTCAGAAGGTGGGGTAGTTGCCTATAAATGCTTTTTATCTACTTGCGGAAGTGACATACCTAATGATTTTAGTAATGTGGATGATTACACCCTCTATGCGGGAATGGAAAAATTGGCTGAATTAGGCCATATACTACTAATCCATGCTGAAAATTCGGTCATCACGGATCGTTTGGCTGAAAAGAAAGTCAAGGAAGGAAAGCTAACCGCAAGGGATTATGTTGAATCCCGCCCAATCATCGCAGAAGTGGAAGCAGTCAAGCGCTCGCTCTTTTTTGCAAAAGAAACAGGATGCAAAGTGCATTTCGTCCACATTAGCAGCGCAGAAGCAGTTGAAGAAATTATTAAGGCTCGCCAAGAGGGACAAGATGTTACCCTTGAGACATGCCCGCATTACCTAACCATGACAGTGAACGAGTTTGAAGAGATAGGACCCATTGCTAAATGTGCTCCTCCTTTGCGAAATGAAGCTGAACAGGAAAGGCTATGGGATGTACTAAAGCAAGGAAAGATTGATATGTTAACATCCGATCATTCTCCGTGTCCACCGGAAATGAAGGATAGCGAAACGAATAATATGTTTGAAGTTTGGGGAGGGATCACCGGCTGCCAAAATAACGTCGATCTCATGTTTGACGAGGCGGTTAAAAAGCGCAATGTCCCGGTGACTGAGTTTGTTCGTATGATTGCAACAAACCCGGCAGAGAGATTCAATCTAAAGACAAAAGGAGAAATCGCTGTCTCCAAGGATGCCGATATCATCTTAATTGACCAGAAACAGTCTTATGTTGTATCTGCAGAACATTTATACTATCGCCATAAGCATAGCCCATATATTGGCCGAATAATCAATTGCCGAGTGACAAAAACATTTGTACGGGGACATTTGGTTTTTGATTTGCAAGAAGGGATTTTGGGGGATCCGATTGGGCAGTTGCTCTCATGTGAAAAATTGGTTAAGACGGAGATGGCTCATATAGATGCATCAGGATGACTCTATCAGCTATAAAGGATGCCTCTCTTATAATGGTCCCTGTCACCCCCCGAGATGTGTTGAATACACTATAAATCTCGGGGGGTGACAGGCAGTTTTTTTGGGGGAAGGCAAAAAGGAATCTGGTAGAATATGTCGAAATTATAAGAGGGTGGACAGTTAGAGGTGTAAAGCTGATTCACTTGCCCTTGTCGGCATTATAGGTGCGAATGAAGGAAGTCTTTATGCACCAGTTTTATAACAATTGGATGAATGGGTCCTAGAGCCCTAGGTTTTTATTATTCTTTTAATTTAGTTTACCGATTAAAAAATACCGGGAGGAGATGTTTTATGGATTTTAATTTTTACATACCCACTACCATTAAAACAGGTAGAGGAATTTCAAAAAGTGTAAGCGGTTTTCTGAGTTCACTGGGACACAACAAGGTTTTCTTGGTGACCGATAAAGGCGTTAGAAACGCTGGTATTCTCCAGTCTATTGAAAGCTCCTTACAGGAAGCGGAAGTTTCCTATGAAATCTTCGATGAAGTAATACCTAATCCTAGTGCAGAAAATATTATGCTCGGTGTTCAGAAATTAAAGGCTTATCATCCTGACAGTGTTTTAGCAGTCGGTGGTGGAAGCAGCATCGACACAGCAAAAGGAATTGCCATTATGGCAACTAACCCTGGTGATATCCTGGATTATGAGGGAGTTGGAAAGGTACCCAATCCTGGCCTTCCATTAACAGTGATCCCTACGACTTCAGGAACAGGAAGCGAAGTTACAGCATCAACAATTGTTACAAATACAACGACCCAATTCAAAGCAGCTATCATTAGTCCATTTCTTTTTCCAACCTATGCCTTTCTGGATGCGGAGTTGACTATTAATCTGCCAAGTCATATTACCGCAGCCACAGGAATGGACGCCCTGACACATGCCATTGAATCTTATACTTCTAAGTCAACAAATCCAGCAAGTGAAGCATTTGCTCTGTATGCCATTGAAATGATCGGAAAAAACATTGAAAAGGCTTATTTCGTTGGGACCGATATCTCCAGCCGGGAGAATATGCTTGTGGCTTCCATGTTAGCTGGCGCCGCGTTTTCCCAGTCACGGCTGGGAAATGTACATGCTATTTCCCATACTCTTGGTGGCGTGTTTGATATTGCCCATGGAATAGCCAATGCCACTTTATTGCCTTTTGTTATGAAATACAATTTGCCTGCATGTCCCGAGAAAATGGCCAATATTGCCAAAGCTTTAGGTGAAGATACCCGAGGGCTAACGGTTAAAGAAGGTGCAGAGTTAGCCATAGAGGCGGTTAAACGATTAAATAAAAGTTTAGGGATTCCGTCCAATATCAAGGACTTAGGCGTCAGTTTAGATTTGCTGCCCAAATTGGTAGAAGACTCGATGCGAAGCGGCAATGTGTTAATCAACCCTAGGCTGACCACGGCAGACGATATTAAGGGCATCATTGAAAATGCCTATAACGGCATTCTATAAAAGAGTGTTAAGAGGTGAGAGAACGTTCTAAATACAAAAACGCAACCGGCTGAAGGAAAATCTCCAAAAGGTTGCGTACATTTTATCAATAATTAAGTGATGCTTGTATATCACCCGATGCCCCTGAGGAACACTATTAAAATAGCCTAGGGCCATAACACAAGGAGTTGGCTGACTATACATATTTTGTATATTTTGAGCATTCGTTAAGCTGGAATCAGCCCCAACCAATTCCCTCATAGCCATATAAATTTCGGCCGTAAGTGTATAGTGCATCTTCATATAGAGAGGTTACATGTGTGGCTACTCCAATAATGTCCCGAACAAATACTTCAATTGTTTCATTCTTTGCTAATGATGAGCCACCAAGTGAAACCATTATGGTAGTAGCGATATCCTGGCAAATTTTAATGATTTCAGCACGTATGGAAGAAAACTCGCCTTTATCGTAAGGACCTTCTGTTTCATATGTCTCTAATAAATCGTAATATTGTTCCATTAATCCATTCGCTTTTTTATATTCCAGCATAAGATGGGCTAGAATTCGCTGACTGCGTGGGGAATCTTTTTCGTTTTCTCCATGTATACGTACACGTGCTTCTGTTCGTTTTTTATACTCATCGAGTAAACGTTTTGCTCCACCTAATGTCATATTCGGGAATCCAAGATAAAAGGCAGAGAAGAATGGCACATGATAATATGGATAATCGGGATCATAATTAGAACCTGCTGGTGGACGACGTGTGTCATTTGCAACTTCCAGTCTTAAAACGCGACTTCTTGGGATAAATACATCTGTTGCAACGACTTGGTTACTACCTGAGCCACGTAAACCGAATGTATTCCAATTTTCATTTACTTGCACCTCGTCTTTTCGCATGAAGCCCATGATAAATTCTGGACGATCTGATTCAGGTAATTGGGCAAATGCTCCTAAACCAATCCACTCGGCAAAGTTGACGCCGCTTGCATAGTTGTAGGTGCCAGTTAACCGAATCCCGCCATCTACCACAATTACTTGTCCAACAGGTGCGAAAACATCCACGATTAAGTCATTGGAGTTTATAATCTCATCTCTGCCTTCTTGCGGAAGGTGGGCTGGTAAAGAGTTGTGTAAAGGGTAGAAATAACCTACCCAAGCTGCTGAGATATTATAATATGCTAGTGTACGTACGATTTCTCCTAGACCACGCAATGAAATTTGTGGACCTCCATATTCTTTTGGAAGATTTGCACGTGTAATACCCGTTTCAATCAACTTATTTACAAAATTTTGAGAAACGGATGCATTAAATTCCGAAGCTGCAACTTCTGATTCTGCTAGTTGACCTGCTTCCCGTGCTTTTTCAATAAGCTTAAGCTCAACATCTGTAAACCCTTTGAATTTTTGTTTTGTTTCAACTGACATTTGCAGCCCTCCCATTTTATGCTTTAATCATCTTCAGAGCTAGTTAGCCAAGGGGTCCATTATGGAGTCTCTAAAATACTCTTGAGGCCACTAAAAAATGATCTTAAGTGACCTCATATTTTTTCTGAGGAGTCTTATATCCTCCAACGATGAATTGATTTTAGAACTAGAAGAACTCTCTTGCTGCTTTAAGGAAGTCTTCGCGTTTTTCTACCTGTACCCAATGTCCACACTGTGTAAATAAGCGAAGTTCCGCATTTGGTAAATGTTCAATCATATTCATACTGCTTTCTTTCGGAACAAATCGGTCATTTAAACCATGCAATAGTAAAAATGGCTGCTTCATTTGACGAAGTGCATTTGATGGAATTAAAATCTCACCAGGCATCGGGAATAGGTTTTGTAAAAAGGATTGACGAATATCTTCACGTTGAATGGTTTCATATCGAATTTTTAGTATATCTTCCAATGAATCTTGTATGGACGAAGGATCATAAACAAACCAAGTTGTTAAATTCCGCAGGTTTT
Organism: Mesobacillus campisalis; assembly: GCF_000986785.1. Lineage (GTDB taxonomy): Bacteria > Bacillota > Bacilli > Bacillales > Cytobacillaceae > Mesobacillus_B > Mesobacillus_B campisalis. The sequence goes on along the minus strand of NZ_LAYY01000001.1, from coordinate 323,094 downwards.
CAAATGTTGGATTTTTATAGAATCCAACCATACGCTGAATTTCGGGGGTGGGGGGTGTTTCACCACCGCCACTTCCCATCAATAAAACCTTTTTTACACGTTCGGGTGCATGCATCACGACATTTAGAGATACATAACCCCCCATTGAATTCCCAACAAGACTAAATGTATCGATGTTTTTCCTGTCTAAAAGCTCTAATAGCTGGTCAACACGGCATTGTGTCCACTCCCAAAATGATTTTGGGTACACTTCGGGATGTTTTGTATCTCCAAATCCATACATGTCAGGAGCGATCACATGATAGCTCTTTGCAAGTTCAGGCAAAATATGCTGCCAATTACTAACTGAATTTGCTCCAGGCCCAGATCCATGCAGGAATACGAGTACCTCCTCATTTTCCTGTCCTGCCTCACAGTAAAAAGTTTGGAAACGACCTGTATCTAAAATTTCTGTTTGAAAGCTCAAACTGATTACCTCCTATGCTTCTGTTGAATCTTGGTTATCTAATACGGCATCTTGTCCCCAATAAGTCATTCCTACTTGCAAATCTTCAGGTGTCCATCTAATTGGCTCCCAGTCGGGTTCAAAGATTAAATAACTATTAGAGAATAGTTCTACACGGTGACCACTTCCTGGATCCTTCACATATAAGTAAACGGCCTGTGAAACTCCATGTTTACCTGGTCCTACAAATTTAATTCCTTCTTCGCTTAAGATATCGGCGGCACGTAAAATATCTTGGGCATTGTCAAACCAGTATGCTAAGTGATGCAGACGATTTGGTGTTGCGGCATCTGGTTCACTTATAACAGCAATATCGTGTACCAATGGTGTAACACTTAACCAGCCTGCAAGAATATTCCCGTCACCTAAGTCAACAAACTCTCGCATTTTAAATCCTAAATTATCAATTAACCATTTATGAATAACGGCTGGATTTTGCGAAGTCGCTAAATTCACGTGGTCAATCCGGCGAGGTGAAGCACCTTTTCTCCAGGACTTATAAGTTTGGTTTTTCAGCACGGATTTACGGTCTTGATCTGGTTGGGTTTTTTCCATCTCATAATAAATTTCAAATGGATGCTCACTTGGCAGTGTAAAGCGAATAGCTCTTCCTTGGCCTGCTTCTTCGCCAGATTCAATCCACTTTACATCTGCACCAGCTTCAGTTAATAATTCAGCGTATTTTCCTACATCTTCAGGACGTTTTGTACGCCAACCGATATGATCAACTTTTGATTTTTCCCCTTGTTTTAACGATAATGTATGGTGCTCGAAATCTCCCCATGCACGTAAATAATGTGTCCCATCCACTACCTCTGTTTCTTCCAAACCTAAAACTTCGGAAAAGAACCATAGGGATTTTTTCAAATCTGGTGTGATTAAAGCAATATGACCTAGCTTGGCGATTTCTGGTAACATGTTACCATCCTCCTTTGTGTAAGTTTGCATCCTTGACAATTTCACTGTACTAAATTTAAAATATTCTGAAAACGTACCGAAAGTTTTAATTTGGTAACGCTTTCAGTACAATTCGTTCAGTTTTTTAGCTTGTATGGTAGTTTTATGATAGGCGTGAAAAAGATGTTTTTAGAGATATTTCTTGCGACAAGGGGGGAGACCAGGTGGATCAACGTATCATTACTATGAATAAGACTACTTTTCATCATGAAAATGGGGAAGGAGATATCGACAATTTTGCCATTGCTAGAGCCTTAAGTTTTCTAAAAGCAGATCTTATTGACCTGAATGGGATGGAGAAAGCAACAGAATTAATGTTCAATTATGGTTATCAATTAGGAGTTTCAGACGCTCAGCGAATGAGGGAGAAGTATATCGATATACAAGATATTCTCAAACAAGGACCTACTCTTCATTGTAAAAAGGGGCATATAAAAGGTTCGATTTTTGAAGGATATATAGAATTTTATGGTGATAAATCAGTTAAGACTGTTTATGGTACAGGAACGTGGTTACATTCTTATGAAGCAAAAGTTCATCTGGATTGTTTTGGTCAAAGTGATGTGCCGGTTTGCCATACACTCATGGGTTTTGCAACCGGCTATATGAGTACGGTTTTTCAATTTGAAGTCAAGGTAATTGAGAAAACCTGTGTGGCACGAGGTGATGAAAACTGTAAGTGGGATATATATACTGTTAATCATTTACCTGATGAACCAAATGAACTCTCTGAAAACCAAGCAGCATTTGATTTAGTTGAACTTGGTAATATTCAGAGTAAAATGATTCAAGCGGTTATTGACGGGGCAACAGTAGAGGATATTTTAAAAGAAGCAGAAATAACCTTTGGCAGAACCTTTTTAGTAGAAGATATATTTTATAACTTTGCTCATTCTACTAATTTGTCTGAGAGGGATCGACAATCAATTGAGAAGGATATGAGGATCTATGACCAAAACGAAAGAAATCAATTAGGTATGTACTTTTTTGAGAGGCGACAACAACTTTCTTTTACAAAAAAGGTTCTTAAATTAGAAAACCATGTTCGTTTAACAAATACGATTGTTAGTAAAAATAAGGTTGTTGCCTATTTGTCAATGATATCAATGCATCCAAAAACATTTACAGCATATGACTATTTAATCTTATCAAAAATGACTAATGTTATTTCTGTTCTACTAATGACAAATGCTATTTTAGAAAAATCACTAGCAAAGGATGAATCTACATTTACCAATGAAATTTTGCATCAGGAGCTAACAGATAAAAATCAGATTTTATCCAGATCTCGCTTCTTTGAGGTTGATATTAAACAATCATATACCGTTGCTATTTTGAGATGGAGTAAGAATATAGATAAGATTCAAAATGAAATTGAAAGCTTTATCCGTAGACACTTGAAAAAACACCGTATACTTATATCACTTAAGGAGCAGGAACTAGTTATTTTGTTATTTCATTCTTTAAAAGACCATTCTTTGATTCAGAACATTTTTAGTCATTTAAGAGCAGCTTTAATAGGACAATTTCCTAAGCATCCTGTTCAAATTGTTACAGCGATATTGGACATAGCATTTTGGAGGCAAGTTCTCACTATAATGAAGCAGCCATTGCTATGGTTTCCAGCCCCAACGCATCAATAGCAGCGTTCAAAGATGTTAGTGTTTTGTCAATTTTTATTAATGATTTAAATATAGAACATATCAAGCAGCTTGCGAAAAATCGTTTTGCAGGAATCTTTTCGTTAAAGGAACAAACAAGGAACGAACTCTTAGAAACTTTATATGTATATTTAAACAATAATTTAAAAATCCAAACAACGATGCATGAGTTAAATATTTCAAAAAGCGGGCTTTTGTATCGACTTGAAAACTTGAAAAAGTATTTGAATACAGATTTAAAGGACGCGGACGAAAACTTCCAAATCCTTCTTTTACTAAAAGCAATCGAAATTTATTCCAAGACAAGCAATACTTAAGGGACGAGGGGAAAGGTTCCATGTCCCAAACGGGACGGTCTACCCGTCCCTATTTAAACTGGCGAGGGTGGTAAAAATGGATCACATATTAATAGAATTATACAACGCTTCTTTTACAGTTGGCTTTTTGTCAAAAAAACACGAATATTCAATGTTTAAGTTTAGTAGTTTTTTCTGTACAATTATATTTGCGGGATTCATTTTAGAAAGGAAGGGGGCACAAAATGAAAGCGCTATAGTTTATACACTTTGTTCGTCCAATGGACGAACTTATGTTTAACCTCTAATTAGTAGACTTGTAAATGAAAGGACAAAAAACTCATGAAAAAGATGAAAAAGCTATTGTCTATTTGTATGGTTTTTGCTCTTCTGGCAGGGGCTTTTACGATGCCGGCCTTGGCTAACACGAACGAATCCTCTCTGCAGAGTGCTATGGAAAAGTTTGAGGGCCTTGATGAGAATGTGTATACCCCAGCGACATATCGGCTGGCCAAAATGGAATACGATAAAGTAAAGGTTTTAGTTGACGACCAAAACGCTACGGCGGAGGAAATCAACAATGCAATCAATGCTTTAAACAATCGTATCGCAGCGCTGAGAGTAGCAAACGGTTCTGAGTCACTGTGGAAAACCTATGAGGATTACTTCGAAATGGGCAATATTTATAGCGGAGCAGGCAACCTGAATCCAGGTAATACTCGTGGCTTGTTGACATCCAGCCATTTCAACATCCTCACCGCAGAGAATTCCATGAAGCCCGAAAGCCTTTCAAGTGGAAGGGCTGGACAGAAGGGTACTTTTAATATTTTCCCGGGGTCGAACCACGCCTCTGATCAGTTTGTCAGTCAAGCACAGGCAAGCGGCAAGAAGGTTCACGGACACGTACTCGTGTGGCATAGCCAGTCTCCGAACTGGGTGAACGGCGGTACGAATGGCAACTACACGAGAGCACAGGCCAGAGAAAACATGGAGCTCTATGTCAAAACTGTAGTTGAGCATTTTGACACCCAGTATCCTGGTGTCATCACAACTTGGGATGTCGTCAACGAGGCATTCATTGACGAATTGCCAAGCATTCCTGAAGGCGCCAATTGGAAAAATTATCTTCGCAGAGGAAACCAGAGCGGCTGGTATAAGTCATACAGCAACGGTATGGTAGAAGGACAAGACCCGAGCGACTTTATCTATGATGCTTTCGTATTTGCCCGTAAATATACCGACGCCAAGTTATTCTACAACGACTTTAATATGTACGAAGATGGCAAGTCGAAGGTTGCCGCAATGATGGTGAAAGAACTTAACGCGCGGTACAAGAACGAGCATCCAGAAGATCCTCGCCAGTTAATCGAGGGTGTGGGGATGCAGTCCCACAACTACATTATGGATACGCCGCCTTCCAAAGTGGAAAACGGCATGCTTAATCTCCTGTCCGCTGGTGTCGATTTGATGATAACTGAGCTTGATTTGTTCGCCTGGTATCCTTGGAACGCCGAGCCTACTGGCGGATCCCTTGCAGGTTACAAGGATTTGAGAGATCGCGGGATTGGAGATATCATCGGTGCGACAGGCACAGAGGAACAGAGAAATTACTGGGTGAATCGCGGAATCACCAACGGCTCCGAGATTGAAGTGATCCAGGCCGAGGTTTTCGCCGAATACTTACGACTCTATAAGAATTACTCAGCAAGTATCGACCGCGTGACCTTCTGGGGTCTGAACGACATTCAAAGCTGGAGAAGAGGCCACAATCCGCTGCTGTGGAACAGTGATTTCTCTCCGAAGGACGCTTTCTACGCTGTGTCCGATCCTGAAGGCTACCTAGGCGTTGATCCTATTCAGGTTAAACCAATCCCTGCCTCCAAAGTGGCTGAGATCATTCTGAATTACAATGATGTGAAGCCAGCTTATAAAAATGGAAAAAAAGGCGGGAATTTAATCAGCGAGGTTGCCAAGTTGATGGGTCCCAAGGCATCTTTTAATAACGAGCCGCAATCTATTAAAAAAGGAGAATTGGAACTATCCAATCCTGCCTACAGGAAGGCCGTATTGAATCATCTGAAATCCCATCCAGCGCTGGAAGACAAGATTTTAATCATGCCTCCAGACACCTTCTTTATTGATAGTACGAAATAAATCAGTTTAAGGAAAAACGGAGTTCCAAAGTATTGGAGCTCCGTTTTTTCCTGGGTTTAAAGCTATTTTGGTAGGCTCAATAGCCAAAAATGAGTTCATTTCTATGAATATAATACTAGTACTAGCATTAAATAAATATTTAATGCTGGTAAGTGTCATTATAATGCTGGTAAGACGCGATTTAATGCTGGTAAGAGCAGAGATAATGCGAGTACTGGGATAATAGAAGCAAATTTAATCAATCATACCGGTGCCAGTACAACCCGCCATTTGTCGTATACCACACAACAAATCTCTAAAAATAGCATTTTTTAAACTCTAAGCATACCTTATTTCCTCTCCAGCTTCGGCTGCACCCCGATAGGACAAGACAAGTGACTCCAGAATCGTGTCCCATTTTTGTGTAAGGGCAAAGTTTCTTCCCTCGCGGCCCATTGTGTGTAGAAGGGAGGGGGTATTTATCAATTTGATCAGTGCTTCTTCGAAACTTTCAGGATTGCCGGGCTCGCATAAGAATCCGGTTACTCCGTCCTTAACGAGGTGTTTCACGCCCCCTGAATTCGCGCACACAACAGGTGTCCCGCTTGCCATGGCCTCGAGGACGACATTTCCGAACGTTTCAGTCGGGGAGGGGAAAACAAAGACATCTGAAATGGAATACACCTCAGCAAGCCGTTCTCCTTTTAAATAGCCGGTAAAAACCATATTCTCGGGAGCCTGTGCTTCCAGTTCTTCCCGCTGGGGGCCGTCACCCACGATGAGCCACTGGAACTGCTCATTGATGCTCTCCGGCAAGCTTGCTGCTACATTCATCAGGGTGTTGAGGTCCTTCTCAGGTGCAAGCCGGCCGGCATATGTGAAAAGCAATTTATTTCCGGCCTTATACCGCATACGTCCGGACAATTTATTATAGTCCGGGTGGAAGAGGCTGCAATCAACACCCCGCCCCCACAGTTCCAGGTTTGAGAAACCGCGCTGCTGCAGCTGGTTCAGTGTTTCCATTGAAGGAACAAATAATTTCTGGAAGGGCGAGTGGAACCAGGTCATATATCTCCATAAATACTTGGATAGAAATTGAAGGTTGTAATACTTTAAATACTTGTCAAAGTCGGTATGATACGAACCAACCAATGGGATATTCATTTTCTTGGCAAAATACGAGCCGCATAACCCGATATTGAATGGTGTGGCAACATGGATCAAGTCTGGTGAAAAACTTTCGAGTTCTGTTTTTACCTGGTTGAGATTTGGAAACGCCATCCGGCACTCCGGATAGAGAAATAAAGAAAGGCTTGTAAACTGATGAAGATTGTCCGCGACATAATCAGATGGTGTTTTGGGAGCAAAGATTTTGCAGGAAATATGATGTTCCGCCAAATAATCGGCAAGGCGTTTAAGTGTGCGTGCAACTCCATTCATATCCGGAAAATAGGTGTCTGTAAAAATAGCAATTTTCATAGTGACCTCCCGGCAAAAATTGAAGTAGGACATGCCTAATATCAAAGCCAAACTCAGGAACCCCTAAGTTGGAACGAAGGAACTTACACGTCTGGGAAATGCAAACTCTCGAAATTGGTCTATGCATGAACAGGGGGAGGTTTTAAGCGCGGAATGATTTCCCCGATTTTAGCATTAGTGCCAACTGGGAAAGTACTCCTGGTGTTTTTCTTGAGAAGACCTTCAAGACCAGGTTCATAAATGGTAGGAATCCCTTTTTGCAGAGCGTTGACTTTTGTTTCATCCCTGTCGATGCAAACGACTTCGTGACCCATTTCCGCAAGGCAAACTCCATTTACCAGTCCTACATACCCAGTTCCAGCAACAGTGATTTTCATTCAATCCCTCCCGAAAGTAATGCTTGCTTATTTCCATTTTATTAGAAGAACATGCATACTTTCTTGAGGCAGCGTAAAGGGATTGTAAAATTGTTGTAACATTTTCAAATTTTCTGTGTTTTCCCAGGTGGGTTTCATGAAAGAATACTTTCGGCCTATCACTATCATTCCTTTTGATGCCTCTCTAAAATATCAAGATTTTTAAGATTTGGTATACAGGTTGGAGGAAGCAAACTGAGAATTTATAAATGAGAAAGAGTTTTTGAACCAACTGCTGACTTTACAATTTACGGAATATTTACAAATATTTAACTTTTAATCAGGTAATTTATCAACTATCATTTCTAGTGGAGGAATAGTAAAAATACATACTGGGAGGAAATTTTATGATGAAGAAATGGATAGGGTTGGTTTTTGCGCTCGTTTTGTCGGTGGTTGTTTTTCATTTTGATATTCCTACTGCATCCGCTTTACCGTCAGGAATTCCGTCCAAGTCCACCGCCCAATCTCAGTTGAACTCGCTGACCGTCAAGTCCGAAGGTTCCATGACCGGTTACTCGCGGGACAAGTTCCCGCACTGGATCAGCCAGGGCGGCGGCTGTGATACCCGTCAGGTGGTGCTCAAGCGTGATGCGGACTACTACAGCGGGAATTGCCCCGTCACATCCGGCAAATGGTACAGCTACTATGATGGCATCTCCGTGTACTCACCTTCCGAAATCGACATCGACCACGTCGTCCCGCTTGCAGAAGCATGGCGTTCCGGCGCCAGCAGCTGGACTACGACAAAGCGCCAGAATTTTGCAAACGACCTCAACGGCCCGCAGCTCATTGCGGTGACCGCGAGCGTTAACCGGTCCAAGGGTGACCAGGATCCGTCAACCTGGCAGCCACCGCGTTATGGAGCACGCTGTGCATACGCCAAGATGTGGATCAACACCAAGTACCGCTGGGACCTGAACCTGCAATCATCGGAGAAGTCTTCCCTGCAAAGCATGCTTGACACCTGCTCCTATTAAGACTGTTATAATATTTTAAAGTATTACCAAGCTAAAACTGTTATAGCCCAATCATTAGCATAGAAGGGAGACAACCATATGGAAACGAAGTCGTCAATTTTCCACGCAACCCATGGGGTAATGACCAAGGAGGTCGGCGTGATCAGTGGGGACCTCGAACTTCGCACCACATGCAGCGACAATGGTGTCCTTACACTCGCCATTACCTATGTTGGCGCTGAAGAATGGTATACGCTGCCGGGTGAAAATTATCATCTGCACGATCCGCGTGACCATGAAGTCGTCCACCGCATGCTCACTGCTGTCCTTGAGCGCTCTTGAGATGGAAATATATACGGTGCATGTTCAGGGTGTCATAAATTTCGGGTTGTGACAGGCACTTTTTTAATACGAGTACTCGGCTTATATGCGATACTGGTGCACAGTCACAACCAGGGAGTGTCTAATAAATAGAGGAGCCTTATCCTTTGGTGGATAAGGCTCTTTTGTAGCGTATTGCTCTAAATTGATAGTTATTTCAATTCTCGAATGAAGCATAAGAACCGACCCTAGACATCCATTGTTGCTTTTTCAGTTAAAAATGAAAATGATATAATTACGGTATGAAAGGATGATTTTATGACGAGAAAGATTGCGGTTATCGACATTGGCTCCAATTCATTCAGGCTGGTTATTTACCATGTCAAACAAGGGCGATTTTATGAAGAAGCGAAAAATTTTAAAGTAACCGCCCGGTTGCAGACATTTTTAAACGATCAACAAATTCTGAATGATGAAGGGGTAAAGGTCCTCCTAAATACACTAACTGATTTCAAGGAAATTATTGAAGCCAACCATGTATCCGAAGTAGTACTTGCTGCAACAGCAACGCTAAGGCAGTCACGGAATCATGATGAGATCCTGAACCTCATTTCCGATAAACTTGGGCTTAAAGTCGATTTATTATCAGGGGAAAGGGAGGCTTATTATGGCTTATTAAGTGTCATTCATTCCACCTATTTGGAGAGCGGAATTACGATTGATATCGGTGGCGGCAGTACCGAAATTACCCTGTTTAAAAATCGCAAAATGATCCATTCAATCAGCCTTCCCTTCGGAGCGTTATCCTTAACAAAAATGTTTGTGGAGAATTGTGTTCCGACCATGGAGGAACTGAATAAGCTGAATGACTTCTTATCGGCCCATTTAAAAGAATTAGTTTGGCTTAAAAATTGCCGACTGCCAGTCATCGGAATTGGCGGCAGTGCCCGTACTGTGGCAAAAATACATAAGGAAGTGAATAATTACCCCCTTTCAACTATTCACCTGTACGAAATGGATGTATATGATCTGGATTCAATAAGTGCCCATTTGCAATCATTATCATATGATAGCCTTCAGCAAGTCCCGGGCCTTTCCAAGGACAGGGCGGATTTGATCATACCTGCCATCCAGGTTTTCACGGTGGTTGCCAGGATGGTTGAAGCTCCTTTTTTCCAAGTCAGCTTGAAAGGAATTAGGGATGGAATTTTGCTTGAACAATTGGCTGTAAACGAAAATGAACCAGTCGATTCAAATCAGTTGATTGAAAAAAACTTTTTAAAGCTGTGCCTGGACTATTCCGTGGATTTAAATGCAAGAGTCCGGGTAGCCAAAACGGCGTTACTGATAGCGAAAGCGATGAACAGCAAGGGGATTGCTGAAATAAGCAAGGAGGATATGAAGGATCTTCAATTTTCAAGCTATGTTTATAAAATTGGATCCTATATCGATAGCAGATTCGCCCATAACCATACATTTTATATTCTATCTAATCAAAGCATGGACGGGCTGCCTCACCAAAAACAAGTTAAAATGGCCTTAATTGCCTCGTATCAATCAAAGAACAGCTTTAAGCAAACTAGGAAGCTATTTAAGGATTGGTTTACAAAAGAGGAAAAAGACAAAATAAAATTGCTCGCCGCCATTTTAAAATTTGCTTATGCGGTCAATGATACAAATCGGAACATAATCAAATCGATTGACTTAGAGAAGAACAATGAGGGTATCAAGATAGTAATCCATTGTGGTGATGAAAATTGGTTTGTTGAACAGCTTTTGGCTGAAGCCCAATTGAAGCATCTTGAGAATGCCCTTAAAAAGAAATGGAGTATGGAATTTAAACTTTTAAATAGGATGATTTAAAACAGTAAGGGATAGGTGTGAAATCATGGAAAAAACAATTAACATCAATGACCCTAATTATTTCCAAAACAGGGAGATAAGCTGGCTTCTGTTTAATAAAAGGGTACTGGAAGAGGCAAACGATCTGCGCAATCCGTTGTTGGAAAGACTGACGTTTCTATCGATTTTCAGCTCCAATTTGGATGAGTTTATGATGGTTCGGGTAGCAGGATTGATGGATCAAGTGAATGCGGGGTTGACCAAACCGGAAAATAAAGCTGGTTTAACCCCGAAGGAGCAATTAGAAGAAATTTCAAAACTTACCCATGACCTGGTTGGCACTCAGTACTATACATATAAAACACTGTTGGCCAATCTGGAGGATGAAGAAGTTTGTTTTCTATCTGTGCAGGATCTGTCCGATGAGAAAAAGGCTGTCCTTGAAGATTATTTTGACCGGGTGATTTTTCCGGTATTAACACCGATGGCCATTGATGCCTATCGTCCTTTTCCATTGCTGGCCAATCGAAGCGTAAATATCGCCGTGGCTCTTTATGATGAAAGGAAGGATGCTGAGGATCGAGAGAAAAAGGCGATTGTACAAATTCCAAAAGGACTAGCCAGGTTCATTGAGCTTCCTTGCGATGAGAATAAGTATGAATTCGTTTTATTGGAGGATGTGATCGTCCATTTTATCCATAAATTATTCATTGGATTAACGGTGAAATCGGTCACGCAATTCCGGATTACACGAAATGCTGATCTGGAAATTCATGAAGAGGGTGCGCGTGACCTGCTTAAGGAAATTGAAGAAGAATTAAAAACGAGAAGATGGGGAGAGCCTGTACGTCTTGAAATATCAAAAAATTACAAAGATGATGAAGTAGTAGGCAATTTAATAAGAGAGTTGGAGGTCCATGAAAAATATGTTTATTTTATCGATGGCCCACTGGATTTAACCTACTTACCCAAATTCTCTAAAAAGATTGCTCCTGTAAAAGAACATCTTGTCTATAAACGATTAGTTCCCCAGCCGCCCAGAGATCTTCCTAGGGATGGTGCCGGGAAAGAGCAAAGTATCTTTGATATCGCCCTGGAACGGGATATCTTATTTCATCATCCGTATGAATCCTTCGAGCCAATTGTCGACTTTATCAGATGTGCGGCCGAGGACCCCGATGTATTGGCCATCAAGCAGACACTGTATCGGGTTAGTGAGCAATCGCCCATTATTGAATCGTTAATAAGGGCTGCTGGAAACGGGAAACAGGTATTGGTTCTGGTAGAATTGAAAGCCCGCTTTGACGAGGAACATAATGTCCAATGGGCAAGGGAGCTTGAAAAAGCGGGCTGCCTTGTGATCTATGGGAAATCCTATTTAAAAACACATAGCAAAATCACACTTGTCGTCCGGAGAGTAGGGGATGATATCCAGCGCTTTGTCCATTTGGGAACAGGCAATTATAATGAGCAAACGGCGAAAGCCTATACGGATATCGGCTTTATTACGGCACATCCAGAGTTCGGCAATGAGGCGACCAATTTCTTCAACTATTTAAGCGGGTTTATGGAAAAACCGGATTTCCAGCATTTTTCAGTTGCTCCCTTCGACATTAGGGACCGGTTAATTGAGTTGATTGACGAAGAAATTCTGTTCCATAAACAACATGGAAATGGCAGGATTGTCGCCAAAATGAACTCGCTGACCGACAAGAATATCATTCTAAAATTATACGAGGCGTCACAAGCAGGAGTGCAAATTGATTTAATTGTCCGCGGCATATGCTGCCTCCGGTCCGGCATAGAAGGTGTTAGTGAAAACATCCGCGTTCGGAGCATCGTTGGCCGGTTCCTTGAGCATAGCCGAATTTACTATTTTCATCATAATGGAGATACACAAATTTATCTTTCCTCCGCAGATTTAATGACGCGGAATATGGAAAATCGAATTGAAATTTCCTTCCCTATATATAACAGGGAAATCCAGGAAAGGATTATTGAAATCCTTCAAATTCAGTTGGCCGATAATGTAAAAGCAAGGGTACAAGATTCTAATGGTGATTATCATTATGTTCAAAAAGAACCCAATGAACCGGAAATCGAAAGCCAGACCTTACTCTACCAGTTCGCTTACCAAGTTTCGGATAGTTTTTGAAAAGTTTTTATGAAATAGAAAGTCCCTGGCACCTATCATGTAAAGCTGATAATTGCACTATTTATAATAAGCTTGGGTTATCACTTGGACAGGAATGATTATACATTTGAGTGTTTTACTTTCCGCGCTGTTCGTATTCTGGCTGCTAGTCGGCCGATTAACAAAACACTAATAATGAGCAAATGCCCCCTCTGGATGATTTTATAAATCTGGAGGGGTTTTTATTGTGGTTATTGTTTAAATACTTTGTCAGAATCGCACAAAACTTTTCCACAATAAAAATTTTAGTTTACAAATCCAATACAGCGGGAAGTGAAAGAGTGAGCAAACAAAGGGGTAATTAGATTTAGGAAGGATGGGTGAGGTACTTCCACGAGAAAGTTCTTTGAATTCAAGGGAATATTATTCTCTCCGGATAGTAATCGCATACCAAGAAACGACTTCTAAGGAGGAAAACTAGCAATGGGAAAAGAAATGATTGCCATGCTGCTGGCAGGCGGCAGAGGTTCGAGATTAAAAAAATTGACCGAGGATAAAGCTAAACCGGCTGTTCCATATGGCGGGAAATATCGAATAATTGATTTTGCTTTAAGCAATTGCTGTAATTCGGGGGTTCACACTGTTGGGGTGCTTACTCAATATCAGCACCATACTCTAAAGAACTACATAGGGACAGGTGATTGCTGGAACTTGAATAAGGGGGAAGATGGGCTCACCATCCTTTCACCGTATGATCGTGCCAACGAAAAAGGATTGTATGAGGGAACCGCTCACTCCATTTATCAAAACCTGGATTTCATTGACTCTCATGATCCGGAATATGTACTCATCCTGTCGGGAGACCATATTTACAAAATGGATTACAGCAAGATGCTCGAGCACCATAAGAAGCATTCTGCTGACGCAACCATATCGGTGATAGAGGTACCATGGGATGAGGCAAGCAGGTTTGGCATCATGAATATGAATCCTGATTCGAAGCAAATAACAGAGTTTGAAGAAAAACCGGAAAGTCCCAATTCGAACTTGGCTTCAATGGGGATTTATATTTTTAATTGGAAGGCCTTAAAACATATTCTGACAAGTGATAATCCGGATGGACTTGCATTTGAGGACTTTGGAAAAGATGTAATTCCCTATATGATTAGGGAAAATTATCACCTCTCTGCCTATCAATTTAAAGGGTACTGGAAGGACGTTGGCACGGTGGAGAGCTTTTGGGAAGCGAATCTGGATTTATTGCGCGGAGACCAAAATCCGCTCCTTGATGATAAAGAGTGGAAAATATATACGGCACAACCTTCCCAGCCTCCTTTGATTCTGGACGAATCGGCTCTCATAACCCAATCCGTGTTAAGCGAGGGGTGTCAGGTAAGTGGCCATGTTCAAAGGTCAGTCCTCTCACCTGGAGTTAGGGTTGGTAAGGGTACGATCATTAAAAACTCCGTAATCTTGCCTGGTGCCGTCGTCGGTGACAATGTCAAAATCGAAAATGCCGTCATTGATTCGGGAACGGTCATAGAGAGTAATAACAATATCGGCTATAGTCAGGAAGTTACGTTAATTGCAAGGAAGAAGGATCATCAAGAAGAAGAGATGAGCGCGTAAAAAGCAAAGGGGATGTGCCCTTTGCTTTTTTCTGATAGGCTTTTTTTATGGAAAAGGGGTACTCATAACAATAAAGTAATCTAAGCATAATGATAATAGAAATAATAGTAAAGAAGGATAAAGATGAGAGACAACCAATCAAACGGAATTGCACCTTCTATTTTTATGCAGGCGCTGAAAGTAAATAAGAAACCCTTCCCTTGGTTAAAAGCATTTAGTGCAGGGCTTGCTGCTGCTCTGCCTGTGTTGATTGGATTAGCCTTTGGCCAGCTGCAATATGGTTTAATTGCGGGCTTGGGTGGTTTTGCCTATTTATATGTTTTTAATATTCCATATGCGCAGCGGGCAAAGAAAATCTTTTGTGTCGTTCTTGGCTTGACCCTTGTTACCTATTTGGGAAGTATTAGTGCACCCTATCCATTAGCCGTTGCGATTTTAATGGGAATCATTGGAGCGGCCGCCATTTTTGTTTTCGGCGCATTAAAAATAGCCGGTCCTTCCGCCATCTTTTTCGTGCTGGTTTTCGCCATGGCAACAGGGATGCCGATTAACCCGGATGAAGCATTCTTAAGAGCGGGATTAGTGTTTCTAAGCGGCTGCTTATCTTGGATAATAGCGATGGCCGGCTTGTTTTTTAACCCGCATAGCCCGGAAACAGGTGTGGTGACTAGAGTTTATTTGCAGCTGGCGGACCTTTTGGATTCAGTCGGAACCACTAGATTCACTGAAAACAAGCATAAAGTAATGGAGGTTTTACGTGATTCGGAAGAGACTCTTTCAGCAAGTTATATTCCGTGGAGAACGACTGACATGTTCAATCGATTATATCTATTGAACATATCTGCCAATGAACTGTTTATCAAGGTGGTTGAAAAATTTTCAAATGCAGAGGCCTCATTGCCTAAAGAGTTGGGGGAATCGGCCCGATTGCTTGCACATTCTTTAGAAAAGCGTGATAAGCGGGAAAAGACGAGGATATTGCAGCCGGATAAAATGGAAAAGCAGGTAAGCCAGCTGTTCTCCATCATTTATAATGCTGAAGCCATCCTCAATGAACCGATTAGTAAAATAAACAAGTCGATTCAATTTGATCATGTCTCCTTAAAAACCATTTTTATGGGTGCGTTCGATAAAAATTCAATCGTGTTTATTTCGTCCGTACGCTTTGGAGTGATTACAGCCATTGCGGCGATTATTGCCTATCAGCTTGATTTTGCCCGTTCCTATTGGGTTCCCTTATCTTGTGTAGCCGTGATGTCGGGTGCAACCATTGTATCAACCTTTCACCGAGCGATTCAACGGTTTATTGGGACGGTCATTGGAATCGTCATTGCGGGGTTCGTTCTTTCCTTGAATCCATCCGGCTTTGTGATTGTGCTGTTTATTTTTGGATTAACCTTTGTGACCGAGTTGTTTATCGTGAAGAATTACGGATTAGCAGCTCTTTTCTTTACACCGAATGCACTGTTAATGGCTGAAAGTACGAGTGAAGGGATGTTAAGTTTTGCCTATTTTGCGGAGGCACGATTTATTGATATTATAATCGGCAGTGGAATTGGCCTATTAGGTGTTTATCTGACAGGGAGAAAATCCGCTTCCAGCAGGATTCCTCACTTACTGAGCAAAACCCTTCGAAGTCAGGCACAGTTCCTTTTTGTCCTTTTTTCGGATCAAGGAGAAGGATTTGCTGCAAGAAAAAGCAGGGAAAGAATGAAAATGAGAACCAATATAAATAACTTACAGACCTTGTATACCACCGCTTCGGGTGAGATTCCGGCTAATCGGAAGGCTTTGGATTATTACTGGCCTGTTATCTTTACCGTCAAGCATTTAGGATACTTATTGAAAAATTGTTCAAAGGAAAATAATAGGCCCAACCTTTCCGATGAAAAGTTAGCCCAAATTTTACTTGCCTTTGAAGCAATGGCGAATGCTGCGACACGAAATGTGTCGCCAAAGCCGATAGAAATTCCCGAGATAGAGGGTTTTCCTGGCATTCAAAAGGAAATTCAATTCCTGCAAAAAGAACTTGGGAAATCTCGGGAGTGAAGGGGAGTAGCCTGTGCATCTTAAGTCAGGCTTTATTGACCAAAAACGATTGTTGGCGGTACATATCGCTTTTTCAATGATTTTTCGTACAGGCAAGGTGTACATAGGCGGAGAAATTCCGGTTAATGTGTAAAACAGGGCTTCATGAAGCTCAAATAAGCGGAGAAATTCCGATTAACTTCTAAATATTGACCAAAATCAAAGAATTGGATGGCTATAAGCGGAAAAACCTCCCTTATATTCCAGGAAATATCGGTATTTCCCAATATAAGCGGAATTTCTCCGTTATTTTTTAAAACTAAGTTATGTAAAAGACTAAAATACTCGTAAAAAGGAAGGTCCTTGAGCCTTTCTTTTTTCATGGCCACTCTGGCGGACCTTTTATCCAAAAGTTGTAAAATAATAAGTGAGAGTTTATAATGTATATACGACGGTCTATACATATAATAAGGGAGAGGGTTCCATGTTTGATTGGGATAGAGAAAACATAGGACATCTTGCTAGACATAACATTACTCCTCAAGAAGTAGAAGAAATCTTTTCTGATCCTAACCGGTGCATTCATAATGCTCATAGTGGGAACAGAAAAATTGTAGGGATGTCAGAAGAAGGGCGAATATTGGCTATAATATACACAAAAAGAGAGAAAAAATTTAGGCCCTTTACCGGATGGGATGCCACTGAACGGGAAAGAAAATCTTATAACAAAAGGAGGTAAAAAAAATGAACGAGGTAAACAAAGAGGCAAAAGAGATGATAAATAAGATATTTGAAGATGAAGTAAGGGAGAAGTCTTTAAAAGAAAAGGAATATGACGAATTAGGCAGGCTGATCATCCATGACATAAGTGAAGTACCAGAAAATATGACTGAGGAAGAAACCGTTCGCTATTGGGAAACGCATGCCATGAGCGAGGATCTTATGGAAGAGACTTATATTGAAGAAGATGATGAAGACCTGCCACCCCCAAGAAAACAATCTACAAGACCAATAAATCTAAGAATCGAAAATGATTTATTAGTAAGGCTACAAAAAATCGCTGATATTAAGCAGATTCCTTACCAGACATTATTGAAGCAGTTTGTGGCAGAAAGAGTGTATGAAGAAGAAAAAAGAGAAAAAATTCTGACTTAGCCAACCGCCAATAACCACCAATTTGACATATAGAGATTTCAGGGAGAAGTGTTTAGCGCACTTCTCTTATTGTTTATACTCATATCAAACATCAGAATCAACTTCGAAACAACTCCTCCGCTGGTAAGAGTGGAATATTCATTTTCTTGGCATAAAAAGAGCTACATAACCCGATATTGAATGGTGTGACATTCCCTGTATTTTTCTTGATTTCTGCAGTCATTTTCTATTGCTCCCAGGGTTCAGGAAAAAATTAGGTAAGCAGGAGAACCGTCCCCTTGTTTCAAAAAAAAAAGCTTTTCAGATGATAATTATTTTGTTATGATGCAATAGTACTAAAAATGAATAGTTCTCTCATATAATAGCAGGGATATGGCCTGCGAGTTTCTACCGAACCCCGTAAAGGTTCGACTATGAGTAGCGATATCATGGTGTTCCGTCTCTTATTTACTAGTGGTGAGAGACCCATCTTATTTGGAGCCCAGGAAATATTGTTCACTCATGGCGGTGGAACATATTTCCTGGGCTCTTTTAATTATAATTAAATCGTTTGAACAAAAAAACGAACATTTTCTAATTGTATTATTTTTTTTCAACTCATTCAGCTTATAACACGAATGATTTTTGCGTAATTAACTAATATTGTTCGTTTAATGTGTTATCAAGGATAATTATCTTATCTATAATGATAAAAATATCTTAATAAAGTAATAGAAAGTGAGGCCAGATATGACACAGCGTAGAATTCCATATCTCATCCTGGCTCCAGGATTGATTCTTTTGATCTTATTTTTGGTGTTACCTCTTATCTCCATCATTTTTCCAACGTTCTTTGATGGAGGGTTCACCTTGGCCCATTATATTTCGTTCTTTATGGATGATTATAATGTGGGGATTTTTTGGAGGACCATAAAAATTTCCCTGATTGTGACATTGGTTTGTGTGTTGTTGGGAGTTCCGACAGCTTATTACATTTCGCAAAGTCCGAAAAAATGGCGCGGCCTGTTAATGTCTTTAACGTTGTTTCCGCTCTTAACCAATTCCGTTGTGCGAAGTTTCGCCTGGATTACGATTTTGGGACAAGGCGGAGTCGTGAATAACACGTTAATGGGTCTCGGAGTGATTTCCGAACCACTTACACTACTGTATACAGAGTTTGCGATTATCATTGGATCGGTGTATCTATTCCTGCCTTTGATGATCATTACCTTAGTAGGAATTCTGGAAAACATTGAGACAGAAATCATGGAAGCAGCAGAAACATTAGGTGCCAATCGTTTGATTGCTTTTGTCAAAGTGGTCTTACCACTAAGTGTACCAGGCATCATTGTCGGAAGCATTTTGGTGTTCACAGGAACGATGACAGCTTATACAACTCCGCAATTGTTAGGTGGAAACCGGAACATCATGCTGGCCACCTTCTTGTATCAAAATGCGACGGCGCTAGGCAACTGGCAAGGTGCAAGTGTCATCGCCCTGGTGATGATTGTGGCCACTTTAGTCGTGATGAAGCTATTTAACGTCGTTGCTGGACGGATGGATAAGAGAGGTGAGGTAAGTGCGTAAACAAATCGGTTTGAAAATCTTTGCGGGTTTGGTATTTGCATTTCTGTTTGTTCCATTGCTTATCATCGTTGTTACTTCTTTTGGGACCAACTCAACGATCCAATTTCCCATTCAAGGCTTCACACTTGACTGGTATGGCAAGGTGTTTGAAAACCAATCCTTTGTGAACAGCTTCCTTTTAAGTTTGCAAATCGCATTTTGGGGAACAGTTTTGGCCCTCTTGGTGGGAGTTCCGGCTGCCTATTCATTGGCTCGCCACAGCATTTTCGGGCGAAATTGGATTAAAAGCTTTTTCCTGTCACCTACCATCGTACCAGGCTTGGTTGTGGGGTACTCTTTATACCAATTTATTGTTATTCAACTGCAATTTCCGCTCATTCAAGGCTTGCTGCTGGGTCATTTCCTGATTTGCCTGCCTTATGTGATCCGTGTCGTAGGCTCAACCATTGAGCAACTGGATGGATCTATTGAAGAAGTTTCCTGGACGTTAGGCTGTACGAAACTGCAAGCATTCATGAAAGTCGTTTTGCCAAATATTACGTCGGGAATTTTTGCTTCCTTTATGCTGGCATTCATCAATTCTTTTAACAATATTCCGGTGTCGCAGTTTTTATCAGGACCAGGTGTAACCATGCTGCCCACAAGCTTAATGAATTACATTGAATACAACTATGACCCATCCGTATCTGCACTTTCTGTGATTCTAATGCTGGGAACCGTCGTCCTCATGTTCGTTATTGAAAAGACATTGGGGTTAGCAAGCATTTCATAGAAAGTGACAAGAAAAGACAGCAAAGGGGGAACCACCATCATGTCCTATGTGGAACTAAAAGATATTCGCGTGAGCTATGATCATAAAAATGATATATTAAAAGATTTGAATTTATCGATTGAAAAAGGTGAATTGGTCTCCTTGTTAGGGCCTTCCGGCTGCGGGAAAACAACCACTTTACGTGTCATTGCAGGATTAATTAATCCAAATGATGGAGAATTCCTAGTTGACAGTCAAAACTTGACAAAGGTGCCTGTCCATAAGCGTAAATTTGGCATGGTATTCCAAAGCTATGCTTTGTTTCCCCATCTAACAATCAGGGAAAACGTCGCATTCGGCTTAAAGCTGCGTAAGGAAAAAAAGAATGTAATCGACCAAAAAGTAAAAGATATTTTAGCGATAACAGGTCTGGAAGAGCTGGGCGATCGCTATCCAAAACAGCTTTCGGGCGGGCAGAGGCAACGTGTGGCATTAGCACGTGCCCTGGTCATTGAACCGAAATTGCTCTTATTGGATGAACCGCTTAGTAACTTGGATGCCAAGCTGCGTGTGGCGATGAGAATCGAAATTAAACGCATCCAAAGCCAATTAGGGATTACATCTGTGTTTGTCACTCATGACCAGGAAGAGTGTTTCTCGATTTCTGACAAAGTAGCGGTTATGAATAAAGGGATTATTGAACAGTTTGACACCCCAGAAGAAATTTATAAAAATCCGAAAACGGAGTTTGTTGCCCGCTTCATTGGCTTTGAGAACTTCTTTCAATTAACGAGAGTAGAAGAAGGGAAGTACAAAGCAGGAGATGGAACGATTTTTCTAAGCACCAGGCAGTGGGAAACAGATAAACGTACTGGAACGATACGCCCTGACGATATCGATATTGTGACAGGCACTGAGCCAAATGAAAATAACACAGTGTCCGGGACAGTTAAAGTTCGTACCTTCCTGGGCAAGTCTTACCAGTATGAAATTGAAACGCCGATCGGCGCTTTACTTGTCAACGAATCGGATGATGTGATTTATCAAGTCGGAGATTCTGTAACCTTGTCGATCCCAGCTCATAAACTGATCATCGTTTAATGGCAGGCTATAAAAAAGGTACCTTCGGAAAATCAAAGATATTAATCCATGAACTTTCAAAAGGAGAGAATATAATGAAGAAAAGAATAGGTTTAGCAGGTTTAACTCTAGTAACAGCCGGTCTGTTAGCGGCATGTGGCGGCGGCAGTGCAGCAAAAGAACAACAAACTTTGATTGTTTCCACTTTTGGTTTGGAAGAAGATAAAATGCAGGAAAATGTCTTCAAACCTTTTGAGGAAAAATACAATGTAGACATCGTGCTGGAAACCGGTACAACCTCCGAACGTCTTACGAAACTAAAAAGCAATCCAAACTCCACGATCGACGTTATTGAATTATCTCAATCCAGTGCGGCTGAAGGAGTGGGTGCAGACCTATTTGAAAAAGTGGATAGCTCCAATATCCCGAATATGGAAAACCTGATCGACAGCGCCAAAAAATTAGCTGCAGATGGTTCCGGCCCTGCCTACACGCTGAACAGTATCGGAATTATCTACAACAAAGAAGCGGCAGGCATGGAAATCAACGAATGGGAAGATCTTTGGGATCCATCCCTGAAAGGGAAAATTTCCATTCCTGACATCACATCCACCTTTGGACCAGCTATGCTTCACCTGGCAAGTGATCAACAGAACGTAGACATTACAACAGATAATGGAGAGGCAGCTTTTAAAGGCATCACGGAACTAGCTCCAAACGTTGTAAAAACCTACAGCAAATCTTCTGATTTAGCGAATATGTTCCAATCAGGTGAAATTGTCGCAGCTGTCGTGGGTGACTTTGCTGTTCCTATTATTACGGAATCAAATGCAAATGTAGAATATATCGTCCCGCAATCTGGAACATACGCGAACTTTAACACAATCAATATCAACAAAAACTCTAAAAATAAAGAAATAGCCTATAAATATATTGACTGGAGATTAAGCCAGGAAGTACAAGAAAAAACGGCTGTGGCTATTAATGAAGCTCCAACCAATAAAGAGGTTGTATTAGATGAAGAAACAGCCAAAAATAAAACATATGGTGAAGTGGCCGAACGTACGAAGATGGTTGATTCAGCATTCGTGAATCAGAACCTTGAATCCTGGATTAACCAGTGGAATCGAATTCTGAATAAATAAAAACGCAAGGAAGGAGAGGCTAAGGATGATACTTGGCCTTTTCTTCTTTTTAACCTTTTTAGATGGGGGAATAAGACATGAAGGTCGATTTAGCGATTATCCATGGACAAGTGTTTAACACGTTTACCAAAAAGTTTGAAAAGAAACATGTAACCATTAAAGGCGACAAAATCTACTATCTGACGGCCAGCGAATTGGAGCATGTGGAGGCTGAAGAAGTGGTGGATGCAACAAATCAATATTTGGTCCCGGGTTTAATGGATATTCATATGCATATTGAAAGCTCTATGACTTCCCCTTCGATTTTTTCAGAGACGGCATTGGCCCATGGAGTGACAACCGTTGTGGCGGATGCCCATGAGATTGCGAATGTGTTTGGGATGGAAGGTTTGGAAGTGTTCTTTTCACAACCAAGCAGGATGGATATATTCTTTGCCATTCCTTCTTCTGTTCCTTCGACGACGCCGGAACTCGAAACGACAGGTGGAATCATTGGGGTTGAAGAGGTGAAAAGGCTCTTGCGGCACCCGAAAGTCATCGCACTTGGGGAAGCAATGAACTTTAATGGGATTGTCAATGAACCAGATTCATTGATCAGGCAAATTTTGCGGGAGGTCCAAACGGAAAAACCCTTTATGCCACTAGAAGGCCATATTCCCCGAGTGTCGGGCTTGGAGCTGGCAAAGTTTTTATATGCAGGTCTAACGGCCGATCATACTCACCAGTCGCCGCAATCCATTTATGAGAAGATTACAAATGGAATGTTTCTGGAGTTGCAAAAGAAGTCGATTACACCGGAGAATATCGCAGTAATCGTTGAGAACCAATTTTATGAATATGTTGCCATCATTACGGACGATGTGATGGCAGATGACTTACTGGAGGGGCACTTGAATGAAAACGTCAAATTGGCGGTTTCATGCGGCATGCCAGTAGAACAGGCACTATACTGCGCTACTTATACCCCTGCAAGACGAATGGGATTCCAGGACCGTGGTGCCATTATCCCTGGTTTTAAAGCTGATTTTCTTTTGTTGGATGATGTTGAAACCCTGGATATTGCAGCCGTCTATAAGAATGGCCAATTAGTACATGAAAAAGGAAATGATTTTCGTTACCCAGAACAGAAACCTCGTTTTCCAGAGCATTTTTATCAATCCCTGATATGCCGTCCCTTAACAACGGAGGACTTGCATATTAGGGTGAAGACTGCGGAAAAGGTTATTGTGAACGCGATGCAAATTTCGAAGGTGGGTACATTTACACAACATGTAAAGCGGGAAATGAAAGTGATTGATGGATATCTAGATTGGGAAAATAGCGGACTAGCCTTGATTGTGGTGATGGAGCGATATGGGAAAACCGGGGATATAGGCTACGGATTTGTCGAAAACGCCCTAACTGAAAAAGGCGCGGTCGCAACCACCTGGGCCCATGATCATCATAATGTGATGGTGATGGGAACGAGCATGGAGGATATGGTCGTGGCACAAAAGCAATTATTGGACATGCAAGGCGGATATGTTGTTGCAGAAGCTGGAAAGGTAGAAGCGGTTTGTCCGTTGCCTGTTGGCGGAATTATCAGCGATGCACCAATCCAGAAACTGGGTGCCCAATTGAAGGAGGTACGGCAAGCCATGATTAAGCTAGGCTATCGCAACAGCAATGAGATTATGTCGTTTTCGACGTTATCCCTGCCCGTATCCCCGGCGATAAAAATTACAGACAAAGGGATGATGAATGTCCGTTTACAAGAAATGATTCCATTGGTAGAGGGTGAATGAGATGAAACTATTGGTTAAAAATGCCTGGATTTTAACCATGAATGAGAAGATGGAACAATTTCAAAACGGCTATATGCTAGTGGACGGGAATACCATATCGGAAGTGGGCGGGATGGATTCCTTACCAGAGGATATCCGCTATGATCAATGCATCGATGCCCGAGGAGCTATTTTGATTCCCGGTATGGTGAATACACATACACATATTGGCATGATTCCTTTTCGATCTTTAGGCGATGACTATCCTGATCGTTTACACCGCTTTCTATTTCCATTAGAAAATGAATGTATGAATGAACAATTAGCCTATACCAGCGGAAGGTATGCGATTGCCGAAATGCAGCTAGCCGGTGTGACAACTTTTTTTGATATGTATTATTTTGAACAGCAATTGGCAATCGCTGCAGAGGAAATGCATGGTCGTGCCATTTTGGCCGAAACCGTCCTTGATTCCATAACGGTAGATGTTGAAGAGCCAATGGGGGGACTGCAATACGCTGAACGGTTTATGCCGAAGTGGCAGGGACATGACCGAATTCACGCTTCTATCGCACCGCATGCCCCCTATTCCACTACCATTGAAGTGCTTCAACAAGCGGATGCCTTGTCTCAAAAGTACCATGTGCCATGGATGATTCACGTTAGTGAGATGGAATTTGAAATGAAAAAATTTCGTGAAGAACGGAATCAGACACCGATTGAATTTTTAGCAGAGATTGGTGTGCTGAGCCCAAGACTCGTAGCCGTCCATTGTATTCATTTATCCGATCATGATATAGAATTGCTAAAGAAGTATGATGTGAAGGTGGCACATTGCATCGGTGCCAACACAAAATCTGCCAAAGGGGTAGCCCGTATCCAGGACCTGTTGGCTGCGGGTGTAGAGGTGGGGTTAGGAACAGATGGCCCAAGCAGCGGAAACACCCTTGATTTATTTGCCCAAATGCGATTGTTTGGCAATTTCCACAAAACCTTTTTACAGGATCGCAGTGCTTTTCCAGCGAGAGAAATTGTCAGGTTGGCCACCTTGGGGGGAGCCAGGGTGTTAGGTCTGCAGGAGCAAATTGGCTCAATCGAAGCAGGAAAACAAGCTGATTTTATTTTAGTAGAAACCGATTCCGTCAATATGTTTCCTATTTTTGACCCGTATTCCGCTTTAGTTTACTCTGCTCATGCCGGCAATGTAAGAGACGTATTCATCGCTGGAAAGCAAGTCGTTGCAGAAAAAAAACTAGTCCATTTTGAATTAGCCCAATTGCGCCAAGAACTGATCCAAGCCATCCAAGATTGCGGATTCAAAAGAAAGGCATTAAAAGCCCTGTGAAACAGGGGGACGGTTCTGCTGCTTCATTCGTCCTCAAAATAAGTCAGAAAAAGCTCACGCGAATGTGAGCTTTTTCTGGTTGCCGTTATAAATCTTCTTTTGGGTTTTGAACCGGCCTGGTGGGCAAACTCCAGTTGAATCGGTGCGAGATTCCGCGCATGATTAAAGTAATAACAAAAACAATATACAAATGATAGGGTTCTGTTAACCAATCCATGCCTATGATAAACCCGGCAAAAATCGCCCACAGCAGATATACTTCCTGACGTAAAACGATTGGCCTTTGCTGGGCCAAGACATCCCGAACCATTCCTCCGCCTGCCCCCGTTATCGCAGCTGAAAACATGACAGCAAACAATGGCAAATTCATGGATTGTGCATACATAGCCCCTTGTACAGCAAATGCTGACAAGCCGATTGAGTCAAAAAAACTCCATTTCGTCAGCAGTTTCACGGCCTTGTTTGGCAAAAGAATGACAATGGTTATGGTGATAAGTGCAACGATAAAAAGAGTAGTCTGCTGCCATAATTCAATGATCGGAATGCCAGTAAAAAGGTTTCGAATCGCTCCGCCGCCAAATGCAGTAATCAATCCCAGAACATAGGCTCCAATAATGTCATATTTAACCTGCAACGCAACCAGTGCCCCGCTCATCGCGAAAGCAATGGTTCCAATCACATTCAACACATCCCAAACCATCTTACCCCTCCTAATGAATAAGTAAGTTTTCCCCATGCTTTCAATTTCAATACCTCTCAATGAAGTCGATGAAATACTGTAGGCATGAGACATATAGACGGAGAATTTCCGCCTATTCTATAAAAATGCAGTTTAGAAGCAGATATAAGCGGAGATATTCCGATTAACTGCTCTAAATAAGACAAAATTTAAAAATTCGAATCATATAACCGGAAAACCTTCCTTTATTTTAAAGGAAATATCGGCATTTCCCAATTTAAACGGAATGTTTCCGTTTATTTTTTCAACGCCGGCCAGGAAGAGCGCCCAAAGAGAGCACAACGTGAAAAACAATTTATTTTACTGATACCTATTATTTAAATAGAATAGGTAAAATAACACGTATATTGTTTCCCAACTAATGATATCAAGGAGGATAAAAACATGACCGTAAAGATAATAGTCTATTCAGATTATGTGTGCCCATTTTGTTTCTTGGCAGAAAAACCACTTGAAGAAGCAATTAAAGGGAAAGATGTCGAAATTGAATGGATGCCTTATGAGCTGCGCCCTTATCCGAATGAGACATTGAAGCCGGAAGGGGATTACCTGCAAAATACCTGGAGGCAGTCCGTTTATCCAATGGCTGAGAACATGGGGATTGAGATTGTCCTCCCGAACGTTTCTCCCCAGCCATATACTCATCTGGCTTTCGAGGGATATCAATATGCAAAGGAAAAGGGTAAAGGCAATGAGTACAATGACCGCATGCTGCGTGCCTTTTTTCAGGAAGAGCAGGATATTGGCAGCATCGATGTGCTGACCAAATTGGCTGGTGAAATAGGGTTGGATGAAAAGGAGTATAGGGAGGCCTTGACTACCAGAAGATACAAAGAGGCCCATCAAAAAGCATTGAAACATGCTTATGAAGAAGCAAATATAACGGCCGTGCCGACGTTCATGATTGGCGATACGAAAATTGCCGGGATGCGGTCAAAGGAAACTCTTGAACAAATCATTAAGGATGAATTGAATAAACAAAAACCTCAAATATTAATGGAAGGAATGAGCTGCGGGATTGACGGATGTTAAATGAATCAAAAATGGAGCATGATACAAGGATGGCCAGAAGATTCTGGAGGGATATGGCATGAAACATTTTACAGAAGAAGAAAAGATAAAGATCTTATCTGACATAATCGCGATTAAATCTGTTAATGAAAACGAAATCGAAGTGGCCAATTACTTGAAGGATTTATTTGCGGAATATGGCATTGAATTCAAAATTGTTCCGGTTACTGACACTCGCGTCAACTTAGTCGCTGAAATTGGAAGCGGAAGTCCCGTCATTGGCATCTCTGGTCATATGGATGTCGTTTCTCCTGGCGATGAAAGCGAGTGGACTTCCAATCCGTTCACATTGACAGAACGAGACGGAAAATTATACGGACGGGGAACCAACGACATGAAGGCAGGTTTAATCAATCTTGCTTTAGTGATGATTGAACTCAAGGAAAATAATGAACTTAAAAAAGGCACCGTCCGTTTCATGGCAACGACTGGCGAAGAAGTCGGCGGCGCAGGTTCTAAAAAGTTATACGAAGAAGGCTATATGGATGATGTGAATTATCTATGGGTAGCTGAACCTTCCCATGACACAATCATATACTCTCACAAAGGATCCCTGAACTTGCGGGTAAGTTCTATTGGTGAAGCCGCACACAGTTCCATGCCTGACCAGGGGTACAACGCGATTGTTCCATTGATGAAATATCTTTTGGATATGGATGAAAAATTGAATGGCGATGATCGTAAAAATGAAGTTCTGGACAAATTGGTGATGAGTACCACGATTTTTAATGCAGGGAACCAAGTAAACTCAGTTCCGGAAAAAGCAGTAGCTGAAATCAACGTGCGGACGATTCCGGAATTTGATAACGATGAAGTGATTGACTTATTCAACACAACAACTGACAAATACAATAAAGAAGGCACTGATATTCAAGTTGAAGTGACGATGTCATTGCCAAGTGTATTCACCTCAGGACAGTCTGAAATGGTGGATCTTGCTAAAAAACTCGGTAAAAAACATTTAGGATTGGACATTTCGGTAAAAGGTTCGCCAGGAGTGACGGATGCATCTAATTTATTGCGAGGGAAGGATGAAAACTTCCCATTCATGATGTTTGGTCCAGGCGAAACAAAAATGGCGCACAAAACAGATGAATATGTATACAAAGAGTACTACTTTGCCTTTTTCCATATCTATAAAGAGTTAATAACAAGATTATCGGAATCAAAAGAGAGTCTATAAAAAAGCCCTGTCAGAAACAGACAGGGCTTTCGGCTGTATCATGTTGTTTTTCAGGAATGGATAATTGGATTTCCTCAACGTCCAGGAAATGCTGGATTCCCATGGCGCAGGCACCTAGCACACAGGAACGGTTCCCAAGGTCGGAGAGAACCAGTTCTCCGTATTCACTGACGGAAGAGATTAGGTGTCCCTTCAGTTTCTGTATAGACCCTGGATAAATCTTTAATAGCTGGCTATTGATGACGATGGTTTCGGGATTGTATAAGTTAATGATATTGTTGAGGCCGATTGCGATATATTGCAGATAGCGGTCCATATAACTTTTCACAATGATGTGATCTTTTTCCAGGTATTCCTGGATGGTTGGAATCGTCAAGTCCGTTACCTGAAGTTCTGCCTCTAATTTCCTTATTAACCTTGGCTCTGAAGCATAGAGCTCCCAGCAGCCATGGTTTCCGCAACGGCATGGTTCGCCATTCGGATAGATGATCATATGGCCCATTTCTCCTGCGTATCCGTGAAAGCCTCTTTGCAAGTCCCCCTCAATAATAATCCCCGATCCGATCCCGGAAGTCAGAATAAGGGTAAGCAGGTTACTGCTATGATGGTGTTTATACACCCTTTCAGCATAGGCAGATAAATTCGCATTGTTTTCAATAAATAACGGGATGGTTAATTCCTTTTGCAAATCTTCCTTGATATTTTTTTGGAGCCACCTATATCTTGGGTTGAAACGGATGCTTCCGTCCTGTTTTTTTACTGTTCCATGGATTCCAATTACAGCATTCACAATACCGTACGGAAGGTGTGAATATTGAAGCTGAAATTCTTTAATCCTGGTAATGATCGCTTGAATAATAAGATCATAATCTTCACTATCCAATGTTTCTTCCTTTTCATAAACCGGTTTTCCTTTTAGATTTAAAATGGTGTAAATAATCGATTTATAATCCAGATCGATTCCCAATACATAACCCGCGTCCTCATTGATGGTGAGCGCGATCGGCCTTCTGCCGACTGAATGATGCTCCAATTGAGTTTCACAGATTAATTGTTCATGCAGCAAATCAGCGACCTGGACCGAGACGGTTGCTTTGTTCAGTCCTGTAATCTTTGATAAATCAGCTCTTGATATAAAACCATGTTCAATGATTTTTTGTAATAACAAACCCCTGTTTATCTTTTTAATATATGCACTGTCCCCTGTGACCATTTTGCTTGCTCCTTTATATCAATCAATTTGGCTGAAAAAACACGTCAAATAAAAATATGAAATTCAAATGTAAAGGCTTTCAATAAATTAGTTCGTTAAGTAGGTCATCTAATTATACCAGATAATAGCCAAACCGGCTCAACGGAAATGCATCTTTCTAGAGAAAAATTGACTGAGGGTGCTTTAAGGAGTTAGGGGAGAAAAAAGTTTTAAAATTTAAATAAAAAAAAGCTTGTATAAAAAAGCGTTTACATTTATTATAAAGCTAACAAATTAATTTGTTGGCCAAACAAATTATAAACTATCCAATGAGATAGTTTGAAAGCCTCTTAATCGTTTGTTTTGTAGAAAAAGCAATGATCATTTTGAAAGCGGTTTATCACTGAGGGGGTAAGATGATATGTCAACAAATGCTATCAATAGCCAGCAATACAACAAGGCGAAACTATGGGAAATTGGTTTCTTTGCACTGAATAATACGGCAACAAACCTGTATATGTTCATTCTAATGTTTGTATCATATTACGCAGCCGGAATTGCTGGTCTCGCTGTTGTTGTGGTTAGTACAGTCTTAATGAGCATGAGGATCTTTGATGGAATCACAGATCCAATTGTAGGGTTTATGGTGGATAAGACAGAAGGGAAGTTCGGAAAATTCCGGCCATTCATGGTGATCGGAAATATCACCCTGGCAGGCACAATCATTGTCTTATACAATGTGACACACTTATTACCTGAATCTGTTAGATTGATTTTCTTTATCCTGATTTACGCCATTCATATTATCGGTTATACATGCCAAACTTCTGTTACAAAAGCAGCACAAACTGTTTTGACGAATGACCCGAAACAACGTCCTTTGTTTGCTGTATTTGATGGAATCTACAACACATTGCTTTTCACTGGTGGACAGGTTTATGTCGCGTCTTATCTAATCAAGAAACATGGCGACTTCAATATGGGGCTGTTTACAGAGTTGAACACTCTTGCAATCATTCTCTCGGCCGTATTCACTGTATTAGCTGTAATTGGACTATCAAGCAAGGATAAGAAGGAATACTTCGGCTTGGCTGAGGAAACAGTTGAAACGAAATTCCGTGATTTCTGGCCTATCTTGAAAAAGAATAAACCATTATTAAAGCTGATCACTGCTGTAACCGTTGACAAACTAGCATTCTCACTTCTGCGTCACGCTGTTGTTATGGTTATGTTATTTGGTATCTTAATCGGAGACTATGCACTAAGTGGTACCATTTCGATGATTACCATCGTCCCAACATTATTGATCACATTCTGGGCCGTAGCAAAAGCTAGAAAAACAGGCATGAAGAAGGCTTTCTTATTCTCAACCTGGATTGCGCTAGGTGCTTTCGTCTCATTAATTGGAATGTTCTTGATGATTGATGGTTCAGCCATCTCCATGAGCAACTTGGGAATCGCCACTATTCTTTTCATCGTTTTGTATACGGTTGCAATGGGCTTTGGACAGGTACCGTCAACTCTTGTAAACCCAATGATTGCCGATGTATCGGATTATGAAACTTCCACTTCCGGAAGATACGTGCCAGGAATGATTGGAACATTATTCTCTTTCATTGACAAACTAATCACGTCCTTAGCACCAGCTATCGTTGGTTTCGCAGTAGCCCTAATCGGATTTAAAGATGCATTCCCAACCGTTACGGATGCGTTAACACCTGAACTTAAAGTAGTAACCATTATTCTGGCATTTGGTATTCCTGCTCTGGCATTAACAATCTCAGGTTTAATTATGAGCCGCTATGAGCTGGATGCTGCGAAAATGGAAGAAATCCAGGCAAGTATTGCTGAAAAGAAAGCAAAGTCTGGCAAGGTTGAACAGAAAGTTGGTTAACCAAACAAATTAATTAAAGTATTTTGTAAGCGGTGCCTGTCACCACCCGGGTTTTGTCCTCGACAAATTATGGGTGGCGGCAGGCATTTTTTTATATGAGGCTTTTTAGCAGCTTTTCGTTTTGGTTTGGTTAACTTGACCGTAATAATTAACTTACTGCCATTTTGTCACCTGTTATTTATCATTAAAGAAAGGGTTAATGGAATGGGCAAAGAACAATCCACCACTTTTTAAGCATTGGGACATCCGCCCCTAAGGAAAGGAATGGCCGAGCTTCAATACACATACAATGATAAAATTCATTCAAACCTATTCTAGGAGGAGCAAAAATATGATGGACAGTCTGACCGGGAATGCTGAGTTTAGCTGGGTTAAAGAAACGATTAAAAATTTTGAAGACGTAAAAATTGATCATATAGCTAAACTTGGTGAAGGTATGATGAACCGGACCTATTTGATTAATCAAAAGTTCGTATTTAGATTTCCAAAAGAAAAACAAGGAGCCTTCGATACAGAAAAAGAAAAAAGGGTGCTCCCGCTTTTAAAGAAACATATTACTTTAAACATCCCTGAATTTATTTATTGTGGTAAACAAGATAATGGCTATCCTTTTGCCGGTTACAGAATATTACCTGGAGAGCCAATGAATGAACAGCTATTCCATTCATTATCAGTAGAAATAAAGAACAGAATTGCCGATCAAATTGCAGAATTTATAAATGAAATACAATCATTTAATGTTGAGAAGGCGAAGGAACTCAATATCCAAGAAAGTAACTTTTATCAAGATTATTTGGAAATATTTCAAGAGGTACAGGAAAAGGTTTTCCCGAAAATTAATAAAGAAATGCAAGCATATATTTCTATCAGATTCACGTCATTCTTAGAAAATAAAAATCATTTCTTATATACATCCAACCTCCTTCATTCTGATTTATCACTGGACCACCTATTATTTGATAAAAAGAAGCAGGAACTTACTGGAATCATCGATTTTGGTGATATGAGGATAGGTGATTCTGATTATGAATATATATATTTGCTGGAAGAGTGTGGAAAAGAATTCACAACAAAAGTTATGGAAAGAAGAAAGGAAGATAACATTCAGTATAAGCTAAAAAAGGTATCGTATTTTCTTACTGCCGATAATGTAATGCTTTTATTGGACGGTATAAAAAGGAACAATGCCGAGATGATGGAAGAGGCTATAAAAGCAATTCAATATGAAATGAATAAACACTATTCTTAACACTGCAGAGTAAAAGGGAGTCGTCTGCACATTTTTAATAACCTTCAATGGGAAAGATTCATTTGTTGCGTGAAGAAATGCAGATATCGAACTGTCTTTTTTTCGTGTAGGGATACGTACACTTTGTTTTGGTCTCGTTTACTCTTAACCACAGACAGAATAATGTGAGAAACAGAAGTGGAAGAACAGGCATGGATTCATGCCTGTTTTTTATTGCCGCTCAAGAAGCTAATTATTAAGAATGGTTGAGAAAGGTTATAGTACCCTTGTTGTGGTATAGCAGTAAAGACCGAGGGAATTTGATGAAACGTGATAAAAGGAGGAATTTCATTGACAAACAAGACAAGTAATCGCGTCAAAAGAAAGGATATTGAGGTAAAACAGAAATGGGACTTAAGCGACCTTTTTAAGACCAGGGATGAGTGGAAAAAAGAATTGGATGCTGTAAAAGCGGACTTACCGGAGGTTACAAAGTATAAAGGCAAGCTTGGAAACAGTGCAGGCGAGTTATTGCAGTGTCTTGAAAAGAAGGAAAAGCTGCTTGAACGCTTCAACCTGGTTTTCATGTATGCAAATCTTCGACAGACGGTCGACCACACCGATTCGGAAAGGCAAAAGGATGCGGCCATTGCTACGGATGCACAATCATTGGTGAATGCGGAACTGTCATTTGTTGAAACTGAAATTATCAAACTTTCAAGAGAAACACTAGAGCAGTTTATGGAGGAGGAGCGTGGTCTCCAATCCTTTAAAAAATATTTAAATGACCTTCAGGAGCGAAAGCATTATTCACTTAGTGAAGAAACAGAGGAGGTGCTGGCTTCTCTAGGGTCCCTCTTCAGTGCGCCGTACACTATTTATAACCGTGGAAAACTGTCTGATATGCAATTCGATTCTTTTATCGATGATGAAAAAGCGGAGCGGGCGCTTTCTTTCGCCTTATATGCAGGCAAATACAGTTCGTCTCCATCTGCAGAGGTTCGCAGAAATGCCTATGAGTCCTTTAATAAGACATTGAGTCAATATAAGCATACTTTTGCGGCAACATATGCCGCGCAGGTCAATCATGAAGTAACAATGGCCCGTTTACGAAATTATGACTCTGTAACGGATATGCTGCTTCATGACCAGCAGGTGACTCATGAGATGTATCATAATCAGCTCGATGTCCTCCAGGCGGAATTGGCTCCGCATATGAGGCGGTACGCAAACTTGAAAAAGCGTATTTTAGGGTTGGAAAAGATGACCTATGCAGACATAAAGGCCCCGCTTGACCCGGACTTCAAGCTGGAAACGAGCTATGAGGAAGCAGCAGAAACCGTCCGGGATGCCCTTGAAATCATGGGGCCGGAATACTCCGATATGATCAAAAGAGCGTTATCTGAGAGATGGGTTGATTACGCGGATAATATTGGCAAAAGTACAGGAGCATTTTGCTCCAGCCCTTACGGAGCGCACCCCTATATCCTGATGACCTGGCCGGACACAATGAGGGGGGCATTCACACTGGCGCACGAACTCGGCCATGCAGGACATTTTTATTTGGCCGGGAAGAATCAAAGAATGACCAATACACGTCCATCAAGGTACTTTATTGAAGCACCGTCGACCATGAACGAAATGCTTCTTGGCAGTCATTTGCTGTCCAGCACAAAGGATAGCCGAACAAGGAGGTGGGTGATATTGCAGCAGCTGGGCACCTATTATCATAATTTCGTTACCCACCTGCTTGAGGGAGAGCTCCAGCGGAGGGTTTATAAGCTGGCAGAGAAAGGGGAACCTTTGACGGCGGACGTGTTGTCCGAACAAAAGCTGGAGGCTCTGAAAAACTTCTGGGGTGACTCCCTTGAAATGGATGAGGGGGCGGGATTGACGTGGATGCACCAGCCTCATTACTATATGGGCTTATATCCGTATACGTATTCGGCGGGGCTGACGGTCTCCACAATCGTATCCCAGCACATCCTTGAAGAAGGCAAGCCAGCGGTGGACAGGTGGCTGGAGGTATTGAAAGCAGGAGGAACACTCAAGCCGCTTGACCTTATTAAAAAGGCTGGGGTGGATATGTCCAAGCCCGATGCCATCAGCCAGGCTGTCAGGCATGTTGGCAAGCTGATTGATGAACTGGAAGAAAGCTTCAAGAGGTAGTGGAAAACAACCGGCAAATGAAAGCATGATTTAGTGCCCTTTACTTTTCCTTTTTTTGAAAAAGATCCAATATAGTGCCTGCCACCACCGGGTATATGTCCAAGATGTCAACGACAAACCCCGGGGTAAGCAGGCACTTTTTATGTTATTAGGCTTATAATCAGCATTTCATTTTTTGTTAACTTGACCAGTAATAAACAACATGTTACCCTTTTGTCACATGTTGTTTACTATTAAAGAAAGGGTCGAGGGCATGGGCGAAGAACTATCCACCGTTTTTAAAGCATTGGGACATCCGACCCGAAGGGAAATTCTTGATATTCTCAAGGTATCACCAAGAACAACGGGAGAATTGACTGACCTTTTTCCGGATGTCACTAGGTATGCCATTATGAAACACTTAAAGATTTTACAGGAAGGGAATTTGGTCGTGGTACGGCGTGAAGGAAAATATAAAAGAAACTTTCTTAATGCCGTTCCTCTTCAGGAAATGTATAACCGCTGGGTAGGAAAATACATGCAATCCACCGCGAGTTCGCTGTTAAATTTACGGAAGGCTGTACAGGAAAAGGGAGGAAATAAAAATATGGAATCTTCAAAGGGTTTTCGTATTGAACAGGAAATATTTATCGAAGCACCACGCGAGAAAGTTTTTACAGCACTAACTGAACAGGTAGAAGATTGGTGGGAATTTCGTTTAGCTCCAAAAGGTGTACAATCCCGTTTTACTTTTGATCCCGTTCCAGGCGGACAATTCATCGAAAAATGGAGTGAAAAAGAAGGGGCGGTCTGGGGAAATGTATATTATGTAAATGCACCTGAAGAAATCCGGTTGCACGGCCATCTTGGTATGCAAGGTGCGGTAAACAGTGCCTATACGTATCGTCTCCTGGAGAAAGAGGGAGGAACCCTGCTCCAACTTTCCCATACAGCCTCCGGGGTTATTCAAGAGCAGTGGGAAGAAGAGCACTCCAAGGGCTGGCAATACCTACTTGGAACCTTACTTAAAAATTACGTAGAAACGATATAAAAGAGGAGAATATGATGGTAGATGTAGTAACGGAAATCACAATAAACCGCCCTGTTTCACAAGTCTCAGAGTATGCAGCAAATCCTGATAATGCACCTGAATGGTATGTAAATATACAGTCAGTAGAATGGAAGACGCCAAAGCCCCTCAAGCTCGGGTCCCAAATTGCTTTTAAAGCCAAATTCCTTGGCCGCGAACTTGCATATGTGTATGAAATTGTTGAATTGATTCCTGAGAAGAAATTAGTGATGAAAACAGCAAATGGTCCCTTTCCAATGGAAACAATCTATACATGGCAAGCTATCGATGAAAATCATACTGTAATGAGGTTGCGGAATAAAGGTAACCCAAAAGGATTCAATAAAATCATGTCCCTTATCATGCCAACTATGATGAGAAGAGCAAACATGAAAGACTTAATAAAAATCAAAGCCCTGCTTGAAAAATAATTGCTATGAAATGTAAGAAACTAGCGGCAGGCACCATCCAGAAGCTGGGTGGTGCCTGCCGCTTTTGTATCAGTGTATGGAATCCCAAAGTCTGATATAATTATCAACTATTAGTACCATTCGTATAATTAGAAAGAAGGAAATGTAATGTCAGTAACAGATAACGGGAGTTTGGTTAAAAAGCCGGGATTGTTAATTGCGGCTATTGTGTTGGGGGTTATCTTAAATCCATTAAACACAACCATGATTACCGTGGCTTTGCCAGCGATACAAAATGATTTTCAGCTTACATCCAAGGATATTGCCTGGCTGATTTCTTCCTATTTTATTGTAAGTGCCATTTTTATGCCTCTGGCCGGCAAATTAAGCGATCATTATGGCCGGAAAAAAATCTATCTAATAGGATTGCTGCTTGTCTCTATTTCTTCCATATTAGCGCCGCTTTCCTCCAGCATGATGTTTTTACTGGGAATGAGAACGATACAAGCCATTGGCACTTCCGCTCTTTTTCCGGCTGGAATCGGAATTGTCCGAACGTTTATTGATAAAAACCAAAATAGGGTCATCGCCACATTGGCCGTTTTTGCCACTACCTCGGCAGCATTTGGACCAACCATCAGCGGGTTATTGATTGAGTATGCCGGGTGGCCGGTTATTTTTTACGTAAATCTTCCTATTATAATAGCTTCTGCGATATTAACTTTGGTCTTTATCCCGAATGATTCAAGAATTGCCGGTACACCGTATGTATGGGATTTCATCGGTATTGTTTTATTCGGTATGCTCATGACTTGCTGGATGGTCTTTTTACAGTCATTGGAAAACGATTTTAATCTATGGACATTCATCTTGTCGATTGTAACTACACTGTTATTTTATTTCTATGAAAAGAAGAAAAGGGACCCATTTATAAACGTCGTTTTTTTAACGAAGAATCCTAAAATCTCGTTTGTTTATCTTCAATATATCCTGATAACACTTGTGTTTTTCGCTTTGATTCTCTCAATGCCTACATATTTACAAAAGGTCATCATGCTTGACTCTAAAAGCGCAGGTCTGATGATGCTTTCCATTTCGATGTTTGCCATGATGATGACACCTATCGCGACACGCTGGATTGAAAAAGTGGGATTTAGAATTCCATTATTATGTGGGGCTGCGATAGGGATCCTGGGGGTCGGGCTTTTATTTGCGTTTAATCAAACTTCGAATCTTATATGGATCTTTATTGTTTTGGCCATTATTGGAGTTAGTAATGGTGCATTGACCATTGGTACACAAAATTCACTTTATGCGATGGTGACAAAAGAACAAAGCGGGATAGCTTCAGGTTTGCTGCAGACATCAAGATTTATCGGGAACATCCTTGCTTCGAGTCTTTATGGCCTTATGTTTACCTCCGGGGTAAATGATGGAAATAAAAATTCGATTGCAATTGTTTTATTAATTGTATCTGTGCTGATCATACCTGGAATGCTTTATATTACCAAGAAAGACAAGGTTAGTGAGAAAGAGAACTGATTTAGGAGGGGGAGTGAGCCATATGCATTATGATGTCATCATCATAGGGGCTGGTTCAATGGGGATGTCCGCAGGCTATTATTTATCCAAAAGCGGAAAAAAGGTTTTATTACTAGATTCACATAATCCGCCACACTCTGAAGGGTCCCACCACGGTGAAACCCGGATTATCCGGCATGCGTACGGGGAAGGGGAGGAGTACGTGGCTTTGGCCTTAAGGGCTCAGGAGCTATGGCTGGAACTGCAGAATCTAACGGACAAAAAACTGTTTTTGCAAACAGGTGTGTTAAATGTAGGGGTACCTGAATCTGCCTTCATACATAATATCCTGAAAAGTGCTGAGCGTCATTCCCTGCCTGTTGAAAAACTAAGTTCTTCTGAAATCAATCACAGATGGGAAGGCTTTTCCGTACCCGAGGAGATGATTGGCTGCTACGAAAACAACTCCGGTGTGTTATTTAGTGAGGCGTGTATAGAAGTTTATCGCGAGCTTGCGATCGAAAACGGTGCGCATCTAAAAGTGAATACAAAGGTAAAAGGTGTAACAGCGGAAGAGGACAGGGTCTATGTCGAGACGGAAGCAGGGAACTATACCAGCGATTCCTTAATTGTCACCGCAGGGAAAGGAACACCCAAGCTCCTGCCTTCATTAGGAATTGACCTTCCATTGCAGCCGGTGAGAAAGACGTTCTCATGGTTTGAATGTGATGAAGGTTTGTATCATTCCAGCCATTTTCCGGCCTTTGCTTTCGAGCTTCAAAACGAATTATTTTATGGTTTCCCAAGTATCGAAGAAGCTGGCGTCAAAATTGGCCGCCATGATGGGGGACAGCACTTAACCCAGGAAGAGGGTTTAGCAGATTTCGGAAGTTACATCGAGGATAAAGGCGATGTATCGGGCTTTGCAGTAAAGTACTTCTCAGGTGAACTGGAACACAGAATTGGGAAGACATGCACCTACACCAACACTCCCGATGAGGATTTTATTATCGATCAGCACCCAAACTTCCAGAATGTCTTTCTTGCATGCGGATTTTCGGGGCATGGATTTAAGTTTAGCAGTGTTGTAGGAGAAATTCTTTGTCAGCTCATCACAGAAGGAAAAACGGAATTTGATTTGAATCCATTTTCGATGAAGCGGTTTGGTTGAAGTGGGCAGATTTACAGCCTTACGAGTGAGTTCAATACATAATCAATTAAATATCGGAGGGTAGTATTGTTCATGACTTCAAATGGTCGTCCTGCTATGACAAATGCCTTAAAAAAGATTATTATTCCTTATTTAAGAGAACATGGTTTTAAAGGATCTTTTCCACACTTTAGAAGACAAAATGAAGACAACATCGACTTAATTACCTTTCAATTCAATCGTTACGGCGGGTCTTTTGTAGTAGAGCTGGCCGTCTGTTCCCCGGAAGGAGTAACGATGAGCTGGGGAGAAGGAATACCGCCAAACAAACTAACGGCCTATGATGTAAATGACCGCTATAGACTGAGTGAAAATATGAAAGACAATACTGACCATTGGTTTAACTATGGAAAGGCAAAAAGTGATGAAGACTACGAACAAGTTGCATCACAAGTAATGGATTTATTACCTATCTCTGACCGCAATTGGATGAAAGGACTTTTTAAGGATAACTCCCAGGTATTGTGAAGTCAGTAGGCGGTTCCTGTGGCAATCCTAAAATCCTGATACAGGATTTTATTAGAGATCATCCCTTACTTCATATATACAAATACCTATAAGAAAGTCCTGTTGCGACAGGCGAAATTCTTTGCCAACTTATCACAGAGGGAAAACGGAATTTGATTTTGATTTCATTTTCAATGAAGCGGTTTACTTAGAAAGCATGGGACATACCCATGCTTTTTTTGTTTATGTTGCATTCGTTAAGTTCGGATGAAGGTTGTCGTTATTACAAATACTCTTCCCAGGATTACCCTCTTTTCAGTTAAACAAAGTGAAGTACCTTGTGCTCCTTTCTTGCATCAATAGAATTTACTCGTTTTGAAGGGGCTAAGGGTACGTACCGAGCTTCCTCGCTCCTCATTCCTCAAAAAACCATGTCAGGTTTCATTACATTTTTCTGATAATTAAAAAATAACTGTGCTAAAGTAAAGGGCATATCAGACAGGTAAGACGTGTCGGACTAGGTGAATGGAGAGGGGGGAGGGTTTGGCGAAGAAGGTGAGCACGATGGTAACTGAGTATTTGCTGGAGCAGATTAAGCTTGAAAACTATCAAATAGGGGACAAGCTACCGTCTGA
The DNA here is from genome assembly GCF_000986785.1 of Mesobacillus campisalis. Taxonomy (GTDB): domain Bacteria; phylum Bacillota; class Bacilli; order Bacillales; family Cytobacillaceae; genus Mesobacillus_B; species Mesobacillus_B campisalis. Next base: position 283,182 of record NZ_LAYY01000001.1, on the reverse strand, counting down.
GCGGGAGCTGATGCAAATTCTCAATGTGGGGCGTTCTTCCTTAAGAGAGGCACTGAACACATTGGTGGATATGGATGTGGTGGAGAAGCGCATGGGAATTGGGGTCTTCGTGAAGAAGACGGACTTTACCAATCTCGTCGATTCCTATGTTCTGTCTGTGCTGCTTGACACGGAAATTTCAGGGGATTTGCTTGAATTCCGTTTGATGCTTGAGGTCGAGTCGGCTGGTCTCGCTGCTCTCAAGGCAACCGATCAAGAGCTTAAGGTGATGGAGCAAGCGATCACAAAACATATCCTTGCGATTGAACAGGAGAAACCGACAATCGAAGCGGATGAGCTGTTTCATAAATCGATTGTGCTAGCGACAAGGAATAGCGTCTTCATCAGGGTCTATCATTTTTTGGCCGACCTGCTGCATTCCTTCAAGCAGGATTTACTGAAGGTGGAAAACAAGGAGAAGAGCCTCCAGTATCATCAGGAAATTTATCAAGCCATTAAAACAAGAAATAAACTGCAGGCGAAAGCGGTCATGAGGGAACATCTCCTTGAGGTGACCAACCGCTATATGCATGCACAAAAACAAGTGAATAAATCTTACATATAAAACAAGGAGGAACACAAAGGTGAAAAAGAGATTGCTATTAGTTCTATTGCTGGTGTTATCAATGATCATGGCTGCTTGTTCTGGAGGAAGTGAGACAAACACAGAGGCAATTGGAGGAGCGGCAGAGAGCAAGCCGCCGGTCGCTAAGGATGAATTAGTGATTGGCTTGGATGCTGATCCACCACAGCTTGACCCGCATATGTCATCAGCAGCAGTTGATCGCCAGGTGTTCCAGAGCTTATTTAATAAACTAATCGAAATTGATGAGAATTTAGAGTATATTCCAGAGCTAGCAACAGATTGGAAGATTTCTGAAGATGGCTTAACTTATACGTTTGACCTTCAAGAGGGTGTGCTTTTCCATGATGGAACATCGTTCAATGCGGAAGCGGTAAAGTTTAACTTTGAAAGAATGCTAAATCCAGAGCTTAGCTCACCAAGATCTTCAGAGGTTGGCTTAATCTCTGAGGTAAACGTTCTTGAGGAATACAAGGTAGAAATCAAATTATCCGAACCATTTGCTCCATTTTTATCGGTACTGACAGACCGGGCAGGAATGATGGTTTCACCGAAGGCGATTGAGGAGCTTGGCGATGACTTTGCCAATAAGCCGGTTGGGACAGGCCCGTATAAGTTTGAAAATCGTGTATCACAAAGCCATATTGAATTAACGAGATTTGAAGATTACTGGAGAGGCGAGCCGGCGATTGAGAAGGTCACGATTCGTCCGTTCCCTGACAGTACCGTTCGTGTAACAAATCTATTATCTGGTGATTTGGATATCTTAAATAAAATTGCTTACAAAGACATTGAGAAATTAAAAAATGACCCGAATATCACATTGCTTGATCAGGATTCCCTAGGATTCCAGGGAATTCACTTGAATACGGAGGTTGCTCCTTTTGACAATAAAGCAGTTCGTCAGGCTATCAACTATGCGATTGACCGTTCAGCCATTGCACAAGTAGTCTTCCATAATGGCGTCTCCATCGGGGTGAGTGCCTTTTCACCAATCAGCTGGGCAGCGCCAGATTTTGAACAGCCAAAAGCGGATGTTGAAAAAGCAAAGCAGATTCTCGCTGATGCTGGTGTGACGGATGTGAACTTTACGTTAAAAATCAGCCCGAATCCTGAGGAAGAACAAATGGCGCAAATGATTCAAGCGATGCTGAGTGAAGTGGGCATGACCGTTAAAATCGAGATGGTTGAATTCGGAACATTGCTTGACCAACTTGATACTGGTGATTTCCAAGCGGTGCGCAACGGCTGGAGCGGGCGTACCGACCCAGATGGCAATATTCACCGTTTCATGTACACAGATGCTTCGAACAACTATACGAATTATTCCAATCCGAAAGTGGATGAGCTAATCGACGAGGCGCGCACAACGAGTGATCAAGCTGCCCGTGCTGAAATGTACAAGGAAGCTTCCAAAATCATTTGGGATGATGCACCATACATCTTCTTGTACCATGAGCGCGACTACAAAGCGATGAAGAAGAATGTTGTCGGCTTTAAGGCAATTCCAGATATGATGGTTCGAACAGAAACCGTTTCATTTGAGTAAAAGAACAACTGAATCAAGTATGACGTCTGACTGTCATAATTGATTCTATTCAATATTGGGGGTGTAACAGTGGTTTCTTTTATCCTGCGAAGATTGGGCCTAATGGTCGTGATTTTATTTATTGTGAGTGTCATTATCTTTTCATTAGTCAATGTATTACCCGGAGATCCGGCTTTGCTGAAGCTAGGCCAGGAGGCTTCCCCGGAGGCAGTCGAAAAATTACGGATTGAAATGGGCTTGAATGACCCGTTATATGTGCAATATTTTAATTGGATTTCGAATGTCATCCAAGGGGACCTTGGTCGTTCCTATATCGATAACACAGCGGTGACCGAGATATTGAAGCAGAAGATTCCTGTTACGCTGCAATTGACGGTCATCTCCTTTTTCGTTGCAATCCTTATTGCTTTACCAGCAGGAATTATTAGTGCCAGCCGAAAGGGAACACTTTGGGATTACTCAAGCACCTTGTTTGCCCTATCAGGCGTTTCGATCCCGCCATTTTTCCTCGGGATTCTATTAATCTTCATCTTTTCAATTGGCTTAGGCTGGTTCCCGCCTTCAGGCTATACGCCGTTTTGGCAGGACCCAATGCGCAGCCTGATGCTGATGATTTTACCGGCGATCACCGTTGGAATTCGCTTATCCGCTGAATTAACGCGGATGCTGCGTTCAAGCTTATTAGAGGTTCTCCAATCCGAATATATCCGTACTGGCTATGCAAAAGGATTGCGTGAAAAAGGGGTTATTTTTAAACACGCCCTGCGTAATGCCATGATTCCGGTTATTACCGTTAGTGGACTGCAGGTTGGTTCGTTTTTAGGTGGAGCGGTCATTACGGAGACGATTTTTGCGGTACCAGGCTTAGGCCAGCTTGTTGTCAACTCGATTTTGACTCGTGACTTCCCAGTGGTTCAAGGAGCCGTTATGTTTATGGCATTTGCTGTGGTATTTATCAATTTTACAGTCGATATGCTGTACTCTGTCCTAGATCCACGAATTAAGCTTTCAGGGGGTGCAAAATAATGGCACAGCTGCAGGAAGCAACGATTAAAGAGGTAAAGGTTCAAAGTCCTCGAGCGACAATGTACATGGGGATGTTGAAGCGCTTTTTGCAAAATAAGCTCGCTGTCGTTGCCGGATTTTTCATTGTCCTATTAATCGGCTCCGCCTTGTTTGCACCGGCGGTTGCCCCATATGATCCGGGGGCACAGGACTATACGAAAATCATGAATAGCCCAAGTGCAGAGCACTGGATGGGCACCGATGAAATTGGCCGCGATATTTTTAGCCGGGTCATTTTCGGAGCAAGGGTCAGTTTGCAGGCCGGATTAATTTCCGTTGCAATTGCCCTTGGCGTTGGGATTCCAGTTGGTTTGATCGCTGGTTATTACCGCGGCTTCCTCGATGAGATCATCATGAGGATTACCGATGCATTGCTATCGTTCCCGTCCTTGGTCCTAGCACTTGCCTTGGCAGCTGTACTTGGAGCGGGGTTAGAAAACGCGATGATCGCAATCGGGATTGTATTGACGCCGAACTTCATCCGCCTCGTTCGAGCCGAAGTTTTAGCACATCGCGAACGAGAATACGTTGAAGCGGCCAAAGCTTCCGGTCTTAGAGACTGGCGCGTTATCTTGGTTCATATTTTTCCGAACACATTAGCACCAATGATGGTGCAGGCGACACTGGCAATTGCCTCGGCCATCATTTCCGAAGCGTCTCTAAGCTATCTTGGACTCGGGACTCAGCCGCCAACGCCGAGCTGGGGCGCGATGCTTTCAGCCGGGCAAGGGTATTTAGCGGATGCACCTTGGATTGCGATTGCTCCGGGCATTTTTATCTTCTTAACAGTTATTTCAATTAACTTATTTGGCGATGGCGTCCGTGACATGCTTGACCCAAAATTAAAATAAACCAATTCAACTGGGAAAGGCTGGTGTAGCGAATGAGCAGCAAGGACCAATTAGCAGTAAAGAATCTTCATGTTGGATTTCAGAATAAAAAATCCTTTACAAAGATCATCGATGGGATCAACTTTTCGGTAAAAAAAGGAGAAACGCTCTGTATCGTAGGGGAGTCCGGCTGCGGGAAAAGCTTAACCTCGTTGTCCATCATGGGCTTGCTGCCGAAAACAGGGAAGGTCAGTGAGGGAGAAATCCTGTTTGATGGGCAGGACTTAACAGGATTGAACGAGAAGCAAATGAGCAAGATTCGCGGCAATGAGATTTCGATGATTTTCCAGGAGCCAATGACTTCTTTAAATCCGGTTCATAAAATAGGATGGCAAATCTCGGAATCAATCGTACTCCATCAAAAATTGTCTAAGAAGCAGGCCGAGGAGAAGGCGATCGACATGCTGAAGCTAGTTGGGATTCCCTCTCCAGATAAACGAATTCATCAATACCCACATGAGCTAAGCGGCGGGATGCGTCAACGGGTGATGATCGCAATGGCGCTCTCCTGCAATCCGAAACTGCTCATTGCCGATGAGCCAACAACCGCCCTGGACGTGACGATTCAGGCGCAGATTCTTGAATTGATGAACAAGTTAAAAACGGAATTGCATATGTCGATTATCATGATTACCCATGATTTGGGCGTCGTATCAGAAATTGCTGATAAGGTACTGGTCATGTATGCCGGCAAGGTTGTTGAGTATAGCGACGTGAAAACCTTGTTCGCGAATCCACAGCACCCGTACACACAGGGGCTTATTGAATCGATTCCAAAGCTGAACGAGGAACAGGACGAGCTACCGATTATCAAAGGGTCGGTGCCATCGCCTGACGAAATGCCAAAGGGCTGTCGATTTTCAACGAGATGTCCATATGCGACAAATGCTTGTTTTAATGAAGTACCGCCAATGATCAGTGGCGAAGCGGGTCATCAGGTGCATTGCTGGAAGTATACCGAATGTTGGGAAATAGTGGAGAAGGAGGGATTGATCGATGCAGGCATGCGAGAAACAGCAGCCGCAAGTCAGCTTATTGGAAGTTAGGTCATTGAAAAAATACTTTCCTGTCGGCAAACCCGGACTTTTCAGCCGCGAGAAGCAGGAGGTAAAAGCCGTTGATGATATCTCGTTTTCCGTTAAAAAGGGAGAAACCCTCGGAATCGTAGGCGAATCCGGCTGTGGGAAATCGACAATGGGTCGAGCCATCCTTCAATTGCAGGCACCAACGGGCGGAGAGGTATTATTTGAAGGGCAGGATATTAGCAAGCTCTCCAAGAAGGAAATCAGAGATCTGCGCAAGGATATCCAGATTATCTTCCAGGACCCGTTCGGTTCGTTGAATCAGCGGATGACCGTGGGCGCGATGTTAAGCGAAATCGTGCACGTCCATAAAATCGTTCCAAAGGAAAAAGAGCTTAACTATGTTCAGAAGCTCCTCCAGGATGTCGGTCTTCGTGCCGAGCATTACTGGCGCTATCCTCATGAGTTCAGCGGAGGGCAAAGACAGCGGATCAGCATCGCCCGCGCTTTGGCCGTACGGCCGAAGTTAATCATTTGCGATGAAGCCGTTTCAGCACTGGATGTTTCCGTTCAGGCGCAAGTGCTGAACTTACTTCAGAAATTAAAACAAAAATATCAACTAACCTATATTTTTATTTCGCATGATTTGTCGGTCGTCAAACATATTAGTGATCGTGTTGGGGTGATGTACCTGGGGAAGATGGTTGAGCTTGCTGATAAGCATGAGATGTACTCGAACCCGCAGCATCCTTATACGAAAGCCTTATTTTCCGCGATCCCGGATGTCTCTAGTCAAGCGAAGAAGGAGCGGGTTGTGCTAAAAGGAGATGTGCCAAGTCCTTTGGATATTCCAAGTGGCTGCCGCTTCCATTCGCGCTGCCCACTGGCAACCGACAAGTGTAAGGCCGAGGCTCCCGAGTTCAGAGACCTCAATAGAGTACACAAAGCGGCTTGTCATTACGTTTGAATTTTATGGGGCAAATCGTGACTTTGCCCCCGTACTTATAAATGAAGCAAAGGGGAGCTGGATTATGAACAACGAACATTTTTTGCATCATCCATATCGTTCAAAGCGTACGTCGGTAATGGGGAGAAATGGCATGGTGGCAACGACACAGCCGCTTGCGGCCGAAGCAGGCCTGCAAATCTTGAAAAATGGCGGCAATGCGGTTGATGCGGCCATCGCAACGGCTGCGGCTTTAACGATGCTTGAGCCAACGTCCAACGGAATTGGGGGAGACGCATTTGCCCTCGTGTGGGTCAAGGGTGAGCTACACGGTCTTAATTCGAGTGGACGGTCACCAAAAGGCATTTCAATCGATGCGGTAAAAGAGCTAGGGCATGACAAGATGCCGAAATATGGTTGGACGCCTGTTACCGTACCAGGTGCACCACGAGCTTGGGCGGAATTGTCGAAGCGTTTCGGGAAGCTGCCACTAACAGAGGTGCTCAAGCAGGCGATTGACTATGCGGAGAACGGCTATCCAGTGAGCCCGACGGTTGCGCAACTGTGGAACCGTGCCTTTAATAACTTTAAAGAAGTGCTTAAAGGAGACGAATTTGCTGGCTGGTTTGAGACATTTGCTCCGGAAGGAAAAGTGCCACAAGCTGGCGAAATTTGGCGTTCTCCGGGTCATGCGAGTACGCTTCGCTCGATCGCGGAATCAAATGGAGAAAGCTTCTACCGTGGAGAGCTTGCCGAGAAAATCACCGCTCATGCTGAGCAATACAATGGATTTTTAACAAACGAGGACTTAGCGGCCTACCAGCCAGAATGGGTTCAGCCGATCAAGGTAAACTATCGCGGCTATGATGTCTGGGAAATCCCGCCAAATGGCCAAGGGATTGTCGCCTTGCTCGCGCTGAATGTGTTAAAGGGCTATGAATTCCCTGAGATGGAATCGGTGGATCGTTACCATAAACAAATTGAAGCGATGAAGCTGGCGTTTGTAGATGCGAAAAAATATGTGACCGATATTGACAAGATGACGGTTAACATCGAAGGGTTATTGTCAGATACATACGCGGATGAGCGCAGAGCGTTAATTAGCGATGTCGCGCTCACGCCAGAACCAGGAATCCCACCAGGCGGCGGAACAGTCTATTTAGCTACTGCCGATGGCGAGGGTAATATGGTGTCCTTTATTCAAAGTAACTATATGGGATTTGGATCCGGGATTGTCGTTCCAGGTACCGGGATTGGATTGCAGAACCGCGGTCATGACTTCTCCTTAGACCCAACTCATGAAAATAAACTAGAGGGGGGAAAGCGCACGTATCATACGATTATCCCTGGTTTCCTGACAAAGAATGGGGAAGCAGTCGGTCCGTTCGGCGTCATGGGAGGTTACATGCAGCCGCAGGGCCATGCGCAGGTCATCATGAATACAGTGGATTTCCACTTGAATCCACAAGCTGCACTTGATACGCCAAGATGGCAGTGGATTGAGGGCAAGAAGATTCGAGTCGAGCCGGAATTCCCATCGTCAATTGCCCAGGCGTTGGTCCGAAAAGGGCACCAAATCGAAGTCGCCGTCGATGGCATCAGCTTCGGAAGAGGCCAGATCATTTGGCGCGATCTGGAAAGCGGTGTATTGTTTGGTGGAACAGAGCCCAGAGCCGATGGCGCAGTAGCGGCCTGGTAAGGATGAGGGAAGGTTAGGTCATTTTTGTAATGGCATGACCTTTCTTTTTTTGTGCTGTGGCGTGGCGAGTAAGTGGGGGAATGTCAGTACTAGGTTAAAGACGAAAAACTTGAAAGAAAGGTAGAAAATAATACGAGTAGTTGGATTAATGGCTGATTTTATGCTAGTCCTAGAATGAAAGTTAAGAAGATGATTCTTAATTTAGCGTCAACAGGGAATACCTTTTTTACAAGAACCGAAATCGGGAAGGAACGCAGGGAGTCCCTTTGCTTCCTGGATACGACCACACTATAATTAGTGTCAGAATATTATTAAAATATGATACAATTAAGTACATAGATTAGTTTGATTGAAAACCAAAACAGTGGAATCAAGTGAACATTATTAACATTGCCAATATATGTGCAGGAAACTACTACCATCACTTTAGAGAGAAATTAGAGAAGGCAAGGAGGGTTTCATTTTATTATCAATCGATTTTTTCTGAGTAACGGAATTCAAATTTACAAGTAGGTTTGGATTAAAATATTCCTTCTTTCTTGGGGGATATTTTGAAGAGAGCAAAAGGTACATTCCTTTGCTTCAAGAGAACGTGCCCAAGCTTTGAAAGGATGTGTAAAATTGACTTCTATAGCGGTGTCACCAGCAAAACAGGAGTTTTTGGTGCAAGCAGTGGAACAGTCCTATGAAGGTTTTTTATTAGCGGATCCATCAGGCAGGATTTTTTATGCTAATCAGGCAGTAGAAAACATATCAGGGATTTCCACCGATGAAATTGTCGGAAGGACCCCGAAGGAAATGGAAGATGTCGGAATCATCATTAAGCAATCGATGAAGGTTTTAAAAAAAGATCCGCTAACCATTTCACAGAAATTATCAACAGGGGCCGAAATATTCATAACCAGTAAACCGGTTTTCGACGATTCAGGCCAGATTGTATGCTATGTGTCGAATTATCGTGAGTTGTCAGCGTTGAATGAATTACATAAGGAGCACCATAATCTGCTTAATATCAATTATTCCGAGCTTCAGCAGCTGCGTGCCCAATTATTAAAAACAGAGGACTGGATTGGAAATTCCTACAAGACAAAGGCTCTAAAGGAAAAAGTTTCGAAGGTTGCGAAAACAGAAGCCATCCTGCTTATTTCAGGAGAATCGGGTGTTGGCAAAGAAGTCATTTCCAAAACGATCCATAAAGTAAGTGACAGAAGGAATGGACCCTTTATTCAAATAAACTGTGGGGCTATTCCTGAGTCATTAATGGAGGCAGAACTTTTTGGATACGAAAAAGGGGCATTTACCGGAGCAGTAAGTGCAAAGCCGGGATTATTGGAAGTTGCGAATGGCGGGAGTGTCCTTTTGGACGAAATTGGTGAAATGCCTTTAAACCTGCAGGTAAAGCTACTTAGGGTCATCCAGTCAAAAGAAATAACAAGGGTAGGAGGAACAACTCCAAAGAAGCTTGATGTCCGGTTTTTAGCGGCTACAAATCGTGACCTGCAGGTGCTGGTAGAGCAAGGTAATTTTAGGGAAGATTTATATTACAGGTTAAATGTCATCCCAATCAGTATCCCTCCGCTTAGAGAACGCAAGGAAGATATCCCTTCGTTAAGTCAGCATTTTTTAAAAAAATACAGTGAAAAGTACTCCGTAAACAAAAAGCTTTCAAAGGAAGCAGAACGAATGTTATGCGAATACTCATGGCCCGGCAATGTCCGCCAATTGGAAAATACGATGGAACAATTGGTCATCCTTTCGGAAACGGTAGAAATTCAGCTGAATGACTTGCCAAAAGAAATGGCTGGAAACAACATGACAAAATCAGAAGGAGAGATTATTCCCTTGAAGCAATTGAGGGAAATGACAGAAAGGGAAATGATTAAACTCGCCTTAAAACGCTACAGTTCGATTCGGGAGGCAGCCAAGCATTTGGAGGTGGACCATTCTACGCTAGTGAAGAAAATTAAAAAGCTGGGAATCTAGAAATCCGGTGATAAATTTCACCGGATTTTTGTTTATCTACCTGGAGTGGTGAATTTTTTCACCGGATTTGGTGAATTCTTTCACCGCGTGGGTTTTTGGGGCGGTGAAAACCCTTTAAAATCAAGCTTTTATCGTTTGGCATAGATATTGCATTGTTATTGTATAGAGACGTTGCAAACATTGGGGAGGGAGCATGGAACCATTCAAACATCTATTCATTACATTAACAGACCAGCATATTGCGATTGTAAAAATGAACAGCGGGAAATCCAGTAATCTTCTTCATCATGATTTAATGCTGGAACTAATCATGGCTTTCAAGGAACTGAATGAAGATGAAGAAGTAGCTTGTATTATTCTCACCGGAAATGAAGAGGCATTTCTTGCGGGACCTGAAATCAGGGAACTTACAGGCATTTCCGTATCAGAGGCGTATGACATAGCGAACAAAATGAAAGCGCTTCAATCACTAATTGTTCATTCTTCCAAGCCATATATAGCCGCTATTGACGGATTCTGTCTTGGAGGAGGGCTGGAGCTTGCCCTTGTGTGTGATATCCGCCTCGGGGGAAAAAATGCCATCTTCGGTCTTCCTGAAGTGAATTTAGGAATCATCCCTGGGGGCGGAGGGATTTCAAGGCTGACGGAGATTGCAGGGAAGTCGACGGCCAGCACCATGATCTTTACGGGTGAGCCAATCCAGGCGAAAAAAGCCCTTGAACTTAAGCTGGTTAGTGAAGTGGTGGAAAATCCGCTGGAGAGTTCCCTGATGCTGGCAAAGACTTTAACAACAAAAAGCAGACTGGCGATTGCTACCGCTAAAAAGCTAATTAACAGGAAGCATTGGAGTGCGAACCAACAAGAAGATCTTGAACAGGAACTTTATGCGTTTTCCTTGCTGTTCGATTACCCGGACTCTGTAGAAGGGATGGGAGCCTTTTTAGAAAAGCGGAAACCTATATTTAAAAACTGAGAATTGGAGGGATGACGATGTTATTAACAGACCAGCATACCATGATTCAAAACGTGGCGAGTAAAATGGCAAAAGAGGTCATCGCGCCCCGTGCGAAAGAAGTGGATGAGAAAGGCGAGACACCATGGGAAAACATAAAGCTCCTGGCAGAGAACGGCTTTTTTGGAATTCATGTGCCGGAAGAATACGGTGGAGTAGGTTCCGACATGGTTAGCCATGTGGCCGTGATGGAAGAAATTGCTTCTGCCTGTGCGTCCACTTCCGTATCCTTATCAACCCAGGCCCTAACATTGGCTCCATTTTTGATCGCGGGAACAGAAGCACAGAAGAAGAGGTTTGTACCACCACTTGCTTCAGGTGACGTTCTTGGCTCTTTTGGCATAACCGAACCCGGAGCAGGGTCTGACGTATCGAGTGTTAAGACCACTGCTGTCAGAGAGGGGGATACATACCGCCTAAACGGTCATAAGGTTTTCATCACAAACGCGGGTGAATCAGAAATCTATGTATTTGTGACAAGAACTTCCGAAAGCCGTACGGAAGGTATTTCCTTAATGATTGTCGAGAAAGGCACCCCAGGCCTGACATTTGGAAAGAAAGAAGAAAAAATGGGGATAAGGGGATCCGTTACCAGGGAAGTGTTTTTGGAAAACGTGGTCATACCGGTAGAAAACAGAATCGGTGAAGAAGGAGAAGGCTTTAAAATCCTCATGAATGTTTTCAATGAGACCAGGCCTGTGGTTGGCGCCCAGGCAACAGGGATTGCAAAAGGTGCCTACGAACATTGTCTCAACTATGTGATTGAGAGAAAGCAGTTTAACAAGCCTTTGCATCATTTTCAGATGGTCCAATCCACCCTTGCCGATATGGCCATGAAAATTGAAGCATCAAGGCTGCTGGTATTAAAGGCGGCAATGATGCTTGATAAAAAGGACCCAGCAGTCATCGCCAATTCATCCATGGCCAAATGCTTCGCATCAGACGTGGCGATGGAGGTCACAACGAATGCGGTCCAGCTGCTTGGCGGATACGGATATGTCAGGGACTACCCGGTGGAAAGAATGATGCGCGACGCGAAAATCACCCAAATCTATGAAGGAACCAATCAAATTCAAAGAATCATCATTGCTAAGCAAATTCTTGCGAATGCCATGAACTGATAAGTGTTTGCTTTCTAATATAATGCGAGTTTTGAAAAAGGAGATGGAGACAATGAATCTGACAGTCATCGGCGGCGGATTAATGGGTTCCGGCATTGGCCAGGTTGCTGCCCAGGCCGGGATAAAAACAACGATTGTTGATGTTGCGGAAGACTCGCTTGAAAAAGCGAAAAAAAGAATAACAGATTCCGTAAACAAGTTTGCTCAAAAAAACAAGATTACAGATCCTGAAGGAGTTCTGGCCAATCTGGCCTTCTCCTCCAGCTGGGAGTCCGTTTCAGCAGCAGATGTCATTATAGAAGCAGTGCCAGAACGAATGGAACTGAAAAAAGAAACCTTCAAAAAGCTGGACGCACAAGCAAAGGCTGATTGCCTGCTGGCTACCAATACTTCCTCTTTATCGATAACGGAAATTGCCAGTGTGACTTCACACCCTGAAAAAGTGATTGGGATGCATTTTTTTAGCCCCGTTCCGATGATGCCGCTGCTTGAGCTTGTCAAAGGCTATAAAACCTCTGAGGAAACGTACGAATTGGCAAGGGAAGTGGGAGAAAAAATGGGGAAAAGAATAATCACTGCCGAAAAAGATTTCCCAGGCTTTCTCATGAACCGTATTTGGCTGCCGATGGTGAATGAAGCGTGTTTCGCCGTAATGGAGGGCATCGGTACACCTGAAGAAATTGACCAAGGCTTTATCGATGGATACGGACATACCATGGGGCCGTTAAGGACGATTGATATGGCTGGAATTGATACAGCATTATGGGCAATGGAAGCCTTGTATGAAGGCTTTAATGATTCAAAGTACCGTCCTTGCCCGCTATTGAAAAAGATGGTCGAAGCAGGGGACCTTGGAAGAAAAACGGGAAAGGGATTTTATTCTTACAGCTGAGGAGGAGAAAACATGGAAGACGTTCTTTTGTGCAGCATTGAAGGGAGAATAGCGGTCATGGGGATTAATAGACCTCCATATAACCCTTTGAATCCGGCTGTTTTTGAACAGATGATTGCGTTTTTGGAAGATTTATACCGGAATGAGGAAGTTCAAGTGCTGGTTATAAAGGGCAGCGGAGAGAAAGCATTTTCTGCTGGTGCCGATATCACTCAATTTGTGCCCAGGCTGGGGAAAAAGGATATATCGCTAACCGCTGGTTTCCATAAAGCTTTCGAGCTGTTAAGCCAGTTGCCTATTCCAGTCATTGCCGCAATGAAAGGGCATGTACTTGGAGGAGGATTGGAACTGGCCCTCGCCTGTGATTTCAGAATATGTGATGAAAACACCAGGATGGGACTGCCGGAAATAAATCTGGGAATCTTCCCGGGTGCTGGAGGAACCCAGCGTCTTCCAAGATTAATAGGGAAATCAAAAGCGATGGAAATGATCATGTTTGGCACGCCCATCCATGCAGAGGAAGCGGTCCGTTATGGACTTGTGAACAAGGTAGCGGCTGCCGGTACTGTCGACAACGAGGCGATGTACTGGGCAAATATCCTTGCGCAAAAACCTAAAACAGCATTGAAAAACATTAAGAAAAGTATTCAGCATGGAATGAATCTTCCATTGGCAGAAGGGCTGCGATATGAAATGGAGCTTTTTGCAGAAATGTTCGTCAGCGTGGATGCAAAAGAGGGAGTGCACGCCTTCCTTGAAAAAAGACCCCCGAATTTTTCAATGAACTAATATAAAGGAACCAGCTGCGAAAGGATTTCTAAACAGAATAAAAGGTATGCGGGAAGAGAGTTGAAGGGAGCGATGCAGATTGAATTTAGATCTTAAACTACAGGAACATGCCGGAAATATCCCGGACAGAAGGGCGCTCGGCTGGGAAACGGGTTCTTATACCTACAGGGAACTAAATGAAAAGGTCCAAAAGCTTGCCAACCAATTTTATTTAAATGGCATTACAAGGGGAGACCGTATTGCAATCCTGCTCGACAATTGTCCGGAATTTGTGATTAGTTACTATGCATGTATGCGTGCAGGTGCTATAAACGTACCGGTCAATCCCTCTCTTACATCAAGGGAGTTTGGGATCATTCTCAATGATTGCAGTCCTAAAATCATTATTACGAATGAATCTGTGCAAGGCAAACTGAAGAAAACAGCGCTGAATTTTAGTCCTAAGTACTTAATTACCGATAATCAAAGTTTGGAAGACCTAGTACAGGCAGGACCTGCAGAAGTGTTAGTAAATTTCAGTGATTCAGAGGATTGTACGATTTTATACACTTCAGGGACAACCGGTTTGCCGAAAGGGGCGCTTCTCACCCACTACAATCTTTATTCCAACGCGAAAACTTTTGCTGAAGCCTTCAGGTTGGCTCCAGACGACAGGACGTTAATTGTCCCGCCTTTATCGCATATAGCGGCACAATCGAACTGCCTGAATACCACTCTTTATGCCGGGGGTTTCAATTATATGCTCTCAAGGTGGGAATCGAGTGCCAAAACGCTCCGGACGATGGAAGAGCAGGATATTACCTTCTTTTTTGGACCGCCAACGATGTATACATACATGTTAAATGATCCGGATGTTGGAAAATATCGAGTCAAATTAAGGTTTGCTTACACTGGGGCTTCGCCTTTGCCTGAAAAGATCTTTAACAAATGGGTCGAGATATTCGGCTTTGAAATCGTTGAAGGATATGGATTGACGGAATGCTCGCCTGTTGTATCGATCAACCCTCCTTACGGCAAGAAGAAGATAGGGAGCATTGGACTTCCAATAAAGGATGTGAAGGTTAAGATTATAAACGACCTTTTTGAGGAAGTCCCTGTTGGAGAAACCGGTGAACTTGTTGTGCAAGGGCCAAATGTAATGAAGGGGTATTTAAACCGTAAGGAAGCAAATGAGGCGGCTTTTGTGGATGGGTGGTTCAGGACAGGAGATATAGCCAGACAAGAGAAAGATGGTTACTTATATATCGTTGACCGAAAGAAAGACATGATCATCCGTTCCGGCTTCAATGTTTACCCGCGAGAAGTAGAGGAAGTTTTATATCAGCATCCATCCGTCCTTGAGGCTGCTGTCATCGGTTATCCTGATGAAGAAAAGGGAGAGGTAGTCAAAGCAGTGCTGACTTTGAAGTCGGAATATAATGAAAAATTAATTCATGACTTAAAAGCGTTTTGTAAAGAGAGGCTGGCAACCTATAAGGTGCCTTACGAGTTTGAAGTGGTGGAAGAACTGCCGAAAACCAGCTCAGGCAAAATTGTAAAAGGGAAGCTAAGAGAATTATATGCCAAGAAATGAAAGCGTTTTATCTATTAGAGCACTTAATGAATAGGAATCAATAAAAATGAACTGGGAGTGAAGAATGTGAAAAAGTGGAAGACGTTCCTTTCGTTGATCATGATGGTCATTTTAATTTCTGGCTGTGTCCAGCAGCCTGGCAGCAGCGGGACTGCGTCGGGAAGTACCGATCAAAACAGTGAAGAGACAATAGTCTTGAAGCTTTCGTCCGCATTGAGTACACAAAATGGCTGGTGGGCAGGCTATTTCAAGCCGTGGATGGAGAAAGTGGAAGAAAAGACAAATGGCCGGGTAAAGTTTGAACATTATGCAAACCAGGAACTTATTCCGGTCAATGAAGAGCTGCAAGCCTTAAAAAATGGGACGATTGATATCGCGGCACCGCTATGGCCGCTTTATGATCCGCAGCGTTTTCCATTAAGTGAAGTAACGATGCTGCCACTGCTGCATTCCGACACCATGCTGGCCACGAAAGCTTATGCAGAACTTGTCAAAAGTGACACCGAGCTGGCAGACGGGAAGTCATTCAATCAATTGGAATACCAATCTAAAGGATTAAAAGTATTTGCGACCCCAACGACTGAACAATATGTTATTTCCACCAAAGATTATCCTTTTGAAAGTGTGAGTGATTTTAAGCAAGTATCGCTTCGCTCCCCTTCCCGGGTACATGAAATTTTTGCGAAAAATGTAGGAATCAATACGATTTCCATGCCATCTGCCGATATGTTTGATGCGATTAACCGCGGGGCATTTAACGGAAGTTTCTTTAGTATCGCTGACTGGACCGGGTACGGAATGCAAGATGTCTTTAATTATACACTTGAAGGAATCAATCTTGGCCACTATACCGGGATGTGGGCGATGACAGAAGAGAAGTGGAATAGCCTGCCAAAAGATATACAGCAAATCATGGAGGAGACATCTTACGAGCAAGTTTTGGAAGGGGCCCAGCTTTGGATGGATCGTTCCGATGAAAACCGCGCCTACGCCAAAGACAAAGGAGCCGTATTTGAAACGATCGACGCGCTTGAACCGGAAGCAAAGGAGCTTCTTGTAAAAGGGGTAGAGGATACCTGGTTCCAATGGATCGATCAAACGGAGAAGAACGGGCAGCCAGGCAAAGAAATGGCAAAGCTGTGGAGAGATTTAATTGTCGAACAAGGCGGTACGGTGCCTGAAGCCATCATGGAATTAGAGTAAATCTGGTGAGAAGGAAAGGGGAGGCATCCTCCTCCTTACCTTCCCGTTCATTTGAAGGGAGTGTTAAGATGCCGATTGAAATATTTTATCTTTTAATGCTTTTCCTATTCGGGCTGTTTTTATTATTAGGCTTACACATCCACTCCGTGCTGCTCAGTATCGGGATCATTGGCATTATCTTGCTGGAAGGTCCAGCCTATATCACTTCTTTTTTACAAAGCAACCCGTATAAACAGGTTGCAAGCTATACTTTAACAACCATTCCCTTGTTTGTTTTAATGGCCCAGTTTGTCGTTAAATCGGGGATTGTACGGGACATGTATTCGATTGTATTTATTCTGTCCAGGGGGAAATCAAGTCTGCTGGGTGTGTTAACCGTTATTATCGGTGCCTTTCTGGGAGCGGTATCGGGTTCGACCTCCGGCTCTTCAGCTGCTTTGGGCCAAGTGGCGGTCCCTGAATTAAAGAAACGCGGCTTTCGGGATGATATTGCCGGGGCTACCATTGCTGCGGCAGGGTCATTGTCAGGCATCATTCCGCCAAGCATCATCTTGATTTTATATGGAGTGGTAACAGAAACACCAATAGGAACACTGTTCATTGCGGCCATCGTGCCAGGGATCCTGATGACCCTTGTAATTATTGGAGTTATGCTGGTTATGCATTATCGCAGCAGCAACCAAATTGCTGCTGGCTTGGCAGAGGATGTTTTAGAAGAGCGGGAGAAAGAAGAAGAGCCCTCTTTAACCTTATCTCGTTCGCTATTTGTCCTTGCGATCGGTTTGGTTATGGTACTGGTCATTTTTGGGGGTATTTATTCAGGAGTATTTACACCAACGGAAGCTGGCGCGGTGGGTGCGTTCATCGGTTTTCTGACGGCACTTTTCTTAGGGAAGGTAAACAAGGCTTTCTATGTTGAATCGTTTGCTGAAACCGTTAAAATAACCGTAATGGTGCTGCTGATCATGATTACGGCACAAATCTTCGGCCGCTTCATTACTGTCTCCCAACTGCCAAAGGAGTTAATAAATGCATTAGGACCGCTCATTGAATACCCGGTGTTAGTGCTGGTTTTGCTAGCTGTCATTTATTTTATCCTCTTCATGTTCGTTGAAGGGGGAGCGGTCATTATTATGGCAACACCTGTCCTGCTGCCAATCGTTCAGGAAATGAATGTGGATCTATTGTGGTTTGGTATTCTGGTTTCGGTTATATGTACAATCGGTCTTCTGACTCCGCCTGTTGGGCTTAGTGTTTTCGCTGTTTCCGGTGTCACAGGGATACCGATTGAAAGGCTGTTCCGACAATCAATGATTATGGCCGTTGTACTGGCAGTGGTAGTATGCGGATTGCTTATTTTATTTCCTAGTCTTGTAACCTGGCTCCCTGGTTTAATGTAAAAAGGTGAAAAGATTACACTTTTAATAATGAGGGGGGATTGCACTTGAGCAGGGCCTATAATGTTTTCGAAAAGGTTAAAATAGGCGGGTTAATCCTGAGCGGCAGCACCATTTTCATCATGATGCTGTTGATTGTTGGGGATGTTGCCCTTCGGAATCTGGTAAATGCCAGTTTGCTAGGCAGTTATGAAATCACACAATATTTCCTAATGCCGCTGGCTTTTTTCCCGGGTCTGGCCTATGCGTATGGTTCGGGCATCATGCCGAGAGTCGAAATGATGGTCGTAAAACTCAAAAATAAATTTCGCCGGAATATTTTTCTTGCCCTTCTGATTTTTGAGTTCATCTTGTTTCTAATGCTTACATTCTATGGATTTCAATATGCATTAATTGGCACCCAGGAAAGTCTCGGATTTAGTATGAAAGGGACGATTATCACGTATTATCCTATTCTTTACTTTGTACCATTAGGGTTTTTATTATTATCGATTGAAATCCTGTTCCTGATTCTGAAAAACTTCCGTACTGACACCCCGACCTTAAGTGTAAAGAATTGATTTATCAAACATACACCAAGTGGAACGATTGTATCAATGATAGAACATAGGAGGAAGAAAATGAAAAATGTATACGTAATTGAGGGAGCAAGGACACCATTTGGGGCATTCGGCGGCAGCCTGAGAGGTACGGATGTCACTCAACTAGGGGCAATTGCAACAACAGAAGCTTTAAGGAGAAGTAAAGTTCCTGCATCGGAAATTGACCAGACATTTTTCGGGAATGTCATTCATTCAAGTGCAAACTCTCCCTATTTGGCACGCCATGTCTCGTTAAAATCTGGCATTCCGGAAGCGACGCCTGCCTTGACGGTAAACAGGCTCTGTGGATCCGGCCTCCAGGCGGTTGTCAGTGCAGTCCAAGCCATCTCATTAAACGAGGCTAGCGGGGCTGTGGCCGGCGGTGCAGAAAACATGTCGATGAGTCCGCATGTAGTCAGGGACCTTCGCTTTAAAACGTTCAAAATGGGTGTTCCACACTTCGAAGATGTACTGTCGGCCACATTGGTGGACCAATACTGCGGCCTGGGTATGGGGATGACTGCCGAAAATTTAGGGGAGAAGTACCAAATCGGCCGTAGTGAACAAGAGGAGTATGCCTTACTCAGCCAAAGCAGAGCAGCCCAAGCCAAGGAGAAAGGTATTCTAGCCAAGGAAATCACCCCGGTTTTAGACGAAAAGGGAGAAGTGCTTCTTGAGGAAGATGAACACCCAAAACCAAACACAAATATAGAAAAACTCAGGAAGCTGCGGCCAGCATTTAAAAAAGATGGAAGTGTTACGGCTGCGACAGCAAGCGGGATAAATGACGGGGCAGCAGCGGTGGTATTAGGAGACGACCAGCTTATTGCCAAGCACGACATAAAGCCTTTAGCCAGAATCGTGTCCTGGGGTATCGCGGGTGTCGATCCTAAATACATGGGAATTGGACCTGTTCCGGCAACGAAGCAGGCATTGGAAAGAGCGAATTTACAAATGGAAGACATTGATATCATTGAAGTGAATGAAGCCTTTGCGGTTCAAGTGCTCTCGGTAAGAAAAGAACTGGGAATCGAACTTGAAAAGCTTAATGTGAATGGAGGGGCCATTGCTCTCGGACACCCGGTTGGGGCCAGCGGAGCAAGACTATTGCTTACACTCGCATATGAACTGCAAAGAAGTAACAAGCAATTTGGCCTGGCAAGCTTATGCATCGGCGGTGGCCAAGGTATTTCAGTGATTATTGAAAATATGAACTAATAAGGCAAAAAGTTATAAAACCTCGCATTGTCATGATGCGAGGTTTTTTACTGGGTGGAAGGGATTGGCAATGATAAAGGACTGATCATTAAGGAATTTTTATATAATTTGCTCTTTTCATCTGTACAATCCTGGATTATAGTTAGAATAATAATTTGTAAGAATACTATATTTATTTATATATGGAGGATACGATGAAGTACATTAGCACTCGTGGAAATACAAAACAAATCGGCTTTATTGATTCGGTCATGATGGGGCTGGCAAATGACGGGGGACTATTGGTCCCCGAAAAAATCCCGCAAATTTCCGAGGAAAAGCTGCAGTCGTTGTCGAAGCTGACCTATCAGGAATTGGCATTCGAAATAATTTCTTATTATGTAGATGGTGAAATTCCTGAGAAGGATTTGAAGGAATTAATCCAAAAAAGCTATGCAACCTTCCGCCACCAAGAGGTCACTCCTGTCAAGAAGGTAAAGGATTATATGTATGTATTAGAGCTTTTTCATGGTCCAACCTTTGCTTTTAAGGATGTCGCCCTGCAATTTTTAGGCAACTTATACTCTTATATCGCAAAGAAGACAGGGGAAACCATCAATATTCTTGGTGCGACTTCAGGAGATACAGGTGCATCAGCGATTGAGGGTGTCAGGGGAAAAGAAGGAATACGCATTTGTATTTTGCATCCGCATGGAAAAGTTAGCAAGGTACAAGAGCTGCAAATGACGACAGTGAATGACGAGACCGTTTTAAATTTAGCGATTAAAGGAACGTTTGATGATGGTCAGAGAATCATCAAGGAAATCTTCGCCGATTTGGAATTTAAAAATAAATATCATCTTCGGGCGATCAATTCGATTAACTTTGCCCGTATTTTAGCTCAAACGGTGTATTACTTTTATGCGTATTTTCAAGTGGCGGGGGAAACAGGGGCAAAAACGGTGAACTTTAGTGTGCCGACCGGAAATTTCGGGGACATCTTTGCTGGCTTTTTAGCTAAAAAGATGGGCCTTCCAGTTGGGAAACTGATTGTAGCGACTAATGAGAATAATATTCTGGAACGATTTATTAAAGAGGGAATTTACGAGCCAGGTGAGTTCCACAGCACCTACAGTCCTTCGATGGATATTCAGGTTGCGAGCAATTTCGAGCGCTATCTATACTACTTACTCGGCGAAGATTCGAAAGCCGTTTCTGATTTAATGAATCAATTTAAATCTGAAGGGAAAATCATCGTCAATGAGGAGCAGCTTCGTCAGGTGAACGAGGATTTTGCAGCATATGGAGTAGCAGGAGAAAAATGCCTGCAAACCATTAAGAAGTATTATGATGAAAATGATTATTTACTTGATCCACATACATCATGCGGAGTTGCCGCGTTCGAACATTGTAATGAGGCTGATGAGGTTTGTGTGACGCTCTCAACGGCCCATCCGGCAAAATTTAATGAATCCATTGCTCTTTGCGGCATCGAGCAGACATACCCTGAACAGATTAAGGAATTGTTTGATAAACCACAATATCTGGAAGTAGTTGAGGCGAACAATGACGAAATTTCACAGAAGCTAAAGGAACATTTTAGCTCTGTAAGTCAATCTATTTAAGTCACATCATGATAAGGCCGGGAATGCTTTGTGCATTCCCGGTTTTTTTGTGATGAATACATCAAAGAGAGCGCCTGTCACCTGAAAGATGTCGATTATAATTATCTGTAAAAATTCAGGTGGGAGCAGGTACTTTCATTTTTTTTACTGAACCCCCTTATAGGCGCTGTATCACCTTCACCCCTCTAAAATACACTTCCTTAATCTGATCCGCCTCCGTGATTTCCAGTCCTGGAACTCCCTCTGCCACCAGAAAGTTCGCCTCCATGCCAGGAACAAGACTGCCGTACCTGCTTTCCTTTCCCATTATTTTGGCCGGGTTGGCTGTCAGCAAGGCGAGAATCGCATTTTCATCGTAACCATGTTCTTCCAAGAGTCTCATTGCCGGGTGGGCAATAATCATCAAAACATCAGGTCCCTGTAGAGAATTGTCGGTGAACGGGAGCCAGGATGCTCCCTGATAGGGTGGCAGGTAAGAGTCTGTAGCAATGGCAACGGGGATCTTCTTTTGAACTAGTGTCAATATGTTTTTAGGCGAGTTTGGTTCCAGGTGTGTGCCGCCCATTGGTGTGGCAACGATGGCAACATCTTGAGCTGCAGCTCTTTCAATCAGTTCCTTGGTGATTCCATGCGCATGGTGCAGAACATCAATTCCCGCTTCCAATGCCATCCTGATTCCTTCCTCGCCAGCTACATGGGCTCCCATCTTTTTTCCTGCCTGATGGTAAATATCCGATATTTTCTTTAGTTCTTCGGATGTATAAATGATTTCTCCAGCATTTGGGACTTGGTCTGAAGTGAAGTTGGCAGGTGTCGCATTAATGAAAATGTTTTCGCCTGGGAATTCGCTTGTTTCTGCAATTTTCTTTACCAGTTCCTGATCCGATAGTGTGCTCTGGGAAACAGGTTTTGACTGTGTGATAGAAGTGAAATGAGCCATTTGTTTAAAACCGATGGAAATGCTTGTTGCCGCGAAAGTGACATCAAGAGGGAGGTCTTGAAGTGCATTTTTGTAATCTGCCATTGAGAAATCGCAAAGGTGGTGCCCGCATATCTGCTCTCCCAATGCCGTGATACCCGAGGATAAGGCGCCTAGAAGAATGGCTTTTCCTCCCAGGAAGTGGGTTTCCGGCGTGATGGGATACAGAGAGCTTGGAGCAAATTCCAATAGGTGTGTATGACAATCAACAAGGGAAGGGGTAATAGCATAATCAGAACAATCCTGAAGTGTTAAGTCAGGGTACCGTTTCCTGAGGTTCTTCCACTTTCCGACATCTACAATCTTTCCATCACAAATCGCCATCGCGCCGTCGTGAATGGTTCCCGCAGGGCTTACAGTCACAATCTTTTTTCCGCGTATCAAATAAGATCGGTTCATACTGCATCACACCAAAAACGGAGTCAGGAAGTAACCGAGCAACAGGGCGGTCGCAAACCGGAGAACCATCCCGATAATGGCTGCTAGTAACACTTCCCTCTCACTTAGGCTTGAGGATTGTGCCCAAGTGACAGGTACCTGGCCAAAAATGACGGACAGGGGAAGGCCTGAATTGGCCAGTACAAAGGAGCCGACAATCAGGCGGGGATCGATGGTGGCTGCCAGTTCCGCCAGTTGGGCAACAGCAAGCGTCGGTGCTGCCAGTATCGAAACAATCCCCGTGGAAGGCTCAATGCTCATAATGGTTAAGACGGAGGACAGCCCCGACTCTACAAAAGGCCAAACTCCAAGGAATTTTAATGCGCCAATAAAGAAGAAGACGGCCGCCACTGCCGGTATAATGATGAGAAACAGAAGTTCGACTCCTTCTTTGGCCGAACCGAAAATGGTCTGCAGAAACTTGGTCTGCGGCGTAAATCGAGGCAGTTCATTTAATTCCACTTTCCTGGTGTCACGGTATATGGTTTTGGACAAAAGGAAGGGGACAATGACAATCGGCAAGAAGATGGAGATGATCACAAGTGGAAAGGCATTTATCCCGAACGCTGTCAAAGCAATTAGCCCCAGAACAAAGGTGGCAAAAGACTGTGGGGATTGAATCATCGTTGCCACGGCAATCTTTTGCTCGGCTTTGGTGGCACCCGCTTTGACAAGGATCGGCCCGGCGATTTTCCCGGCAGCGTTGATGTCCCCGAGGATATTATAGACACATGGAATAATGACAGAGGGGTTGATTTTAAACCACTTCATAACCGGCACAAAAATTCGGATCAGGCCATCCGTAAATCCCAGCCGTTCCAGAATCCGGCCAACAATGACACTGATGATGATGGCTATTCCCACTTCGCTAGTCAGAAAAATGTCTACAACGATGGGTTTGACTTCTTTTATGATTGTGTCGAACAGGCTTGAAAGTGAATCAGGATTGAATAAAAGCAGCAATAAAGACGAAACAACCAAAAAGATGCCGATGAATTCGAACAAGTTCCATTTCGATCTCGAAGTCCGATCCTGCTGTTCCGGCTGTTGTCCATTCCCCATAAAAAAGACCTCCCGATGGTTTTTACCTATTTTATGGGGTGAGCGGGGGATGGGTGCACTTAAGGAGAGGATAGGGACTTGCGTTTCCTTATTTATGGTCTAATTCTCGTCAGTACGTATTGCAGGAATCTTTAGCATTGAAGAGAAAGTTAGAGGGACGAGACCAGCATTGGTGAGGTCAGATTTAAATTAGGGAGGTCTATAATGAAGAATCAAAAAATGAAAAAACGATTCGTGCTTCTTTTCTGTTTTACTCTTGTTTTTAGTTTGCTTGCTCCTTTTTCCGTATCAAATTCACAAGCAGTAGGCACCAGTGCCATAGCCGGAGAGGTTGTGAATGGCGGATTTGAAGAGGAGGTCCTTACTGGGTGGAGTCTTGTTACTAACAATCCCTTAACAAGTATTGCGATCAGTAATGAGAGGGCAAATACAGGGACCAAAAGCTTACATTTTAAAGATGCAAATAGCAATAACCCAGGTGGTAATTTACAGGTAACAAGTGAAAAGGTTTCGGTTACAGCGGGAGAGTCATATACCGCGAAAGCATTCGTGAATGTTGTTAGCCAATCACATAGCATTGGTTTTGAGATTCATTATTTCAACGATGACAATCAAAGGGTAGGAACAGCTACCTTCATTAACTTCGGCTCAGCTCTTTTAGGAACAGATAAATGGACTGAAATTCAAGTTCCTTTTCAGGTTCCTGATGGCGCTTCGAGAGTCGAACTGCGGTTTAACTCGGGACATATTTCCATCACGGAAGCGTTTTTTGATGATGTGACAATTGAAGGCAACACTATTCCAGAGCCTCCAGCAGAGGATATTCACCATGAAGTCATCAATCCAGGCTTTGAAGAACAAGTGGTGGATGGGAAAATTCCAGGCTGGACATCAGAATTTGCGGGACCAGGAATTAAAGTTAGTTCTGATCGAACTCGTACAGGAGTGCAAAGCTTACACTTGCACGATACATCAGATAAAGAGGGTGTGAGTGTTTTAAGTGATAAAATCGCCGTTGTGCCAGGTGCCTCCTATTTATTGACCGTCTTTTCCAATGTCGTTAGCCAGACGCATAGTGTCGTGACCGAAATCCGCTATTTTGATAAAGATAATAAAAAAATTACGGATCATAGGGAACTTAATAGCAATTTGCCGAAAAATGACTGGATTGATCTTAAGGTATTCAGTGTCGTACCCGAGAATGCAGCATATGCCAGACTGGCCTTCTATTCTGGAGGTATTAGTTTCACAGAAGTCTATTTTGACGATGTTTCGTTCAAAAAAGTAACAGATGATACCCAGTTGGACCGTAAATATGCTGAACCCGTCAATCTTGGCGAGATGGTCCATGTTCAGCTGGGGCAAGCGGGAGCCATCCAAGAAAACAGTTTGGGTGAGAATGAAGTATACTATCATTCAAATGGCCACCCTGGGACTTTCTCGGTCCTGGACGCAGAAACAGGGAAACTTAAGTTTTCCAAAGTAATTGAAAATACGGAAGCAGTGTGGGCCATGACCATAGGACCCGATAAGAATGTGTACTTCGCAGGCACTTCTGATGGAAAATTATATCGTTATGTTCCGGAGCGGAAAGAAGTCGAATACCTGGGAGCCAATCCTTCTGCAGCCTGGGTTTGGGATATTGAAGCAACGAATGACGGAAAGATCTATGGTGCCACATATCCAGGGGCAGGTGTTTTCGAATATGATATCAACACAGGCCAATTCAAAGACTTTGGAAGTGTCATTGAACAGGAGTATGCACGCGGATTAGCTGTTGATGGGGATTATATATACGTTGGAATTGGAACAAAAAAGCATCTGTATAAAATTAATCGCCATACCGGGGAAAAAGAGGAGCTGATCATCGAAGGACAGTCTGGTGAAAATGGAATCATCCAGGACATTTGGGCAGTGAACGGGAAGCTTCTGGTGGCTGTCTCCACAATCAATATGCTTGTCGTTGATCAAGAGACAATGAAAGTAGAAGGTTCGTTTGAATTTAGCAATATGATATCTGAAGCTGATCCGAATCAGCCCCATATGATTTATTATAAAAAG
This sequence comes from Mesobacillus campisalis, assembly GCF_000986785.1. Taxonomy (GTDB): domain Bacteria; phylum Bacillota; class Bacilli; order Bacillales; family Cytobacillaceae; genus Mesobacillus_B; species Mesobacillus_B campisalis. The sequence goes on along the minus strand of NZ_LAYY01000001.1, from coordinate 257,476 downwards.
GGGACACAGTTGTACAACTATAATCTGAATGAGAACAAAGAAACGTTGATTGAGGGACTTCCACTTCTTCCGGATACTCCCCGGGTAAAGGATATGGCCTGGATTACGCTATCTACCGGCAAAACAGTATTGGCGATGGTGACACAGTATGGCGAGTACATGCTCTATCATCCAGAAACAAACGAGTTGTCCTTCGTCATGTTAGACCTGGCCGCAACAGCTGTAGCGATTCAAGCTCTTGAATCCGGTCCGGACGGAAGGCTTTATATGGGCGGATACCAGCGTGGCATGAGCGTGTATAATCCGTTCACCGATCAGATTGACGTGAATGTTTCTTCGTTTGCACAGCCAGAGGGAATTGGATTCCTGAACGATACCGTTTATTTTGGAACGTATGTAGGGGCTATTATGTATGGCTATGATCCAACACAGCCAGTAGATTTAAATAGCAATCCGAAGCTTGAATATGACATTAAAGACGAACAAGACCGCCCTTTTGCCATCACATCAGGCAACAATAAGCTATTTGTTGGAACCATCCCTGATTATGGGGTTTTAGGCGGCGCCCTGGCGATTTATGATTCTGAAACAGATGAATGGTCACAGCAGCGAAATGTTGTTCAAGATCAAAGTATTATCAGCTTGGCCTACCATGATGGCAAGCTATTTGGCGGAACTTCTGTATGGGGTGGATTAGGGATTAATCCTAAGGCAGAAAAGGCAAAAATCTTTGTTTGGGATGTTGAAAAAGGGGAGAAAATCTTGGAGTTCACACCTGAAATTCCAAGTATTGATAAAGCACCGCGAATGATTGGTGATTTATCAATCGGACCAGATGGTTTCCTATGGGGAGCCGTCGAGGGAACGATCTTTAAGTTGAATCCGGAAACCTATGAAGTGGTGGATAGCAAGCTCATACGGCCAAGTTTATATAATAGCAGCAAATGGTTTCCTTACCGCCTTAAGTGGGGACCGGATGGCATGCTCTATACAACATTAGCACGCAGCCTGATTGTGATTGATCCTAAAACAATGGATCACAAGGTGCTAGTGGAGGATTTCATGAACAGCATGACCGTCGGGGTTGATGGAAGCATCTATTATGCGCTTGGAAGTGAGCTTCACAAAATTCCTGTATCAGAAACTGATGCAACCCTGCAATCGATCACCATTGATGGCAAAGGAATGGAAGGGTTCCAGCACGGTAAATTAAACTACACCATGGATGCTGTCCAAACTGAAAACATAGCAGCAGAGCTAAGCCAGCCTGGTGCAAAAGTTGAAATCGTCCATTCAACTGGGAAAACAGTAATCATTACAACAGGAAGTGATGGCATTTCCACGTTAACCTATACTATAACTTGGTTGAAGCAACCATGCACGCCGGGCAGGCCTGAAAACCCAGGCCAACCTTGTAAACCAAATAAGCCAGGGAAACCGGAAAATCCGGGTAAGCCGGATAGTCCAGGAAAACCAGAGAATCCAGGCAGACCCCAAAATCCTGTAAAATAAAGGTTTAAATAAAAATAGGATTCTAATGCAAGAATAAAAGGTTTTCTGCTAATAGCAGAAAACCTTTTATTCTTGTAAATTGTCCAATTGCCGTTAATAAGACGATTCCTGTGCTACCCCTCACTTAGGCAAGTCAGGACTATTATCCTGAATTAATTATGGGCCATTTATCGACATTTATAATTTCAGATAAGTTTGATAATTTTAAGGTAACAAAGAGGAGGTGCGAAATACCGGTTTGAAAGATATGAAACTAAAATTAGATGAGGAGCGGAGCGGGATAAATGAGAGTATTTGCTAAACCTTTTTCCATTCTTTTTGTAGGATTTCTGTTAATTTTGTCTTCTTTTTTCCACAGCAGTCCAGCTAGTGCCAAGGTTGATAAAAGATATAAAGACCCTGTAAATTTGGGTTCTCCGATTCAAAGTGTAGCCGTATATGATTCTGCCTATGGAACAGAGGATGGCAGAGAGATGATGTACACAACGGCCAGCGGCAGTCCGGCCATCTTCCAGGTGGTAGACCTTAAAAGCCAGGAAGTCTTGAGAACATATCCTTTGGAAGGCACAGGCGCAGTATGGACACATCTTACGGTACCAAATGGCAATGTCTATATTGGCGGCAATGGGTATTTGTATGAATACTCCCCAGTTACAAAGGAAGTAAAGAATCTTGGCGGAATAGGAGAGAGTGTCGTATACGGTTTGTCTCATGATGAACAGGGACGAGTCTATTTCGGATCCTTCCCCAACGCCAAAGCAGGCCGATATGATCCAAAAACCGGGGAAATGAAGGATTACGGGAGTGTGGCCCCAGGACAAAGCTACACCAGGTCTACTGCCTATCACAACGGTTACCTTTATTTAGGAGTCGGTGTTGATAATCGCATTGTCAAGCTGAATATTGAAACAGGCGAATATGAATCGATTAAAGTGCCTGATCATGTTGTTCCAGGCTCGAGCGTCTGGCAGCTGGACGCTGCAGGAAAATATATCATCGCTGGTGTCGGCGGTGGAAGCAATACACTCCTGTTCTATGATACAGAAACAGGACAATGGAGTGATAAGCATTACACCAACAATAAAGGGCTGCGCATCATCCATGGCCAGCCTGGCAGCAATCTAGTCTACTTCCTGCAAGGGGCCAGGTTGATGGAAGTGAATTTGGATACCCTGAATGCGGTTGATACAGGAGTCGCATTTGGAACCTTTTTGCGGAATACAGCGTGGGTGGAAGTAGAAAATGATAAAGATTTCCCTGGTAAATCACTGGTTACCGTCCAATTTGCCGGTCAAGTTACCTATATGAATCTACAGACGAAAAAGGTTAAAACCATTCAATATCCGATTGTGGGCAATCCCATTCCCCTCCAGACATTGGAAAAAGGACCGGAGGGCAATTTATACTTAAGCGGTTATCCTGGAGGGAAAGGGGCGGTCTACAACCCAGATACAAATGAATACCAAAATTTCACCTTAGGACAAGCAGAAGGTATGGTATCCCTGGGAGATAAAATGTATTTTGGAATTTACCCTGGTGCAACGATTTTCGAGATGGATCCTGCTGCTCCAGCTCTTACTGCCAGACAAATTTACGACATTCCCAACCAGGACCGTCCGTTCATTATGACGGCAGCCAGCAATAAATTGTATATTGGAACGATCCCTGATTACGGACATTTGGGCGGTTCATTAACCGTACTGGATCCCGCCTCGCCAAAAGATGCAAAAGTGTATGACAATGTGGTCCATAATCAAGCCATTGCAGGACTAGCAGCAGTTGATGGAAAGCTGTATGGATCCACAACAGTTGCAGGCGGTTTGGGAATTGACCCAACAGAACCCGCTGCGAAAATATTCGTCTGGGATATGGAAAAAGGTGAAAAAATCACCGAGTTTGTCCCCGATATCCCAGGCTTGACACCACCGAAAAAGATTAGCGGAATGAGCCTTGGACCGGACGGACTTTTATGGTCGGGAGCAGGCGGAACCATCTTTGCCATGGATCCGGAAACGTTGGAAATTGTAAAAAGCAAAGCTGTTTATCCTGAGGTAAAGGACTATGGCAGATGGAGACCGATCCATATCCGCTGGAGCGAGGATGGCCTTATGTACACAAATCTTGCCGGCAAATTAACGGTCATAGACACTGATTCAATGGAGTTTGAAACACTGGGTGAGGCAGAATTGATGACGATCGGCGACGATGGAAACATCTATTACGCAGATAAAGCTAATTTAATGAAAATGGAAGTATCAGATACGCTGGAGTCCGCTTTGAGATTTATTCAACAACATACAGAGAAAAGAGATATCACCAATTCATTAAGTAAACAGCTTTCCAACTCGATCACATCAGCCATTCACCACCGGGATAAAGGAAGGATGGAAGAAGCTAGAAAGCACTTGCAGGATGCTCTAAAACACTTCGAAAATGCTAAAGAAACAGATATCACAGTGGACTCTTCTATTAAACTGAAGAAAGTCTTGGACTCCATTGAAATAGACTGAACTGCTTAATGCAAACAGGGGCCCAAGCAAGCCGTTCATCCGGCTTGCTTGGGCCCCTTTGGATTGAGGAGTTACTCAGCCAATGCTGTTTCGATAGACTGAACGTTCCTGAGCAAGATGTTTTTAATGGTTTCTTCTGCCGAGCTGTTGTCCAGATGTTTCCGGAAATCTTCGAGATGTTTAACGGCTTGTTCTTTGTTTTCGTTTTCGTAATGCTTTTTGGCTTGTTTTAACCGGTTCGTTAATTGTTTAGCCAACGGATGCGAAAGGTTTCCGGCTTCTTCTAATTCACTAATCTGGTCTGCCAATGTATCCATTGTCACTTGGGTGGTTACAGTGATCGTATTGGTTGTGATCTTTTCGCCATTATACGAAACAGTAGCATAAATCTCGGTCTTTCCTGCATTTTTGCCGAGAATTATTCCATCTTCCACAATTGCTGCATCAGGATTCGAAGTCATCCATTGAATATCTGCGCCTGCTAAATCAATCGAGCTGCCATTTACCAACGTAACTTTTAAATGTATTTCTTGCTGCTTTCCTTGCAGAAGGGTATTATCTTCGACAGCCAACGTTCCCTTTTCAAGTTTGACTGGCAGCTGGTACAAGTTATGGTCAGCGGTATAATAGATATTTCCTTCCTTATCGATATCCATTAAATTGACGGTGCCTGGCACTAATTGCTTGCTTTTCATTGTTTCCGGATCGATGACGGTTAATTGTCTTCCGGCTGTTGTGTAAAGGTAGCCTTGCTGATCCCAGCGGATGAAAAACGGTCTCCATTGACTGCCACGGTTTACGCCTTTTAGCAGCTGAGTACTTTTAATGACTTTCCGATTTTCTGGATTCATCGCAAAGACCACTGTGTTAAAGGAGCCTCCTTCATCCAAACCCCAGGCAACGCCCCAAATATTTCCGTCAGGGCCAACAGACAGCTCGCCAATCATTTCCGGCTTGGCCAAGCCATCCACATGAAGGTCGAATGTTTCGTGCTTCCCTGTCTCAACATCGTATTCAAACATTTTTGCTTTTGGTTCGGTAGGGTCAATACCAAGGCCTCCGGCAAGAGTGGAACCCCCAAACACGGTACCGTCATGATAAGCCAATCCAATGATGCTTTGGTTTTTAATAATGTTACGTATGGTATTCCATTTATTCGTATTTGCATCATAAATGGTTAATGCCCCGCCCAATCTTCCGTAATCCGAAATGGTGCCAATAAACAGCTTATTATCGCCTGATGTAAATGTAAATGGCCTGCTTTGGTCATCTCCGATATCGTGGACCAGCTCGGGATTGTCACCGCTCACGCCGCCTTGGAAATGAAAAGGAAGGTCAGGATTGTATTTGAAAATCCTGGCTCCTCCGTAAGTACCCAGATAGACGTCACCGTTTAAGAAGCCAATTCCTTCGATCTGGTGAGGGTCGCGTTCTCTAAGCAAATATTTATCACTTGATGTATCAAAGACTCCGAATGAACCCTGATAGCCTCCCATATAAATCTTCTGGTCTTCGCCAATTTCCAGGCTTTGCATCAGAAGTCCCTGCATATCCACTTCCGGGTAGCTCACTTTCACCGTGTTCGTGGAAGGGTCAAAGATGGTGTATTCAATTTGATGATGCAGAATGGCCAACACATCTTTTCCGTTTTTATCCTTGACCCAGCGAATCGCTTTGGCAGGGGTTTGTGGCAGTTGGACAGTTGGCTCTACTTTAGAAGTTTTGTGTGTTGTCATATCGTATGTCCATAATTGCTGTGTATTTTTATTGATATAATAGATGATATTTTCATCATAAGGTGAAGGGGAGGAGATAAGACCATCAAAGGTATGCTCATCCTGCCAGTTCATCGTATTCCTTTCTTCCCCTGTTGTCTTATCAATGGTAACCAATGATGTTCCATAGGCAACAAAAATATTGTTTCCATATTCCCAGATGTTTGAAATGGATGTAGACGTCCCCGTTATTGGCAGGCTGATTTCAGTTCGTTTCCCCGATGCCAGGTCCATCTTCAGCAAGTGGGCGGTCGTTCCGGTTCCTACATAAAGACTATCTTTTGTAATTCCTAGGCCGCGTGCATATTGCTGGCCTTCATAAAAAGTGCCCAAGTCCTTGAATTTGCCTGTTTCAATATCATACTCAAACACTTTTGCGTTTGGATAAGTGGCTCCGTAAATCTTCCCGTCATCGGAAGCCTCAAGCTGCCATACCCAGTTGTCAGAAGGGTTTTTCCCCAGCTCCTCAAGACGTTGTTCTTCGACAACATACCTGTATAAAATTCCGTTATAGGTTCCTGCAAAATATACATTTCCATCTTTGCCGACCACCATGGCCCATACAACATCACTGCCTGGCAGCTCTTTTGAAAATATCTTCTTCCCAGTCTCAGCGTCTGCTGCATAAAAGGTTGCCGGTGAACCGTTTGTGGCATAGTAGACCTCACCATCCCCAATCGCAACCCCTTGTGATTTAGCCGCTAAAGCAGCCGGACCATGATTGATAGGTTGACCATATTGAACAGGGAAATCTAAAATGCTGGACTCCTTTTCAAAAAGTTTTATATCATCATAGTACCCCTTCATCTTGGAAGTGGATGATTGATAAATGAAGATTTTTAAACCTTTGGCGCCAGCCGGGGCTGTTGTTTCAATCTCTACAGTTTGCCACTTGTTGAAGGATGGGATATCAAAATACTTTGGATCGTCTTTTATAATTGTCCCTTTATCATTTGTCCAGCGGAGCCAAATACCCGGCTTTCCTGCGGATTGTTTGACATTCAGCTGTGCCGATAATTTATAGTGGTTTCCTTCTGTTATAGAAATTTCCTGGCTGAAAAGCCCAACGACACCATTATTGTCAACGGCCAGGCTTTGAAGCCCTTCATAAACAACTTCCTTCGATATGGCCATTCCGGTTTTAAAGCCGCCGCTCCAATAATCCCAGGACGGAAGATGCGTTTCAGAAGAAGGTTTTGCTTCAAAATCACCATTTACAATATTCAGCTCTTTCCACTCACTGGCTGCAGCTTCAATTGGCCTCTGGACCAGAGAGAGGCTGGACAGAACGAGAAGTGCTGCAATTAAAGTGATGCTTAATCTTTTAATATAATCTTTCAATTTGTTTCCTCCTTTGAATTTTAAAAATTTTCCAACTTCTATTTCAAGAATATTTAACAAACATAGTCTTTAAAATGACGAGAATGATTTCGGGACTTTAGTAGGGGAAATATCAAAAGAGATAAACACGAAGGAGGGGGCAAGAACAAAAGGTGAATAAAAAAGGGCTGCACAGCACTAAAGCTTGCAGTCCCTTATAAACTCCATATCTATGCCTTTCCAAAAGTCGATTTCATCCGCAGGACGGGGTCATCTTCGATGGAATCATCCCAGTGAAGCACCTGGCCGCAATTTAGCAATACATCTTTCAACTGGTCGTAATCGACAGCTTGAACCGCAGTTTTATTCTGAAAGGCTAAAGCTGCCGCAGCTCCGGCGGATTGGCCCAGGATCATGAACACTGGCTCCATTCGGATCGACCCATAGGCAATATGTGAGCTGGACAGGCAGATTGGAACAAGTAGATTTGTACATTCTTCTGCTTTGGGGCGGATCGAACGATAGGAAATCGGATAAGGTGAAATCGGTATTTCAACATCGCCTTCATTGTATACACGGCCCTCAATAATCACCCTCCTGCAATGATGGGAATCCATTTGGTAGGAGGCGAGGCCGATGGAATCTTCAACAGTCTTGTCGCCTAAACAATTATGGTCGGTCATGACATAATCAGCGATCATTCTTCTTGCTTCGCGAATATATAGCTGATGCGGCCAGTGTCCCGTTTCCTCGAATTCATCACATGCTAATCCCCATTGATTTACTTCTTCTTTGATGGTCCGGGGAACACTTTCATCATTTGCTAAAAAATAGAGCAGGCCAAGATTATAGGAAAAATGATCCTGGAAGATCCTTTCACGTGTTTCATAATCTCCCTCAGGCCAGTCATAATTCATGCCGATGTGGTCAGTCGAAAATCCTCCATAATTGTTCAGGTCGGTTTTTCCGTTTGGAAGCATGGTATGAAGGTTCATCGCATCCCAAACACCAGCCTTTATATATCGTAATAATAGAGTATACCTTCCAGGGTCATAAAAAGGCGGTTTAGGGAAAGGGACAGAGTTATCAGGATTTTTCGTCAGGCAGATACGGAAATTATACGCCTGGATCCGGTGGTCCCCTTGTCCTTGAAATCCGAGAGTTTCAAGGCTGGTTTCTGTAATGCCTGGCAAAACTCCGCTTGAAGGGTCACCTTCAACCACATATGGATCAACCCACTTTTCAAACTGATGGTGAGGATGTCCAAATTGAATTCCATTATAGGCTTCTTTGTATGTGGCGTTTGATTCCCTGCCTGTAAAATACGTGACACCAGCTTTTGCCATTAAGTCTCCTTCATAGCTGGCATCAATGAAAAACTTCGCTTTATAGGCGGTGCCATCCTCCATGATGATTTCTTTTATTTTGAGGTTCTCTGTTTTTACTTCTGTTAAATGCTGGTTGAATAGGACCTCGATATCATGATTCTTGAGCCATTTGTGGAATACATATTTGGCTGCCTTGGGCTCGAACGTCCACTGCTCTTCCGTATTGTAATAGTTTCCTAGTTCCTTGAAGAATTCCCTCGACAAACCGCCTATGGCTTCTTTTGCGCCAATATCGGACGCTCCCAGCCCGCTAGCGGTTATTCCTCCAACATGTTTTCCGAACTCGGCTATGACTACAGTCAGCCCCATACGTTTCGCCTGTACAGCCGCGGCAATGCCAGCAGGAGTTGCACCATATACAATCAAATCGCTTTCAATCACCTTTGGCTCAATTGCTTTAGCAGAAGGAACATAATAATGTAAACCACTGAAATCCATTGATTAACCTCCTTGAATAGGGGACATTCACCTGGCTATGTAAAAGGATACCTGCTGCCAGCTTACTATTGAGTTTAAATAAAAAAAGAGAACAATCAAGACTTTTAACGGACCATAAATAAAAGATGGATAGGCAAAAGTGAAAGGATACTCTGAAAAAGCAAAAAAAAAAGAGCTCCAAGGCAGGACGCTCTACCAGTCTGATAATAGACGGAGGAATTTCTCTTAATTAGTAATTAGCCCTGTAAATAGCTTAAATAGACGGAGAGATTCCGCCTATTGGCCAGAAAAATGTTAAAATGGGCAATTTTTGTTTGCATAACCGGAAAAACTCCCCCTATATACCCCCGGAACGAGCTCTATACTGCATGTAACCGAAAATTCTCCGCTTATTTTACTGCATTATGTTTAGAGAAACATAATCTTTTTTAGGGTTTTTTAGCTTTATTTTGCGAAAAGCACGATTGCCGCACCAGGTAATCACGATGGCTAACACACTGCCGGTAAATAAAGGGATGATGCCTGGTATGAATCTTACAGCAATCATCAGAACCATGCATGAAGTAAACATAATCATCGTTTCTAGCAGGGAGCTGGCGCCAATTAAAAACGATTGTTTGATATATTGAAAGAATTTCATCCGGTATTGCGTGTAGACAGGGAAAAAATACAATAAAGTCATGACATACGAAATCGCGATAAACCCGGTAACCGGGATCAGCCATTGCAGCTTGCCAGCATTTTGATGTAAAAACATGAAGTCATAAACCAATATATAGCCAATCAATATAAAAAATAGGCCAAATTTATTAAGGGAAATAAATTCTTTTTTATATGCTTTCCAGAAAGCAGGAAAGAGCTTCCCGACGGGTTCTTTTTGAAGCCACTTATGAATAATGGTAAACATGGCCCCAGTAGATGGAAAAAGACCAAATATCCCTAACCCCGCCAAAGTAAAGCCAATCCACAGCAAATTTAAATAACCTGCCTTCAACATCCATACTGCAAAGGCATTGAATTTTTCCCACCTGTCCAAATAAGCCACCTCATTGTAGGAATATGTCGATAAAAAGGGGAAGCCGAAAGCAATTAAAGACCCATAATAGACTTGTCACTTAAAAAATTTCCCCTAAAATAGGAATTAGGTCCACAAAACTCAGTGTTATTATAACACAATTCAAAATACTCTATCTTGCATTTTTTGGAACAAGACAACTTTACCAATGAGTGGTCCAAAAGAGACTTCTCCCAAATTGAGGTGAAAAACAATGGCGGAATACCGGTTATTAAAGCAGGAAGATTTCACACAGGCAATTGATTTAGCGGATAAGACGTTTCGAAAAGAAGGGCATGTGTCGATGGGACCAGCCTTTCCGGAAGTGTTTTCTGCCGCATTGAACCAATCATATGGTGCCTTTATAAATGAAAGGTTAGTCTCTTTCATCGGCTTGGTACCATTTGTTCTTCACATTGGCGGGGCCGAAGTACAAGCCTATTCCATTGGTGCGGTTTGCACGGACCCTGTCTTTCGGAGAAAGGGGCTGGCAAATACCCTTTTGCAGAAAGTTTTTGAACATGCCAATAAGTCCGGTGCATCCGTTCTTTTTGTTTCGGGCGATTTACCGATCTATATCAAACAAGGTTGTACTTTTTATGGGAAAATGAATCAATACAAAATTGGAAAAGGCGATCTTAAATCAGATTATCCTTGTACCGTTCGTGAACTTCAGCCCTATGACTGGTTTCAAATCCGATCACTCAATCACGAACGGCCAGTCCGGTATGAACAAAGTATTTATGAAATGGCTGTTCTGAATGAGTCGGCCGGTTTTGCCAGTATTTTCAAAATGAAACATAAGGTTCTTGTAGCAGAAGAGAACCAAAAGGTAACGGCCTATCTAGTGTTTGGTGTCCCGTATAACGAACAGGAGGGAGCAGAATCCCGGGCAATTGAATGGGGAGGAGATCCGGAAGCTCTCTGCCGCTTGATCGGGGAAACCTTTAGGTATGGGTTGAATTCATTATTGTTGAATGTTCCCACATTTGAAACAGCTCTGAATGTCCAATTAGCCTCACTCAAGAAAGAAGAACAGCCTTATCCAGGAACAATTAAGATTTTGAATCTGGACTTGCTCTTGGACCAGCTGTGTCCTTTCTTAAAAGATAAAATAGACATTTCCAAACAAGACGACCTTCAGTATAAGCTTGCCCATAACCAAAATTCTCTGGTTGTTGGTCATCAAGAAATGGAAGAACTCATTTTAAAAGGAACCAACCGTTCCTTTTCCAATTTGGATCCTATCTTCCCTATCCCCTTTCCGCATCCACAAGGTCTTAACTATGTATAAATCAATGTTTCCACATCAAGACACCAATTTTTTCGTTTGCTGCTATTTAAAGACACTTTATAGACTTGTCACAATATTCTAAAAAGAATTAAAATGAAGTTACAGAGATAAAAAGTGCCAACAGCACTTGACAGCGCTTTCCTGGCTTTGTTCTATCCATTCAAGGTTTTAAGGAGGGGGATTCCACAGCTAAAACATTTACCTGTTTTTCATTATTAAAAACATAAAATGAGGGGGCATTTGCGGAATGAAAAAGAAAAGTATATTGGTTCTTCTTATGGCATTTATCCTGATGCTTGCAGCTTGCAGTAATGAGCCAGCTTCAAACGAAAGTAATGATGATCCAGCTTCAAAGGATGATGCTAAGGTTGAGGGGGAAATAACCGTATGGGTACATCCATACACGGGTGATGCTGCAAAAGAAGAAGAAATGTGGAAAGAGATTGTCGCAAACTACAATAAAGATTTCCCGGATGTAAAGGTAAATGTTGAAACCATTCCATGGTCCAACCGAGATCAAAAAGTGCTGACTGCATTGGCAGCTAACAATGGACCAGATGTATTCTATGCCATTCCTGACCAAATGCCGCAATATGCGGATGTAGGAATGCTCCTGGAGCTGGATCCCTATCTTGAAGATGGTGATCTGGATGGGTTTGTTGAATCTTCATTGCTATCGACCACATGGAAGGATAAGAAATATGGGCTGCCGATCCTGCAGGAAGCTTACACATTCTTCTATAACAATGAAGTTATTGAGGCAATTGGCGAAGATCCTGCCAAACTCCCAACTACCTGGGAAGAGTTTGACGCCTGGGCAGCGAAAGCCAAAGAAAAAGGGTTCTATGCTTTAAACTATGCTGGCGGCGGTTCAATGAACGGAACCATTTATCCATGGATCTGGCAGTCTGGCGGACAGGTGGTAACAGCAGAAAATGAAGTCAAAATCAATAACGCTGATAGTGTTAAAGCATTTGAGATGATTAATAATATGTACGAAAAAGGATATATCCCTGAAGATTCCATTACTGCAAGCAACCATAATGAATTATGGTTTGGCGGCAAAATGCTGGCAATCCTTGGGTCTGGAATTGACCTCACCCTGCTGCAAAAAGAAGGCACATTTGACTTCTCGATTGCTGCCCCATTAAAAAATAAGGAACAGCTGACATATGGTACGACTGGAATGTTTGTAGTGCCATCCAACAGTGATAATCCTGATGCAGCAGCACAATTTGTAAAGAGTGTGACAAATGCGGAAAATCAGCGGATCTTTAATACGGTGACCCAATATATTCCGACGCAAGAGGAAGCTAAAGATATCTTTGATTCGAATGAGCATATGAAACAGCTATCAACCTACACACAATATGCCCTGCCTGGCGTGATCCATCCAAAAGGCCGTGCGATTATGCCATTTATCCAATCTGAAGTGCAAACGATGATGGCTGGAGACAAAACTCCTCAAGAAGCAGCAGACGCAGCAGCTGAAGCAATCGAAGCTGAACTGGCTAAGCCGTAACCTAATAGCTTCTATTATTAAGAGAGTTTTATTCCTGAGAGAATAAAGCTCTCTGTTTATTAAAAAAGGTTTGGCCATCAAAAGAGAAGGAAGGTGATTTCTTGGAAAAGGTCATAGTAAACAAAACACAGGCGCCTTTGGGACATGAAAAGAAAATTAAACCGCCTTTAATAATGAGGATAAAAAGTGAATGGAAAAAGAATTCCCTTGTCTATATCATTCTTGTTCCAGTTCTGATTCACTTTACCATATTCCAGATCATCCCATTCGTTTACAGTTTCATCTTAACCTTTCTGAATTACCGGATTATTGGTACCTCTGAATTCGTTGGGTTAAGAAACTGGAGCCAGTTGTTTCAGGATAAAATTGCGATTAAATCGATTTGGAATACTGTGTTATTTTCCATCTATTATATCGTTCCTACAATGGCGCTTGGCTTAATATTGGCACTCATTATCAAATCGGGCATTGCAATGACCAAGTTTTTTAAAGGAGTGTTTTTCCTCCCGGTTGTCACATCCTTTGTTGTTGTCGCAGGAATCTGGGAGTGGCTGTTCTCCGGAACGCAATCGGGCTTTATTAACTATCTGTTGAGCTTTTTTGGGGTTGAACCCCAATTATTCCTTTCAGATTCTTCACAAGCGCTACTCGTACTGGCCGGCTTGAGTATTTTCAAAGTATCGGGAAGTACGATGATTTATTATTTTGCAGGTTTGCAGTCGATTCCAAAGGATATGTATGAAGCGGCAAAGATTGATGGTGCCTCCACTTTTAAATCCTTTTGGATGATCACGTTTCCTTTGTTAAAGCCGATCCATTTTTATGTATTGATCATTACAACAATCGGCTCTTTCCAAATCTTTGATTCGGCCTTTCTATTGACAGGCGGAGGACCAAACTTCTCAACGAGTACCATTGTTTATTATTTGTATACCATCGGTTTCACAAACTTGAACTTTAGCTACGCAGCCGTTTTATCTTATGTTCTATTCGCGATCATCCTCGTCATTTCGCTTATTCAAAGAAAATATTTCGGGAAGGACCAGGGTCTTTATTAAAAGCAAGAGTGCAGAAAGGGGTTGGAATTTTTGTTGAAAACAGCAGGAAAGTATTTGATCATGTTCTTTCTGGGATTTAGCTTTCTCCTTCCATTCTTAATCATGATATTAAGTTCATTTAAAGAAACAACCTTCGCGGCGTTAAGCCCATTATTTTGGATTCCGAATGATCCATCATTGAACAACTTTATTTATCTGTTCAGGAATGATAACTTTTTGCGGTGGATTTTCAACTCTGTTGTGATAACAATTATTCCTGTTTTTTCGCAAATGTTTTTTGCCGGGTTATTAGGCTATATCTTTGCCAGGAAGCAATTCTTCGGCAGGGAATTTGTTTTCTGGACATTCATGGCGGTCATTATGATTCCGCCGCAATTGCTCATCATCCCTAAATTCATAATGTTTTCTAAATTTGGCTGGATTAATGAATATCAATCTTTAATTGTTCCGGAGCTTTGGGCGATCATGGGTGTATTTTTGGTCCGCCAATTCATGCAAGGCATTCCTTTGGAATTGGATGAGGCAGCCAGGATGGATGGAGCCAATGATTTTCAGGTTTTCCGCAAAATATATATGCCATTGGCATTTCCGGCCATCGCGACAGTGGGAACATTTGCCTTTGTGAGCAACTGGAATGATCTATTCCAGCCTTTGATCTATATGACCAATGAAAAGATGTATCCCATTACAGTCGGTCTGGCCTCCACTTTAAATAAGGAAGGCAACTTTGGTATCGAGATGGCAGGGGCCACTGTTTCATTTATCCCGACATTCCTGATCTTTTTGTTCTTCCAGAAGTATTTTACGGAAGGGATACAGTTATCAGGTTTAAAATAAATTTCTCATTTTAAAGGAGAGTAGGGTATGGGGGATTTACAGTTAGGGATGATTGGGCTGGATACCTCGCACGCATCTGCATTTACAGAGTTGTTAAATGATCCGGCTCATCCCTTTCATGTAAAGGGAGGGAAGGTTGTAACGGCGTGTCCGGCCGGGTCAGATGATTTTGAGCTAAGTTATTCGCGAATTGGCGGTATTACGAGGAAAGTGGAGCAGTACGGTGTGCATATGGTTGATAGTTTTGAACAAGTGGCGGAGACTTGTGATGCCATTTTATTGGAATCTGTAGATGGAAGGGCCCACCTGCAGCAAGTGGAAAAGTTGGCCAGGTTTAAGAAGCCGATCTTCATTGATAAACCATTATGTTTGTGTTCAACAGATGCCATTAAAATGGAGGAACTGTCGAAACAGCATGGAGTTCCCATCATGAGTTCGTCTGCCTTACGGTTTGCAGAACCATTAAGGCAGGCGCTGGCGATAAAGGATAAAGGCGATATTATTGGGGTCGACTGTTTTGGACCGATGGATAAGATGGAAACCCAGCCGGGATATTTCTGGTATGGAATTCATACGATCGAGATGCTTTATGCGATTATTGGGAGTGGAGCCCAGCATGTAAGCGTTCTGTCCAATCCCGATTCTGATTTGGTGATTTCCCAATGGAAAGATGGAAGAATTGGTACAGTAAGAGGAAATGCTCCAGGAAATTATGGCTTTGGTGCTCTTATTCATTTTGAAAAAGGAAATGAATTTGTATGTATAGATTCTTCATCAAAGCCCTGTTATGCGAGTTTGCTGGAGCAGGTGATGCTGTTTTTTAAAGATCGAAAGCCAGTCGTCCCTATACAGGAAACCCAGGAAATCATCCGTTTTATCGAGGCTGCCAATGAAAGCAGGGAGACAGGAATACAGGTAAGGATTTGAGCAGGGAAAAGAGGGGGAGCAGGAAACAGGAACAGCGGGCCAATTACATGCCCGCAATCATATTTTTATATGGAAGAACAAGGCCAATACCAATCCCTAACTGTGGTCAGCCAATATAAAGCTAAGACGATAGATTCGTCTCGGCCTTCCTTTGTAGGTGATTTTTTCTTCTCCTACAATATCTACCAAATTTGCATCCATCCATTTTAATAGAATCCGATGAGCGCTTCTTGTTGTGATATCCAAAGTTGTGGCTAATTCCTGCGCTGTATAATCATACTTTTTATGGCGTGCCACTCTTGCCATCAGTTTCGTCATATAAGCGGCCGACATCCCAGCCATTTCCGCTTTTTTGAGCAGCTCAGCATCAGTGATGGAAAGATCATACTTTTCATATTGGGTATCCGTTATGATGTCCACTGGCCCAATGACACTTTGGTCTTCACGGACAATGTAACACACATTCCCGCCTAATTCCTTTGATTGGCGCAGGGCGATGCGTGCGTGGCTGCCTGCTTCAGCGGCTGAGCGGCCGAATCCAACCCCAATGCTTATGGTGACACCCAGCTCGGTTTTGGCGGAATTCAATAATGGAATGAATTTATAGCCGCGTGTTTCTCTTTCAAAAATGCCACGGGTGGTAATGAAGGAAAATTCTTCGCCGCCGGAATTGATCAAATGGCCATCCAGCAGTTTTGTATAATTTAGCATCATTTGCTGGAACTTCAGCTTAAGTACCTGAACTTCATGCTCGGTTGCATATTTTTCCGTTATTTTCTCAAATTTATCAATATCGATGATGCCAAATACAATCTGGGATTCTTTATTTTTTCGCGCTTCTGTTGCGAGTAAAGCACGTTCGAGGGAGACAATTAAATCCTGATAAGTGGGGGTGACCCATTCATTCGGTATGCCCAATTCTGTTAGTCTCAATGAAACCTCCTGCAATCCGGTAATAGCAATGGATCCAGATTCTTGATAATTGTCTTGATGAAACTGGACAATCGATTGAATTGAACTGGACTGATCATAATGAGGAAAGGATTTAAATGCATAATCTTTTTCGCCTAAATCATAAAGGATCCTTTTCAGGTATTTCTCTTCAACTGTATCGACCGAGAAATAGTGATAATCATATTGATTTTGAATCAAAAATAACGACCGATAAAGTCCAGTTCCCATTAAAGGGACGTATTGCGCGGGGATTGGGAAATCAACCAGCTGTTTGGCATTGAAAAATGTTTGGAACTCGGTAAATAAGAGGACTTCAACCCGACTGATAAAATCAGCCATCACTTCCGGCTCCATTGTCGTGGGTGTTGCATGAAGAAAAACAGGCTGGAAATTCGGAAAGGATTCAAGCGCTTTCATTATTTCGGTCTTTAGGGCTTTAGGACCTACAATGCCGATAATGATTTCAGTTCCATTTGCGGATAATTGGTTACCATTCATTTTTTCAGCTCCATTAAAAGACTCTTTAAAGAAATGTCTTTATATAATCTTACTAATAGATTAAGTTGAACTTTCCGAATTGTCAAATAGATATTTTTACCTCTCTAAAGATGTCCACTAAAAGACCATTTAAAGACTTGTCTTTTTAATAACCTCAATTATAGAATGAAAATAACTGATAATAGTGTAAATTTTAAATGTTCATACTCATAACAAAAAAACAAAATTAGGAGGACTTTATGAAAACGATAGCGGAATTAGAGGATTTTATGTCAATGCCAAGCGAAGAGATAGTCCGGGACATTCAGAAGCTGGATGGAGATATTATGATTCTGGGTGTAAGCGGGAAAATGGGCCCTACTTTGGCAAAAATGGCGAAAAGAGCGGTTGATCAGTCAGGCCGGCCAAAAAGAGTCATTGGTGTCGCGAGATTTTCAGATGAAAGTTTATTTCAGGAGTTACAGGGATGTGGAATTGAAACAATCAAAGCTGACCTGTTGAATGAAGCTGACCTCCGGAATCTTCCTGAGGTGAAAAATATTATCTATATGGCTGGGACCAAATTCGGAACAGTTGGCAATGAACATTATACCTGGGCTATGAATGCCTACCTTCCGGGCAGGGTAGCGGAAAAGTTTAAAGGCTCGAGGATTGTGGCTTTTTCAACGGGGAATGTTTATCCTTTTACCACGGTTCAAAGCAATTGCTGTACAGAGGACGAAGTTCCCAATCCAGTTGGTGAATATGCGCAATCATGCCTGGGCAGGGAGAGGATATTAACCTATTTTTCTCATAAACATCAAACCCCAATGGTTCTCTTCAGATTAAATTATGCGATCGATCTACGCTATGGAGTGTTGCTTGAGATTGCCAAACAAGTACATCAGGGAAATCCGATTGATGTGACAATGGGAAATGTAAACGTGATCTGGCAGGGAGATGCGAATGAATATGCGATCCGCTCCTTATTGCATGCAAATCATCCTCCCAAAATATTGAATGTGACAGGTCCCGAAACATTATCAATAAGATGGCTGGCCCAAGAATTCGGAAAAAGGATGGGAAAGGAGCCATTGCTCATCCACACAGAAAGTCCTACTGCACTGCTTAATAATGCCTCACATGCCCACAAGTTGTTTGGCTATCCAAAGGTCACGATCCAGCAGATGGTCGATATGATTGCGGACTGGGTCATCCGTGACGGACAGACGCTCAATAAGCCAACCCACTTCCAGGAAAGGGAAGGTGCATTTTAATGCTGGATGAGGCTGTTAGGAAAAAGCTTCATGAAGGTGCAGTGATTCCGGCCCATCCACTCGCGTTGACAGAAGACAGGCAGCTGGATGAACAGGGGCAGCGGGCTTTAACACGCTATTATATCGACGCTGGTGCCGGGGGAATTGCAGTTGGTGTCCATACCACCCAATTCGAAATTCGTGATCCCCAGTTTAACTTGTATCAAAAGGTATTATCCCTTGCGATTGAAGAAACAAAGAGATCCAATGTGCCTGAAGGTTTTATCAAAGTGGCAGGAATTTGCGGGCCGACAGAGCAGGCGCTTGCGGAAGCAGAATTCAGCAGGGAAATTGGATATGATTTGGGACTCCTGAGCATGGGCGGGTTAAGCGATCTTTCCGAGGATGAACTGATTGAACGGGCTGAAAAAGTGGCAAAGGTTATTCCTCTTTTTGGATTTTACCTGCAGCCGGCTGTAGGCGGAAGAATTTTCTCTTATGAATTTTGGCAGCGCTTTGTTTCGATCCCAAATGTCCATGCCATCAAAATCGCACCGTTTGACAGGTACTGTACGATTGACGTAGTCCGTGCCGTTTGCCATTCTCCCCGCAATGAGGAAATTGCGTTATACACGGGCAATGACGATAACATCATCAATGATTTACTCACCACCTACCAATTTAATATTGGAGACCGAATCGTGAAAAAGAAAATTGCTGGCGGGCTCCTTGGTCATTGGTCCGTCTGGACAAAACGTGTGGTTGAGACTTTTAACGATATAAAAAAGGCGCAAAATGAGGATGCCATTCCGGCGAGCCTGCTTACTCTTGGGCAGGAAATAACGGATGCCAATTCAGCGATTTTTGATTCCCGGCACAGGTTCAAAGGAAGCATTGCCGGTATCAATGAAGTTTTGACAAGACAGGGATTGCTGAGGGGGAACTGGTGCCTGCTTGACCATGAAGCCCTCAGCCCGGGCCAGGAAAAGGAATTGGATCGCGTTTATGAAAGCTATCCACACTTGCATGATGATGAATTTGTAAAAGCTAATTTATCAAAGTGGTTTGCTAAATAAATGACGGAAGAAGGACTTTAAATGAAAAGAATTGTGGCACATAACAGGAAAATTGAAATTATTGAAGCTGAAGTGCCTGATATAAAAGCAAATCCATCGTATATATTAGTCAAAACCATGTATTCAGCCATTTCGCCAGGAACGGAACTAACTTTGCTTTCCTATAGTGAAAATAAACAAGTTCATTTGGGATATAGCGCGATGGGTGAAGTGGCTGAATGCGGAAGTAAAATCACTGATGTAAATAAAGGTGATTTGGTTGCATGTTATGGTGCCCCATACGTCCATCATGATGAATATTTGCTCGTCCCCAAAACCTTGTATGCCAAGGTTCCTGAATCAGTGGATCCTAAAGAGGCAGCTTTGGGCGGACTTGGCGCCATAGCGATTCATGCACTGCGCATCGCAAACCTGCAATTTGGTGAAACAGTTGTTATCGTCGGTTTAGGTGTCCTGGGGCAGCTAATAGCCAAGATCGCAAATGCTGCTGCATACAATGTCATAGCCTACGATCTTTCCAAAAGCAGGGCAGAAATGCTGCACGAAGAAAATATTAAATCTTTTGCAACTGTCGAAGAGCTGGAAGAGGCGATCCGGATTCATACGAGATCCAAAGGGGCGGACGCGGTTCTTTTATGTGCAGGCGGGAAACGTTCTTCACTGACTCATGAATGTTTAAAATGGATCCGCAATAAAGGAAAGGCCGTTATCGTTGGTGATATCGAACCTGACTTTCCCCGGGATTTAATGTTTTCAAAGGAAGCGGAATTGCTTATAAGCCGGGCAGGCGGACCTGGAAGATACGACAAGGTGTATGAAAGGGAAGCGATTGATTATCCGTATGAATATGTCCGCTGGACAGAAGGCAGGAATCTGGAAGAATATATTCGGCTGATTAAAGAAAAGCGAATTGACGTCAGCCCATTTATTACAGAGGCAGTGAACCTTGACCAAGCTCCCAAAGAATTTGAAAAACTGCTGGAAAAGGAATCTGCGGTTCTTACGAAATTAATTTCCTATCCATAATAATCCTGCTCGCTTCCTGAGGCTAGGTGGTATTTTTGAATAGGAGCTACAGCTGCGAATGGAAGGGTTTTACATGTGGAAATAGGTAACCACTATTACTTAAAAGGAAATGTCGTTACAGATAAAACCATATACAGGAACATGTTCATTGAGATCAAAGGCGGAAAAATTGTTTTCGCCGGGAAGAAACGTGAAGAGGAGAGACGGGAACTTCCCTGTTATCAAGCTGAAGGCTGGATTTGCCCAGGCTTTATTGATACACATATTCATGGCATTAACGGGTTCGATTTTATGATGGGTACAAAGGAAGGTTTTTATCGTATTCAGGATGGGCTCCCATCCTTTGGTGTGACAGGTTTTTTGTCTACATCAAGGACTGCCTCATTGGATGATATTAAAACCTTCCTTTTGTTAAATAAACAGGTGGCAAAAGAAGAAAGGACGGGGGCTCACCTGTTGGGGGTGCATTTGGAAGGCCCTTGGGTCAACCCAAAATATAAAGGCGCGCAAAAAGCGGAGTACATGACAGTCCCTGCAATTAAAGATGTTGAAGCTCTTGTCAATGAGGCTGCAGGGATCCTTCGAATTATTACATTAGCTCCAGAGATTTTAGGGAATGAAGTGATCCAGTTTTTACATGATAAAAAAGTGGCCGTTTCGGCCGGCCATACAGATGCTTCCTTTGAGGACATCCAAAAGGCTGTTCCATTTGGCCTGTCAAGGATAACCCATTGTTTCAATGCAATGGGGCCGATTTCACATCGGGACCTGACGGCAGCTTTTGCGGCACTGTATTTACAGCACTTGCAGTGTGAAATCATTGCAGACGGGTTTCACGTAAATTCAAAGATGATTGAATTATTGTACCGAATCAAAGGCGCAGATCACCTTACATTGATATCCGATTGTACCGGTACTAATCAGCTGCCAGATGGCTGTCATCATATTGGCGGTAAAATGGTTTATAAAAAAGATGGGAAAGTTGCCCTGGAGAACGGGAAACTTGCAGGAAGTTCGCTGACCCTGGATAAGGCCTTCCAGTTTGCCGTCCAGCATTGCGGCATCCCGATGGAAGACGCTGTCCAAATGGCGAGCTTTAATCCAGCTTCAGTTTGTGGAGTTAATGATAGAAAAGGCAGGATTGCGATTGGATATGATGCAGACTTGGTCATTTTATCGAATGAATTAGAAGTGGAAAATACCATTATCCTAGGGAAATTTGTTTTTTGAATACCTGGTTTTAATTAACTCTAAATTGCAAGTATTGCAATGGAAAGGGGTATCTTTATGCAAATCAATCTGGTAGGCGATACTGATGCGATATTGACAGGGTTACAGCTCTTGTCGGATGAGTTGAATATTCAATTGCATGATCAGGGTTTTCCGATTGCTGTTACGCAAAGGGAAGGGCCTATCCACATCAGCAATAAAAGCGGAAAGGGAGAAATCTTCTTTCAGGAAAAAATCCATTTTTATCGTGCGATTGGTTTATGGCTGGAACATTACAATAAACAGGGTGAATTTCAACTGACCGAACATCCCCAATTCCGAACCAGCGGGGTTATGCTGGATGCTTCCAGAAACGCCGTTTTGAAAGTAGCTGAGGTAAAGGGACTTCTAAGGCAAATGGCGATGATGGGATTAAATGTGGTCATGCTTTATACGGAGGACACTTATGAAGTTCCGGATTATCCCTATTTTGGCTATATGCGAGGAAGGTATACAGAAGAGGAATTGAAAGCATGCGATGAATATGCAGATACCCTGGGAATAGAGATGATTCCCTGCATCCAGACTCTTGGTCATTTAGCGATGGCCTTGAAATGGGGCTATGCGGAAGAAATCAGGGACACCCCCGATATTTTATTGGCTGGTGAGCAAAAAACGTACCAATTTATCGAAAGCATGATCAAGGCTGCTTCAAAGCCTTTCCGGTCAAACCGGATCCATATTGGCATGGATGAAGCTTTTCAGCTTGGGCTCGGCCGTTATTTGGATTTGAATGGATATAAGAATCGATTTGAGATTATGAATCAGCACTTAAATTCTGTAGTCTCTATTACTGAAAGTCATGGCTTGAAACCAATGATTTGGAGCGATATGTATTTCCGCCTGGGCTCCAAGTTTGGCGAATATTATGATGAAAATTTGGATATTCCGAAAGAAGCGATAGACTCCATTCCAAAAGATATCCAGCTTGTCTATTGGGACTATTATCATGAGGAGGAAGAGTTTTACCAAACGTATTTTCAAAAGCATAAGGAGCTTGGGAAAGACACTGTTTTTGCGGGCGGAGCATGGACCTGGAATGGCATTTCACCGAATTATGGAAGGGCTTTCGCGACAACAGAAGCTGCTTTGACTGCCTGTAAGAAGGAAGGCATTCAGGAAGTCTTTACCACGCTATGGGGAGACAATGGAGCAGAAACCCCGCTGACCACTGCCCAGCCGGTCATGCAGCTGTTTGCTGAACATACCTACCGAGAAACAGTTGATAACAAGCAATTGGCGGATCGATTCCATTTTTGTACCGGCAGCCACCTGGACGATTTTCTCGTTCTGAATCAATTGGATGAAACGCCAGGTGTAATGAAACATAATCTGAAGTCATCGAATGCTTCCAAGTTTTTATTGTGGCAGGATGTGCTGATTGGATTATTTGATGAAAATATCCGGGATCTAAATATGAATGCCCATTACAAGCAGCTTGTTCCCCAATTGAAGGATGCATCGGAACGAAACCCCAAGGCCTCCCTTTTGTTCGGATTCTACGGGCAATTGGCAAATGTTCTGAGTGTGAAGGCCGAAATGGGTCTTCAGCTGAAGAATGCATACGATCAAAAGGATAAGGATTTAGTGGGTTCCCATTTAAAGGAGATTGAAGAATTGAGGAAGCAGGTGGGAATTCTCCGCCGCAAGCACAGGGAGGTGTGGTTTTCTTTATATAAACCATTTGGCTGGGAAGTCATCGACCTCCGTTATGGAGGATTGGCCGCCAGGATGGAAACCGCAGAGGTTCGCATCGGCCAATGGCTTGAGGATAAAATTGACAGCATTGAAGAGCTGGAAGAAAAGAGATTGCTTTATGATGGACCCATGGGCATTCCCGAAGGTTCTTTAGGCAACCACTTCTATCACAGGATTGCCACAGCAGGCAATATGATCTAATTCGTGAATTTGGACTTTTTAGGAGATGGAACCATGCCAATTATACAGTTTCCAAAAGGGTTGAAGTGGGGGACTGCAACCGCAGCTTATCAGGTTGAGGGGGCAGTGTCCGAGGATGGGAGAGGGTTATCCATTTGGGATACCTTTTCCCATACCCCGGGCAAGGTAAAAAATGGGGATAACGGCGATATCGCCTGTGACAGCTATCATCGTTATGCCGAGGATGTTGACTTATTGCACCAGCTGGGAGTGAATGTGTATCGCTTTTCTGTTTCCTGGTCAAGGATTTATCCGAATGGAAAGGGTGAACTAAACCCTAAAGGCGTGAACTATTACCATAACCTGATTGATAAGCTGCTGGAAAAAGGAATTGAACCAATGCTTACCCTCTATCACTGGGATCTTCCCCAGGCCTTGCAGGATGATGGCGGATGGGCGAACCGGGAAACCATTGACGCCTTTATTCTTTATGCCAAAACGGTTTTTAACGAGTTTAATGGCAAAGTGAAATATTGGCAAACCATCAACGAACCATTATGCGCCGCCTTTTTATCCAACTACCAGGGAGTTCATGCGCCAGGTTTTCAGGACTTGCAGTTAGCTGTTGATATTTCCCATCATCTGCTTTTGGCACATGGAAGAACCGTCCGGCTTTTCAGGGATATGAGGGTTGAAGGGGAAATTGGCACAGCCACCAATACAACCTGGAGGGAACCATTCAGCATTAAAGCAGAAGATATGGAAGCGTGCAAAAGGGAAATTGGCCTTAATATCGACTGGTTCCTCGATCCCATCATAAAGGGTGAGTATCCCGGATATATGGTGGAATGGTTTAAAAAGAAAGGTGCCGAACTTCCTATTAAAGAAGGCGACCTTGAGGCTATTCATCAGCCAATTGATTTTATTGGCGTTAACTATTATTCAGGCAATATTGCCCGCTATAAAAAGGATGCGGGATTACTGGATATTGAAAATATCGAGATTGATTATGACAAGACGTATATTGAATGGCCGATCTATGCGGACGGATTGTATAAAGTTTTTCATTATCTGGCAGAGCGTTATGGAGACATTCCATTATTTGTTACCGAGAATGGGGCTTGCTGCATTGATCAGCTTTCCGAAGGGAGAGTCAATGACCAGGATCGTATCAAATATTATCAACAGCATTTAACAGCTGTAAGCAGGGCGATTGAATCAGGCATCAATATCACCGGTTACCTCGCATGGTCGCTGCTGGACAATTTTGAATGGGCAGAGGGTTATGGCAAACGATTTGGTCTTGTTTATGTAGACTTCCATACAATGGAGCGAATCAAGAAAGACAGCTACTACTGGTACAAGAAAGTCATCGCCAATGGCTGGATGGAAATATAATTTCCGGATTCTGTAGGGAATTTAGCGAAAGAGGGATTGATCGTATGCAAAAGATATTATTGATCGGTGCAGGAACAATGGGGATGGAACATGCTTCTTCCTATAATTCAATGGAGAATGTCCAATTAGCTGGCATCGTTGATATCAGGAAGGAACGAGCTGCACAACTAACCGGCCAACATGATGCCAAAATCTTCCCAACCATGGAAGAAGCGCTGGAGAATCTGGAACAGGTTGATGTGATCGACATTTGTGTGCCAACTTTCTTGCATAAAGAATATGTAATGAAAGCAGCCGATTACGGAATTGATGTTATATGCGAAAAACCTTTGGCCTATTCGCTTGAAGATGCGAAAGAAATGATTAATTACTGTGACCAGAAAAATGTGAGATTATTTGTTGGTCATGTTGTCAGGTTCTTCCCTCAATACTCCAAAGCACGTGAGCTCGTTTTAAGTGGAACAATTGGAGATATCGGAGTGGTTCGTACGAGGCGCGGAGGCAATTTCCCTGCCGGATGGAGCGATTGGTATGCTGATAATACGAAAAGCGGCGGGATAATCCTTGATTTAATCATCCATGACTTCGATTTTCTGCGCTGGACCTTTGGAGAAGTTGAAAGAGTGTTTGCAAAAGGACTTACGGACCGGAACATTGAACACCTTGATTATGCTTTAGTCACTCTTGTTTTCAAATCAGGAGTGATTGCGCATGTAGAAGGAACCTGGGCCCATCAAACATTTTCCTCGCAATTTGAATTTGCCGGAAAAAGCGGCATTATCGAATATGATAGTTTAAAAGAAGAGCCAGTTTTACTCTCTATCAGACAACCACAGGAAGAAGAAGCTGGTGTCCCTGTTCCTCAAAGCCCTTTGAAAAAATCACCTTATCAAACAGAGCTTGAACATTTCCTGCAATGCTTAAGGAAAGATGAAAGGCCAATTGTAACAGCAGAAGATGCTTATAAAGCGATGGAAATTTCGGCAGCCGCCATTCACTCATTAAAAACAGGTTTACCTGTAACCTTGGGCTCCAAAGGGGGAGAGCTGTAATGAAGATTGGGATCATCTCTTTCGCCCATATGCACGCAAGCAGCTATGCCTCTGTCCTGAATGAAATGGATGGAATCACACTGGCTGGAATAGCGGACGATAACGAAGAAAGAGGTAAAGAATATTCGGAATTGTTCAAAACCTCCTATTATCAACACTATCAGGAATTATTGGAAACAGACATTGATGCTGTCATTGTGACATCTGAGAATAGTCTCCATCACCAGCATGTGATTGCTGCCGCCAAGGCGGGGAAACATGTGCTTTGCGAAAAACCATTAGCCACGAACATGAAAGATATGGAAGAAATGGTTTCTGTATGTGAACAAAATCAAGTTTTATTAGGAACAGCTTTTCCGGTGCGGTTCAATACTCCGGTTCAACAAGCGAAAAAGATGATCGACCAGGGTAAGCTGGGAGAAATTTTGGCGATTAAAGGAAGTAATCGCGGAACCAATCCTGGCGGCTGGTTTGTCGATAAAGCCAAATCAGGCGGCGGAGCGGTGCTGGATCATACTGTCCATGTTGTCGACCTGATGAGATGGTTCACAAGTGCCGAAGTAGCAGAAGTGTATGCCGAAATAGGAAGTGTCTATACGAATCTCCCTATTGATGATTGCGGGATTATTACAATGGAATTTACCAATGGAATGTTTGCCACCTTAGATTGCAGCTGGTCAAGGAATGCTTCCTATCCAACCTGGGGAGATGTGACCCTGGACATCATCGGGTCGAAAGGAAATCTTAAGGTAGATGCCTTTTCACAGAAGGTCGATTTATATTCTGATAGAGATGGCGTTAAATGGATTGGCTGGGGTGATGACATGGATGCCGGGCTTATTGAGGATTTTATTGCGAGTATTAAGGAAGGAAGGTCCCCGCTTGCCTCAGGACATTCCGGATTAAAGGCAGCAGAAGCGGCACTGGCAGCTTATCAGTCTTTTGAGAAAAAAATACCTGTGAAACTTTGAATATATTGAGGAATCAAGGGGAGCTTGATTCCTCGGATTTTTTATGACGCAAGAAATTCCTGGTGTAAAGGATGTGCAGAATTGAATACGGTTGGAGTGGACATAGGCGGGACAAAGGTAAAAGCGGGTATAGTGGATCCCCAGGGCCAAATCTTGAATCTTATTGAAGAACCAACAAACAAGCGGGATTTAGCAGGACAACTATTCTCCCTTATTGAAAGACAAGTTTCTATAAAGGAATGGAACATTGAGGGAATCGGAATTGGGACTGCAGGAAGGGTAGATGCAGCGGGGGCGATTCATTATGCGACAGCGAACTTGCCTGGCTGGATGGGAACAAAGGTGAAGCAGCTGGTGAAGGAGCGCTTCCATCTGCCAACCGTTGTGGACAATGATGCGAACTGTGCTGCCTACGCTGAAATGGAACTAGGTTCTGCTAAACAAGAGAGGAATTTTATTTGTATCACGATAGGGACCGGTGTAGGGGCCGGAATCATGATAAATGGGGAATTGTTCCATGGAGTGAACGGCGGAGCTGGAGAGATTGGGCATATGATCTATATTCCAGGTGGCAGGCCGTGCGGCTGTGGGAAAAAAGGATGCTGGGAGCAATATGTTTCGGGTACTGCACTAGCGCTGGATATAAACGAGCACAATGAATTGGCACATAAAAATATCCGTCCCGAAGACCTATTCGAGCTTGCGGCCGGGAAGGATCCTTGTGCTATGGAGGTTGTTGCCCGCTTTATTAAAAATCTCGCTGTTGGCATTGTTTCATTGCAAAATATACTGGATTTACATTTCTTCGTCATTGGAGGAGGTGTAATCCATTCCAGCCATCATTGGTGGGAGCTTTTAGTTAAAGAACTACAATCGATTACGGATCAGCCGCCGGTTGCAAGAAAAGCGCTTTTAAAAAATGATGCCGGCATGCTGGGCGCTGCATTATTGGCGAGGAACATTCCAGTGCTAAAAGGAAGGGGTGCATAAAATGACAGCTTCTCAGGAATTACATGCAGACCTCGTTATTATTGGCGGGGGACTTGGCGGATGCGCTGCTGCATTATCCGCTCTCCAATCTGGAAAAACGGTCATTTTAACGGAAGAAACAAAGTGGATTGGGGGCCAGATCACTAGCCAGGGAGTTCCGCCTGATGAACACCCATGGATTGAAAGCTTCGGAGCGACGAGAAACTATCGGGCATTCCGGAGAAAAGTCAGGGAGTATTATTTTCATCATTTTCCCGTTAAGAGTAGCGGGCGGATAAACGAACAATTCAATCCGGGAAATGCATTGGTAAGCAAAATCAGCCATGAACCGAGAGTAGCTTTGAGGGTGCTGTACGATATGCTGGCGCCTTTCCTGCATAGCGGAAAGCTCACTTTGTTGACGGAATTTAAAATATCTGACGCTGAAACGGTAGAAGACCAAGTGCTCGCCGTTACCGTTTCACATTCAGTAACAGGACAATCAATCCTGTTAAGGGGAGCTTATTTTTTGGATGCCACCGAAATGGGCGATGTGTTGCCTGCTGCCAATGTTGAGTATGTGATTGGAGCCGAATCCCATTCCGATACAGGGGAAGAGCATGCGCTCCGCGGGGAGGCAGAGCCCCTTAACATGCAGGCTTTTACTTATTGCTTTGCTGTGGATTACATCGAGGGTGAGGACCATACGATCGAAAAGCCTGCCCAATATGAATTTTGGAAGAATTATCAGGCTGAGTTTTGGCCAAATAAGCAATTAAGCTGGTGGGGCCTTGTGCCGCATACATTGGAACCCATTGAGTATTCACTTTTTCAGGAGCCAAACCGTTTTTCGTTATGGACTTATCGCAGAGTTATTGATCAAACCAACTTTGAGCCAGGAACTTTTCTGAGTGACATTACTATCGTGAATTGGCCGCAAAATGATTACTGGTTAGGTCCTATTATTGATGTGACAGAAGAAGAAAAGCAAAAGCACATTCACAACGCAAAACAATTGAGCTTATCCCTGCTGTACTGGATGCAACAGGAAGCACCAAGGCCGGACGGTGGCAGCGGGTATTCCGGTCTGCGTTTGAGAAAAGATGTCTTGGGCACCGAGGATGGGTTGGCCATGTATCCATACATCCGGGAATCCAGAAGAATCAAAGCAGAATTCACGGTAAAGGAACAGGATATCAGTGGTGAAATAGCGGGAAAGGATTCTGCCACTTATTTTGAGGATAGTGTAGGAATAGGCTGCTATCGCTTAGACCTCCATCCAAGCACTGGATTGGATACATATATCGACATTTCGGCATTTCCATTTCAGATTCCGCTTGGCAGCTTGATCCCGGTTCGAGTTCAAAATTTGCTTCCTGCCAGTAAGAATATTGGAACAACCCATCTTACGAATGGCTGTTACCGGCTGCATCCGGTGGAATGGAATATTGGGGAAGCAGCAGGACACCTGGCCGCCTACTGTATCGATCAAAAAATCAGGCCGCATGAAGTAAGAAATAACAGGCAGCACTTAAAGGATTTCCAGGCGCGATTAGTGAAAGCAGGAATTGAACTTGAATGGCCGCAAATCCATAAAGTATGAAGGGAGTGGATAGGATTGATCGCTCTTGTTGACAAAAGTTTGCGTATGAAGAGTCATGTGGACTTCACGAATTACTTTTCCGATATCAACCAACTGCTAAATGAGAGTCTCCTGCAATACCGCTTTATTTTTATCAACGGCAACGAGGACGGAATTCCCTTGAAACTCTCCTATGAAATGCTGGAGAAGCTCTGGACCTTTGTGGAACAGGGCGGTACAGTTTACGGGGAGTTGATTAATTGCGAGGATTTTCCGTCCTCCCGCCTTTTTGGATTCAAGCAGGATTTTGCTATGACTTATCGGCGTCTTGAAAAATTGACTGTTGCAAGGGAGAATCCCTTTTGTGAAAAAGGAGGGCTGCTTGAATGGCAAGGTCCCTTTTTAACCGGTTTTACCTTTGATACCGAGAGAATATTGGATATCGGCCATTTTAAAGAAACCCACAGAACGGAAACACAAGGAAACTACCCTGGAATTGTGGTCAAGAAACATGGAAAAGGGAAAGCGGTCTTCTCTGCTTTTTCCTTTTTAGGCAACGAACAAAACTGGACGCTGCGGCCTAACTGGTTATGGAATAAAGTCGTGAAGTGGCTGCAAATAGATTACGAAATGCCAATAAAAAAGATAGACCAGGTTATTCAGCTATCAAACAAAATCGATATGGAAGAAACACTGGAAAAGGGCATGAACTGGTTTTTATCCTCGGGTATTTTACCAAAGGAGGATGGAAGCCACGGAATATATGAGAATGTGCATTCCATCCGGAGTAATATCAGCGAGGATTTTCGACCGGATTGTCATGCTCATTCAGCCATGCTGTTTTATTTATATGGTGAATATAAGGGGGATAGTAAATGGATTGAAAGGTCGGCTAATCTAATAAATTATCTATTTGAAGAAGGCTATCAGGATACAGATCCTACTTCAGTTACATATGGGTTTTGGAAATGGTTCCACAGCCCAAAGAGGAAGCCGGATCAAATGTTCTCCGATGATAATGGCTGGGTGGCACTTGTCCTTTTATATCTTTACCGAAAAACAGGGAACACCGAATATAAAAATAGAGGGCTTTTAACGGCGTATGCTCTATTGGACACGCAAAACAAAAATGGCCTGCGCCCGGAATGCATCCGGGAACAGGAATTGATGGAGAAAGGCAAAGGTTATTTTCAACAATCAGCGGAAGCCAGCATGAATCCCCATTTTGAAGCGATCGTCCATGCTGCTTTTATACAAGCTTATTATGTTTCCAAAGATGAAAAGTTCCTCCAGGTTGCCCATCAAGGTACATTAACACTGCTCGACAATAAAGAAGATTTAAAGTTTATGTACAGTAAAACAGCTGGTTACAGCAGGTTCCTATTATCCTTAGCCCAAGTGTATGACGTTACCAAGGATGCCGCCATTCATAAAGGTTTATATGAGGCCATTGAGTATTTGTCCCAAAAACAGCATGAACTGGGTGGAATTGAGGAAAGCGACAATCCGAACCCTGAGCGATATGGAATGGAGGATACAGGTGTTTTCCGATTCAATGGGGAAGGGATTGCGGATCAGTTATATACAAATAATTTCTTAATCATGAATGCCTGGGAAGCATGGAAAGCAACTGGTGACCCAGCCGTCCAAAAATTGCATGACAACCTTGCCCGTTTTATTTCCAACATCCAAATTACATCGCCGCGTAAGGAATTTGATGGTGGATGGATGCGTTCCTTTGATTTGGAACACAGTGAGTATTTTGGGAATAATGGTGATACTGGCTGGGGGGCCTATGTAATCGAAAGCGGATGGACCAATGCGATCATCCTTTCAGGACTCCTTTTAAAGGTTATGGACCAATCATTGCTTATTCTTGATAAAGAGGAAACGTAAGGAGGGGTGTCTGTGCCGATTATTCAATGTACTATTTTAAACAATGAACAGCCTGTGAAATTTGCAAAGGAAGAACTGCAAAAGTATGCAGAGATGGTCCCACTGCACACCCATTTGTCTTTTGTGCTGGGATTGGATCAGGATTTTGTCGAAAGGGGATTGCTGAAACAGCCGATTTTTCAAGCTGACTCTTCCATTGATGCCTTTCAGCTCATGGAAAAAGAATGCGAGATTTATATTCTGGGTTCAAATCCACGATCCGTGCTTTTTGGTGTCTATCATGCTTGCAAGAAACTTTTCGGCTATAAGTGGGTCAGTTTTTTATCGAAGGAAAAAGCAGAATGCCAGACCCATAGATTCGAACCGGCAAGGATCCATAGCGGACTCATGAAAAGAAGAGGTTTGGTTGTGGAAAACCATGATGACACAGCCTTTCTTTTAAAGCTGATAGACTGGGCAGGAAAGCATTATATCAATGAATTGTTTTTTACTTTTATGCTATGGGACAAAGTGAGAGGTACGGTTGAAGAAGAGATTGTGAAACGAGGGTTGTCCATCACCCTTGGCGGACATAGTATGCATTATTTATTAAATGGGACAGCACTTTCACAGAAAGAACAGGTTGATTTTACGGATGATAGCTGGAAGAGCCTAATTATTAATAAAATAAAAGATTATGATACAAAAGAATCCATCAACAGAATATCCTTATGGCCGGCTGATATTGGGATAGAAGGTGAACAGCATTTTTTAGCCCGCTATATGGAATTTACCGAACAAATTCAAAAACAGCTGCCTGAAATGGAGGTTGAGCACATTGCCTACAATGCAGGATTATCGTGGGATATGTTAGAGCTTCCAGATAAGCTGGAAAGCTCGAAGACAGTTAATACGCTATTTGCTTTTTGGGGCAGGAATTACAAGCAACCCTTCTTCAAGGAAGAAAGGGCCTATGAAGCATTGCAAAAATGGTGTCATAGTGCAAAAGCGAACCAAATGCAGGTAACCATTTTTGAATATTATAGCGATCATTTTATGTTGGGTGATTTGTTTCCTCCTTTGTTTTATAGAGTAAGAGATGATATGGAGCTGTATTCCAGCTTGGGGATTGATAATATGGTTAATCTTATCGTTCCTTATGTTCCCAAAGAAAATGCCAACGAAAAGGATAACCTATATCCTTGGGAATCACTTCAGTTAATGAATAGCTATTATTTTGCCCGCACAGCGTGGGGAGATGCTTTTGAGGATATTGAGGCAGACTTTTACTCTATATTCGGCAAGAAGCAAAATGAAGTAAAAAAAGTACTTAGCAAAATGGAGTCAGTACTCTCGGGAGTGTCGAAATGGAATATCCCCCTTTTTCCGCAACGACTTATTGATCCGGAAAAAATGGAAAGTGATGAGAAGGATCGTTTTGTTATCGCAGATTTAAAAAATTGTAAAAAAGAGATTGAAACTTTGGCGGGAATTCCCAATCAAAAAATAGATGATCCATACACCATGATTTCGTTTTATGTGCATTACGTGCGGGAAAAATTAGATGAATATTTAGTAAAGTGGAACCAGAAGAAGGAGTGTAAAAGGTAAGGCGGGTAAAACATTTATGCTAAGTATGATTGATATCCAGGTGGTTTGCGCTTTTACCTTAAATATTGGAGGGAAACATGAAACAGCGAATTGTCTTTATTGGTGACAGTATTACATGGTGGGGAATCACTACGGAAGATAAGATTGGAACTGGCTATGTGCGGTTGCTTCATGATTATTTAAAGCTCAGCTATCCAGAGCGGGATATAGAAATCATTAATAAAGGGATTAGTGGGAATCGCATTTTTGATTTAAAAGAACGATGGGAGCAAGACGTTATTTCCTTACACCCTGATATTGTTTCCATATCCATCGGCATCAATGATGTTGCAAGGCAATTTGATTCTCCTGATATCAATCAAGTAACACCTGAGAAATTCGAGGAAACGTATGAAATCCTCATTCAAGATGTTCTGAATAAAACCAATGCTTCCCTGGTTTTAATGGAGCCTACGGTGATTAAAGAAGATAGCCAGTCTGAAGGCAACCAGAGGCTTAAATTATATGTTGAAATAGTTAACAGACTAGCAAATAAATATAACGCATCACTTGTCCCGGCACATAAGGCCTTTGTTCAATTTATAGAGTCGAGGAGCGACCTTCCGCTCACAGTAGATGGCGTCCATATGAATACGATGGGGAATATGCTCATAGCAAAGACTTGGATACAGGCAGTAAATTTAAAATAGGATTAAAAAAGCTTGTGAAAAGGCTAATAAAGGAAGCAGGTTAAATAGATTCCATGCATGAATCCATTCATGCCTGGAATCTATATTTCCTTTCCATCAGTTCAATCAGCTTTTTGCTGGGAAGCTGGAGAGATTCATGGTCATACACCATATAAAAACTTCGGAGCAAGCGCACGTTCGCGATTTCAATGTACCTTAAGGTCTTTAACTCCAGTTCCTTTTTGACGGCTGACTTGGATAAAATCGAAATTCCCAGCCCCGCTTCGACAGCTGATTTGATTGCTTCCGTATGCTTTAGTTCGATTACGACTTTAAGCGTGGACGGGTCAAGATGGTTTTTTCGCAGCACGTCCTCCATGACTTGTCGTGTTCCCGAGCCTTTTTCACGGATGATGAACGGAAACTTGAGCAATTGTTCAATGCTGATCTGGTCTGGCACAGCTGTATGATGGGCAGTGGAGGCCACGACGATAAGCTCATCCTCTGTAAACGGGATTTGTTTCACATGTGGATAGGAAAGCATGGACTCGATGAACCCGAGATTGATTTCCTGATTTTTCAGCTTTTCGACGATATGATCAGAGTTGAAAATGTTGAACTGAATATTCACCAAAGGGAATAATTGGTTGAATTCCGCCAGAATAAAAGGGAGGAGATGTTCCCCGATCGTCAAGCTTGCGCCAACCTTTAAATCTCCGTGGACAGCCTCTTTCAGCTCTTGAAGGACATTGGTCGTTTCATTCATTAAGGCTAGCATTTTCTTCACTTGTTTATATAAAATCTCACCGGCAGGAGTCAGGGAGATTTTTTTTGTTGTCCGCTCAAATAATTGGCAGTCCCATTTTTCCTCGAGATACTTAATTTGCAGACTTACCGAGGATTGGGAGAGGTGGAGGTCTTTGGCTGTTTGCGAAAAGCTCTTATTATTGGCCGCCACATAAAACACTTTTAAATAATCAAGATTCATAGTCTGCACGCTCCTGGTTCCCGTCTGATTCTATTGTACCAAAATCCCTATGAAAAGAACCGGAAGATCCATAACAAAACCGGTGTTATCGCGAGCAGGCCAAGAAATCCAATCACCGCCACTCCAATTGGCTTTATCCCTACCTTAACAAAATCAGCATATTTAATATTGATGCCAAGACCTACCATGCCCATGGCCAAAAGGTAGGTACTCAGCAATAGCAAAACTTCTGTGATCTTCTCGGGGACAAGCTGGAAGGTGTTGATGAGACTGACAAATAAGAAGCCAAAGATAAACCATGGGATGGGCAGTTTTCTGTCTGTTTCTTGGTGTGCCCGTTCTTTTCGATTCATGAAAAAGCTGATGATTAACGCAACGGGAATCAATAAAATCACTCTTCCCAATTTGACCAGGATGGCTGTTTCACTGCCTGCGTCTCCGCCGGGCACCGAAGCAGCGACCACATGAGCCAGCTCATGCAAAGTGGCCCCAACCAGCATCCCGAATTCACTCTCGTTCAAGGGCAGATAGGGGAATAGGAAGATGAAGAGAACAGCTCCTATTGTCCCCAATACGGCAATGCAGGATACAGCGATCGCGGTCTGCTCTTTTTTGTTTTGGATAATCGGTGCAATCGCCACGATGGCTGCAGCCCCGCAGATGGCCGTGCCCGCAGCGAGCAGCATTGCCAGGTTCCGGTCAATCTGAAAAGCTTTTCCCAGGGATAAGATAAAGATCATCGTGAAGGAGATGACGAGTGCATCAATGATGAGGATGGAAGGACCAGCAGAACTGATATCGGCAAAATTCAAACGAAATCCGAGTAGGATGATCCCTGCGCGCAGCAGGAACTTGCTGCTGAAATTCGTGCCCAAACCTATGTTCAAGGACTTTGGCAAAGCAACAATATTGCCCCATAAGGCACCCAATAATATAGAGAGAATCATAATGCCCATTATCGAGAAGAACGGCAGGGCTGCAATCTGGCCAGCAATTACGGCGAAAACGAATGTCACGAGGATGCCAATGGCATATCCCCTATAATCCCTCTTTTGTTCCGGCTCACCCATCGGCTCCAAATAAAGAATTTTCTCAGCACCCAATTGCCTCACACTCCAATGTATACCGTTTGATTCTACGGTATCATAAAAAACCCTTTCCATTATTCCGATTGTTCAATGTGACTTATTGGATATCCTAATAGCACATTATTCTGATGGAGTTTAGGGGTTTTTCCTATAAAATAAAACTATGAATAATAAACCAATCGTATATGGAGGAGTGAACCGATGGATTACAGTGTGGGAATTTATAAGAATATCAATGACAACACTATTTTCCTGATACCTGATGGCTTCGACCAGCATGGCATTCGTACCAATATCAATAAACCAGCTGTATTGAAAGAACCATATGAGCCTGCAATCATTGGCAGGAAGCTGAGAGAATGCTTTGAGGTTGCTGTTAACCGTCAGTATACCGATGAGGATCTGAAAGCCATCGTAACCAGGCTCGTCACTGGGGAGAAAAGCGATAAGAAAATCGTGAAGGAGCATCTATTTCAGTGGGTGTTCTTCAACAGCGAAATGGGATACGAATTTGAACCGAAAATGAAAAGCAAGGATGGCCGCGGGTATACGGCCATCCCCAATACCTCGCCATTAGCAGTAGACGGTGGTGCAGACGATCTCAAGTTAGGCAGCGCCGTTTTGCAGACATTTGAAGCTTGCAGGTAGGGAAAAAGGGACGAGCCCTGTTCTTCTTTCTGGCAGAAGCGCTCGATCGCAAGGGTTTTATATTTAAAAATTAGGTATTTTCTTAAACGAAAAAGATTATTTCTTCATAAAAAAACATTCGTAACTGTATCTGTTACGAATGTTTTTTTTGTGCTACAGCCGTGCTGGTTCCGTTGTTTTCACTGCAGCTGGTGAAACTTCCTTCACTTCGCCCGGTTTTTTTACGAAGAAGGATAAGACAAATCCGACGACGGAAATCCCTGTAATAAAGTAGAACGCATGCTTAATGCCCGCAGCCAATATTTCCGGCTGTGCGGCACCAGGAAAGTCCATTGCATAACTGCTTTGGCCGCTTGTGAATACTGTAATGGAAATCGCTGTACCAGCGGCCCCGGCTACCTGGTTCAATGTGTTTATCGCCGCTGAGCCATCTCCATACAACTCGCGCGGCAATTGATTCATTGCATTGGTTTGCGCCGGCATCATCACCATCGTCAACCCAAAGAACAAAATCATAAACGCAACGACAACCTGCCATGCTGCTGTATGACTTGAAATCGTGGCAAGGAACGTGATATTCCCAGCCAGGACAAAAATAAAGCCAATAATGGTGAAACGGCGTGCTCCCACCTTGTCGAACAGAGCTCCAACAATCGGTGACAAAACAAAGTTGACTGCATTGCCTGGCAGCAATAATAATCCTGCCATCGCAGCACTAAAGAATAAAGCTCCTTTTAGGTACATTGGCAGCAGAATACCTGTCGATAAGATGATTAAAATACCAAGAAACATCGTCAGAGTTCCGAGTGTGAACATTGGATATTTGAAGACACGCAAATTCACCATAGGCTGGGCCATTGTATTTTGACGGACACCGAATAAAATAAGTGCGATGATACCTGCCAATAATGGTGCCCATACTTTAGGCGACGAAAAGGCTTCTTCTGCCATCGTACTCAAAGCAAAAATCAATCCGCCAAAACCGATTGTTGACAGGAGGATCGATGAAAGATCTATTTTGGGTTTTGTAATTTCCGAGACATTGTCAATTTTAGCGGCAGCAACCGCAATCAGCAGCACATAGAAAATGGCGCTGAACCAGAAGATATAAGGCCAGCTTAACGTGCTGATAATCACTCCGGATAGTGTTGGTCCCAAGGCTGGAGCCAGCGTAATAACAAGACCCATAAGTCCCATTACGACCCCGCGCTTCTGGATTGGGAAAATCAGCATCATCACACTCAGCATGACAGGCAGTAAAAGTCCCGTTCCAACAGCTTGTACGACACGGCCAAGCAATAAAACAGCAAAATTCACGTTCAATGCCGCCAATAAGGCTCCTGCGAGTGAAATCCCGAGTCCCCCAATCACCAATTGCCTTGTCGTGAACCATTTCATTAATAATGCAGAAATCGGCACTAAAATTGCTAATACCAACAAATATCCTGTTGTAAGCCACTGTGCCGTTGCAGCGGCAATGGAAAATTGTTCCATAATATTGGATAAGGCCATATTCAATGCTGTTTCACCAAATAAGCCAATAAAAGCTCCTAACATTAAAATGAACGCCATCATCTTAGGACTTTTTACTTCAATATGTTTATTCATCACAATCTCCTATTATCTAAAATTTGCCGCGATTACAATTTTCATTGGCACTGTATCCAATTCCGCAGTACACCCCCACACACTGGCGCATTTTTATACTTTATCAAAAAAAAATTCATATCGTCAACCTGATTGACAATTTATTTATTAGGGCTTGAATTTTAGAAAAATTTCCTTACCAGCATTGGAACTTAACGGGATTGTATAAATGCTTGCGGTAGTTGCATCAATTCCTTCAATAATTTTTTTTGGCGAATAGAATAGATAATTGACACATAATTTAGTTTTTTATTGGAGCGGGCCATTCCTTAATAGGCTGGTTTTCTAAGATGAATCATTTATAGGCTAAAACCGTGACAAGCCTTTGGTATTTCACATATTAATAGGAGAAAGTTTAATAAAAAGGAATGGTAACTTTTGAAGATATTATTTCTAGAGAGTCACCCAATGTGGATTTATGGTTTACCTAATGGGTTTAAAGAAGAAGGGCATACGGTGATGATTTCTGGGCCATTAAGTAAGAATAATATTTCAGAAATGCTAGATTTGTTTAAGCCAGATTTAATCATATCTCTTGGATGGACAACGGAACACTCTAAAGAAAAGTGGAAGTGGATCCGACAGGCTATCAAGAAAACAACGATACCGCTAGTTTATTGGGCAACTGAAGACCCTTTACACACAGAAAAGTTTACAATACCTCTTATTAATGCAATTAAGCCAGATTTCGTTTTTACAGTTACACCTTCATTATGTGAAAAATATGAGGAGCTAGGTTCCAAGGCGGGGCATTTAGAATTTGGATACCATCAGAGTGTACATTTCCCGGTACAACCATTGAATAACTATCGTTGTGACATAGCGGTAGTAGCGAATGCTTATCCTAAATACCTTAAAAAAAATCCAAATGCGTTCCGTTCGGATGCTTTAAAGACATTAATAAAACCACTTATCGAGAATGGAATTCGTGTGGATTTTTGGGGAAATAATTGGGAAAAGATGGGTGAGTACTTTGGAAGAGACATACCAGCTAATTGGATTCATGGTTATTTAGACTACAGGGATGCGTATAAAGTCTATAGTTCTGCCAAAATCATTATTGGATTACAGAACTCTAGCTCGCAACTTACTATGCGCACTTTCGAAATTCTTGGTTCTGGTGGGTGTTTGTTAACAACCGATACCCCTGCAGTTCGTGAAAAATTCACACCAGATCATGATTTAATTGTTTCATCAAACAGTGAGGAAACAGTTTCTAAGGTACATCATTATTTAAATAATGATATAGAAAGACACCAAATACGCGAAAATGGTAAAATAGCTATCCAAAATCAATCCTATCGGAACCGGGCTAAGCGAATACTTGAAGTATTAGAAAATAGAGGGATATTAAGAGAAATCGGAGATATTGTTCATTATTCAGAATTTCTAAAAGAAAACTATGAAATTTATACGATTTCTCCAAACGACACTCTTGCAAAAATTGCAAATAGATATAATGTCCCGTTACAACAATTGCTCGAACTTAATAATCTAAGTACAGATAAAATATATGCAGGTCAAATAATTAAAATCAAGAAAAAGCATAATTAAAAAAATTTATTAGGAGTTTTGTGCTTTGTTATTGTTCTAGGATTCGAGTGAGAACAAACACAATCAAAAATCACTTATATTGTGAATGTTTTCACTTAAATAATATATTTTTGGATAATTTCATCACTTCTGGAATCGTTATCCGAAGTGTTCCGTCTTAACGACAATTGGAAATCATCACTGCGGCACAATGTGGACCGCTAAAAAATATTCACTAAGATAATCAGCTTTCTATTTTTATAATAGAAGGCTTTTTTATTTATCATAATGGTCCTTTTACAGATAGGTGAAGGTCCATTTTTAGTCGAACCGCCAACATTAGAATGCACCGGAGAATATAATGAATATTAGATTCCCTGTATTGAATGGACTGAGAGGATGTGCAAGCTTGAAACTTCATTTTGTAAATACTGAGCCTGATGTTATGTTGCTGCCGAACAGACTAATAGTAGAGCATCAATTAAATAAGGATTGGTATTGGCTCCATATTGGTAAATGGTCGAAAAAGGTGAAAATCTTAGAGGCTGAAGATTTGGAGGAACAGTCCATAGGGTTGAGCAAGCAAAGTGATTTTCCTTTTGTACTGCCTGATTTAAGCTATGAGCTCTTGGTTGATGATAAAGGAATTCACCTTGGGCCAGTCATTGCAATGATTCTAACAAAAATGAAACTAACTCCTAAAAAATTGGAAAGCTTAAAGCCTTATTTTAAACAATATGAAAGCATCAACGGTCTGGCTTATCTAGCACGTTGGTCAGATTTTGACTGGAAAAACAAAAGGGTTAAAGGATACTGTTATTCGCCAGATTCTCAGGGTGGACCAAACTGGGTAAGTGGTACGTTTCCCTTGCCTGATGTCATCTATAAACGAAAAACCCCGCCTAAAAAATTTGAGAAAAAGGTGAACAAAAAATATAAAGGGAAAATGTTCAATTCATATATGTTTAACAAATGGGAATTTCACGATGCCCTAATGAAATCAGAGAAAACCAGTCCCCATCTTTTACCCACCTGCCAGTATACAGATCCCCACCAGTTATTGGAAATGTTAAATACCAGTCGGGAGGTATATTTAAAACCTGTGAAAGGCTCGATGGGTAACGGAATCTTTAAAATTGACAATCTCCGCAGCCATTATGAAGTGGTATTTGGAAAGGGACAAAAACAACTAGCTAAGAAGAAGGGAATTGTGCAATTTTGTGAACAAATGCTTAGCCGGAAAAAATATCTAATCCAAAAGGCCGTCACCACAAAATACGAGAAAAAGAAAGTCGATTTCAGGGTCATCATGCAAAAAGACCAGACAAAAGAATGGAAATGCACGACGATCATTGGAAGGTATGGAAAGTCAAAATACATTATCACAAATTATACAGATTCAGTTGTAAGTGGAATAGTAGCACTTGAAACAGTGTTTAAATTGACACACAATGAAGCGATTGAAAAACAAAAAGAAGTCATCTCAATCTGTAAAAAAGTTTGTCTTCAATTGGAGGCGGTTTTTGGGATTTATGGTGATTTAGGTTTGGATGTCATCATCGATGAAGACTTAAAAACATGGGTATTAGAGGCCAATAAATATCACTCACATGATCTGCTCCTGGAAGCAGAAGAGCTTGATATGGAAATGTATGAAACGGTTCTGGGTACACCATTGCTGTATGCCAAATCATTGGCGGGGTTTTGAACAACAGAAGAGGTAAATGTTTTACTGTATATAATTTTAATTTATATATTTATAGATATCTAAATTTTTGCAATTTAAAGAGTGCCAGTTCTAGGGAGAATGAAGTGGCACTCTGTTCATAGTTTATTTTGTCTCGATATCTTTCCACTCCATTGAAAGTCTGATGATGTCCTCTTCAATGAGTTCTGTCCCCATTTGTACTTCTTTGAATTCCAGGTCAGTCAATGCCTTTATTCCATGTTTTGCTCCAATCGGAATTTTAACAACATCACCTTGTTTAACTTTAATAATTTTTCCGTCTAATGCAAATTCACCAATGCCTGAGACGATTGTCCATACTTCGGAACGTTTTTGGTGCATCTGGTAACTTAGGTTTTCCCAGCCAATACTCTAATAAATTTTGTTGAAACTTTTTTATTTTTGTTCAAATATTGGAAATCTAGGACCCGGTATGTTCCCCATCTTTTTTCTTCATACATGGGTCTGTTATTCAGGTGATTTACAAATTTTTTTATTTCAGGGGTTTTTGCTTTTTCTGAAATCAATATCCCGTCAGGACTAGCAGCTACAATAGTATTAGACAAACCTAACATAATAGCAGGTATATTGAGCTCATTAATTAAATGACAATTAGTTGAATCTGTACTAATTGTGCCATTGCCAATAATATTGTCCGCCATTTCTTCAGACAGCGTGTTCCAGGTCCCTAAGTCCTTCCACTCCCCGTAGTAAGATAGGACGGCCCTTTCACTAATATGTTCAACTACCTCATAGTCGAAGCTATTCTTTGGTAACTTGCTATATTCTTTTATTAACTCCTGGTAGTCTATGGGTATCCCTTTTTTTGTAATAGCTGGAGTAGAAATTTTAATTTGAAAGCAAAGATTCCGGTATTCCACAGGGCACCCTGCTTAATTAGTTTTTCAGCTTCGACTTTTTTTGGTTTTTCAACAAAGTGGCTTACTTTGCGATAATGGTTTTGTGGAATTTCTTTTGATAGGATATAACCAGATTTCTTAGAGGGATGGGAGACACCAATAAGCTCTACGTTAACTGCAGGATTACTCTTGATAATTAAGTACAACTATTTTACAACTTCAAAAAAATTCGTTTCAACAAAAGGGTCTACCGGCAAAATACATACTACTTCATTTTTATTTACTTTCTCAACTGAAGACAGATAAACAACAGCTGAAGATATTGCCACAAATCTATCTCTTTGTTCCGGTTCTATAATGATCGGAACATGCTGTCTCAATTGATTTTGAATCGAATTTACTTGGGTGTTCGTGGATGAAATATAAACAGAGTCTGTAAGGTTTGCCGAGTTTAATTGTCCCCAAACTCTCTCTAACATCGATTCCAGTCGACCATCTTTTCTAGGTATAGGTTTTAAAAATTGTTTTGCTCTTGCATTATTGGATAATGGCCAAAGTCTTTTTCCAGATCCCCCTGATAATAAAATAATTTTCATGAAAAAAATAAGCCTCCTGTAATATCTCCATCGAGTATCAATAAGGGTTTTAAGTCCCCTAAACATCGTTTTTACAAAAGCTTCTACCCCTAATTAAATTGGAACAGATACTGCAAGGGAAAAGTCTGAAAATTTCTCGGTACCGTACATTGGCACCCCTTTAACGTTTTCATAGCATTATATTTACTGTATAAGGTTCGGTATGGTTATTATCATTATTTTTCATAAAGTAATTAGAGCACCTTAAATAAACTTGCAACTTTAAGGGCATTATTATTAGGTTTTGTTTTAAGCAAAGGAATTAGGTAACAGTTACAGCCCCATTTTTTTTAACATCGGCATAATCCTGGACATGTTGATTTTAATATTATCTAACCCATTCCACGCTGTCTGGCCAGAACTCCCTTGTCCAATAAAATACTCATGTTTTAAATTACCGAAAGAGCTTATTACCCAGTAGAGTGACGTTATATAGGTTGGAGAAAAAATTTCAAGAACTTTCGTACCTGGACGGCAAAAGGTCAAGTTTGTTAATCCTGCTCCGTGTGGTGCAATAATGACTTCAGCCGATGAAAACAGTTGGACTTGTTCAACGACGGGTAGTGTTTCCAGTTCAATTTTAATAAACCCATATTTTGAAAGCACTTGAAATAACTCATCTTCGTTTATAATTTTTCGAGAGTTTTTTCTACTTATATAAATTTTTGTTCGCCCGTGCCGCTTCATGTGTGCTTCATTAAGA
This sequence comes from Mesobacillus campisalis, assembly GCF_000986785.1. Lineage (GTDB taxonomy): Bacteria > Bacillota > Bacilli > Bacillales > Cytobacillaceae > Mesobacillus_B > Mesobacillus_B campisalis. Next base: position 213,951 of record NZ_LAYY01000001.1, on the reverse strand, counting down.
AAAGTTTTCCTTAAGAAATCATATGCCCATTTCGTTGCGTACGATGGTTGTGAGGGAACAACTAACCTTTCTGCCTGGATATGGAAACCTCGGTGCGTCATATTTATTTGATCTTTTTTTATTCCTAGAAGATACAAAGTTTCCTTTTGGAAAGGTAAATCATAGGGATCAAAGTTCAGGATAAACTGATTTATTTTTATATTGCTTTGGTTCAATAAATATAAGCGGGGAATTACCTCGTACATCCAATGATAATAATTGCTTCCGGCAATATGTGTAAGGTCTGCTATTTCTTTATAATGGTTTGTTATTGGTGGTAACTGCTGTTCTTTAAAGATAGAATGTTCGGTTTGTGGATTTACAAATTCTAATGAAACATCCCAGATTAGATTATTATCAGGGGTTATTATTGCACCGTTTAATCCCCATACACGCCCATTTGGTATGACAGTGACAGAACCTCCCTCTATAAATTTTGGATACTTTGCTGGAGGGTGTTTTATACGCATGGAAAAAGGAGATGCAGGATAAATGATTTTATAAAATGTATCATTAAAAAAAGGTTCTTTAGAGATTGTAGAAAGCCAATCTCGAGTTGAAGTGTAAATTTTTTTAGGTGGACATATATCCTTACTCATAAAATCTCCTCCACACTATAGCAAATATTCTTGAAATGATCATTTATGTTCCTTTTTTGGAAAGTTACTAATATACACTTTAGTATCTGAATAAAATGTGTATATAATTTTCGTTTTAGCACAGTTATTTAAAAGGATTAATAATCAAAGTATTTTAAGGAGTATGGCATTTTTTCGGTACCTATATGATTTATAGGGGGTTGTAATGTGGTAACAGTAGTAACTAGTACGAAGAGACCTCAGATGATTGAATGGTTAATTGACAACTTTTCAAGGCAAAATGTACCAGAAAAAGAACTGATTATTGTCCTGAACAAGAATGGTATTAGCCTGGATAAATGGAAAGCTGCCAATATTCGGGTGTACCAAATGGATGAAGCAAAATCACTGGGGGAGTGTTTAAATTTTGGCTTCATGCAGGCACGATACGATGTTATAGCTAAATTTGATGACGATGATTATTATTCTCCTAATTATTTATCTAATACTCTTCTTTTGCTTAAAGAAACTGGAGCAAGTGTTATAGGAAAGGCCTCTATTTTTGTATACTTTAAAAAAGATAGGCTGTTAACACTTTTTCGGCCAAGGATGCATAACTTTTTTTTGGGACAGAAGAACGTATACCTTGCAGGAGGCACGTTAGTTATTAAAAGAGAAGTATTGGAAAAAGTGAAATTTCGGAAATTAAATAGGAGTGAGGACATACATTTCCAAAAAGACTGCCTTGAACAAAAAATAACTTTATATTCTGGTGGCTATCAAGATTATGTGTTAATTCGGTATGAAGAGAAGCATGGGCATTCCTGGAAAATTCATGATAAGAGCTTTAAAAAATATTGCAAAAAAATTGCAATAGTGGATGAATTTGAAGAGTACGTGTGGGTAAAGGGGGAAGAACATTGATTTCCATTATTGCCTGTACAAATCGAAAAGAATTTGTTCATAACATCATTTCTAACTTTCAGAAACAGTTGATACAAAAAAAAGAACTTATTTTAATAGTGAATTCCTCCAAATTTGACTTTAAGGATATAGAGTATTTATTTGGGAGGATCGACTTCAAATACAAATTTCTTCACTTCCCCAGTAAGGTAAGTTTGGGAGAGTGTTTAAATAAAGGGGTTGAAGAAGCATCTTATAATTATATAGGGAAAATGGATGATGATGATTTGTATGGCCCTCTATACTTAAAAGAAGGTTATGAAACTATATGTGAAACCAATGCTGACGTGGTTGGAAAAAGCAGCTTCTTTATATATTTTAACAGTGATCAAGAATTAAGATTATATAACCCGAAAATGGAAAATAGGTGGATACTGAATACCGGGCAAAACGTGTATAAATCTTCTTACTTTTTTAGCGGTGCCACGCTAATCATGAAAAAGGATGTATTTAAAAGAGTAACTTTTCCTAATGTGAGTGTAGGAGAGGATAGTGAGTTTCAACGCCAATGCTTTTATGGTGGATTTAAAATGTACTCTCTTTCTAAGGATAATTATGTATATATAAGATACATTCAAACTGGTCACCATCACTCAGATGCAACAGAAAACCTATTAAAGAGACGGAGTTGTTTTTCAGCGAAAATCCCCTCAATTGAAGAGTATTTTGAAAAAAATTAGAAAGGAAGACGGATGAATATATTGTTAATATCTTCCTTTCCTAACACTTTATGCCAATTTCCTGCTGCTATAGAGGAGATTACTGTTAATCGAATAACAAGTCTATAGAAAAGTGTTCAATGTCCTTACAACGAATAACTGTCAGTTGTTCATTGACAAATGGAGTAATCATATCTGGTTCAACAATTTTAACGCAACAGTCCTTCGTTACTTTTTGTAATTCTCCAGTGATCATATCCCCGGATTTTGTTTTGAGGGTAACATCATTACCTTCGAACTTCTTCAAAATTTTACATAAACAGTCCTTTTTACAGTCATCTTTACAGTGACAACATTTTTTATCATGGCGATGTCCCACAGTTTCACCCCTCACATAATTTATTCTTTATACACTTTATTCATTTCACCTGGAAATGAGAGGGCGATTCACCAAAATTATTAGCCTAAATAAAATTAAAGAGTATTCAATGGCCTTTTTACAAAAATTCCTGAACCTTTCAAGCAATGAATTAGATAAATTACGAAAGAGATAACTTGGTGATAGGAGGAGTATAAAACGAAGTTTTAAATTTAATTCCTTAAGGGTTTTAAGCCTATACAGCAGGGCTTTTTAATGCATAGTATGTTTAAAAATCACCAAAAGTCAGGGAGGTGTAATTTTGAAAAAGGTTATTATCTCCGGGGTGGCAGGATTCCTGGGGACTCATTTAGCAGAAACACTATTAGAAGATGGCCATTTGGTTATTGGAATAGATAACCTAATTTCAGGGAAATTAGAAAACATTAAGGATATTCATAACAATGGGTTTACGTTTATTCAAGATGACGTATGCTCTAATGATTTCCCTCTCAACCCTTTGTTTAAAGATGTAGACCAGATTTATCATCTCGCAAGTCCAGCTTCTCCTAAACTCTATCAAAAATACCCCTTTGAAACCATAAATGTTAATACTATTGGGACAAAAAATATGCTTGAAATTGCTAAAAGCAACAAAGCCAGTATTGTCTTTACAAGTACAAGTGAAGTATATGGAGATCCAGAGGTTCATCCCCAAACAGAGGAATATAAGGGTAACGTGAATACCTGGGGACCACGCGCCTGTTATGATGAAGCAAAAAGATTAGGTGAAGTGTTGTGCTACCTGTATTATTCTGTTTACGGTGTAAAGGTGAAGGTAGCTAGAATCTTTAATACGTATTCTGCAGGTCTGGCCAATGATGATGGGCGGGTTATATCCAATTTCATTTCTCAAGCTTTAAGCGGGGATGCCATAACAGTGTATGGTGATGGTAAACAAACAAGGTCGTTCTGCTACGTATCTGATACGATTCGGGCTCTTAAGCTTCTAATGGACAAAGATGAAGCAAACGGTGAATTAATAAACATAGGCAATCCGATGGAATACCATATTCTTGAGTTGGCACATTTAATAAAAAGGTTAACTGATTCAAAAAGCCCAATCACCTTTTTACCACTACCAAAAGATGACCCTAAAATGCGACGTCCGGATATATCAAAAGCGAAAGAACTACTTGGGTGGGAGCCTAGAATTTCAATTGAAGAAGGGCTTGAGGAGACTATTAAGAAGTACAAAGCAAAAATGCGCATTAATAACGTTTAGTTCGGATCCACTATTTTATAATTAGCAGCCATACTCATCATAGTTAATGAGTATGGCTGAAATTTTCTAAAACATTATTGTTAAAAAACTCATTTGTTAAATCCATCAGGGTGCTTTTGATGCCAATTCCATGCAGATTGGATGATTTGTTCTAACTTAAGCTTTGGAGTCCATCCTAATAATTTTTTTGCTTTATCTGAGGAAGCCACCAAAATTGGAGGGTCACCTGGCCGCCGTTCTTGATAACGGATCAAAGCTTGTTTGTTTGCAATCTCTTCACTAGCCTTAACCACCTCGAGAACGGAATACCCAGCTTCACTTCCAAGGTTAAAAATCTCCGTACAATGCTGATTCCTACCCAAGTATTCTAGGGCAAAGATATGGGCATTGGAAAGATCAGAAACATGGATATAGTCCCTGATACATGTACCATCTGGAGTTGGATAATTATCGCCATAAATTTCTATATATTTCGTTTTTCCTTGAAGATGCTTCAAAACATTTGGTATTAAGTGAGTCTCAGGATTATGATCTTCACCAATTTCCCCTGAAACATGTGCACCTCCGACATTAAAGTATCTTAGTATGACAAAATTCAAACCATAAACTTGAAATAAATCCTTTAAAATCATTTCAATCATTCGCTTTGAGTGGCCATAAGGATTAATGGGGTCAGTAGGAAGGTCTTCTGTAAGTAAAGATTCCGTTGGGATCCCGTAGGTCGCACACGTAGAAGAAAATATCAAATGCTGAATATTATACTCAATCATTTTATTAAGAAGGTTAATAGATTTCCCAACATTATTCTCATAGTATTTCAAGGGTAATTTCACAGATTCCCCAACCAAACAGTTTGCGGAAAAATGCATAACTGCATGTATAGGTAATCTTTTAAAAACTTGGTCAAGTAAATGTAAATCGCCCATATCTCCAAAAATGAAAGTAGCACGTTTATCAACAGCGTCTAAATGGCCCGTTGATAAATTGTCCAGGATAGCTACCTCATATCCTCTATCGAGAAGGTCTCTGGCGACATGGCTGCCAATGTAACCTGCACCACCTGTTATAAGGATCATGGAAAATTCCCCTTTCTTTAAGTAAAGATGATTACGCAATTCCGTTCAGTTCCTTAAAGCTTTCTTAATTACAAGCATTATTTCTAAGGGAGAGAATAATTTATTTAAGAATGTAATCACTGGGATTATATGCAGGAGGTGATTTAATGACTACACCTTTTGTATGTGTTGTCATTAATAAGTAACTTCCCTTCAGCGTAACCAAAAATAAACAATGTACAAATCTGTTAATAATATCCTAATGAAAGGATGGAATAAAATGCACAGGACATCGTTTATGAAGGAGATATCGATTCTAGTTCCGTATCAATCTGATAATGGTGAAAGGGATATTTCCTTCAACTGGATTAAAAAATATTACGAGGTAGTAATGCCAGATGCCGAATTATGTATTGGGATGTCTCAAAGCAGTCCTTTTAATCGATCTCAAGCCTTTAATAATGCTGCCAAAAAAGCTACAAGGGATATATTTGTACTAGCAGATGGTGATGTAATTTATAACCCGGATATTATCCAGGAGGCTGTTCATTTGTTAGACAATTATCCGTGGGTGATTCCTTTTCGAAGTGTAATTAATTTACATCAGGATAATACAGATAGGTTGTTGCAGACGGAACCCAGTTGGCCTTTAAATACACCTATCGATCATTATTATGTTGATAATTATTATGAGCGATTTGCTGGAAAACTTATGGTGATGAGCCGAGATACTTATATCAGCTCTGGTGGCCCTGATGAACGGTTTGTAGGATGGGGTGGTGACGATGATGCTTTTGTATTGGCATTAGAAACATTATGCGGAAATTATATAAAACTTGATAGAGATGTCATTCATTTATGGCATCCACGAACCGATTGGTCAAATGCTCCGAATAAAGAAGCGAACATGGAATTGTTTGGTAGGTATTTTCAAGCCAGTGGTGATAGAGAGGCTATGCTCAAACTTATCAAAGAACGGAAGGATTCCGTTTAACCACCTCCCGAAAAAATATGAAACCTATAATAGGACCAAAAAATTTCATTTACAATGGTTAGGGATGTGATCATTTGGTGAGAGCCTTAATAGGAAACACAGGATTGGTTGGAGGAAACCTTTTAAAACAAACCCGATTTGACAGGCTATATAATTCTAAAAATATATCTGAAGTTCGAGAGAACGAATTTGAATATATAATATGTGCTGGTGCTTCGGGTGTTAAATGGAAAGCTAATAAAGAACCAGCAAAAGATTTCCAAAATATTAAGAGTCTAACTGCGAACCTTCAGTCGATTAAAGCCAACAAGTTTATATTAATTTCCACAGTAGATGTGTATCAAAGTCCCTTGGATGTGAATGAAACATCTCCAATTTTATTGGAAGATTTAATTCCATATGGGAGGCATAGGAGATATCTCGAGGAATTTGTGCAAAATAAATTTGCTAATCATTTAATTATCCGGTTGCCGGCTTTATTTGGGCATGGGCTAAAAAAGAACTTCATATTTGATTTAATTCATAACCATTGTCTGGAATGGACACATAAAGACAGTATATACCAATTTTACAATCTAGGAAATCTTTACAAGGATATTCAAATAGCAGAGAATCATCAACTCAAGTTACTAAACATTACGACAGAACCCCTATCTGCACAATTGGTAGCAAAGGAATGCCTTGATTTTGATTTCCAGCATATAACGGTGAGAAAGCCAGCGATTTATAATGTGAAAAGTATGCATTTCCCTGCTTTTGGAGGAAAGAATGGATATTTATATTTAAAGGAAGCGGTTCTCAAAGACCTTAAGGAATTTATCCAACTCGAGAGATCGAAAAGAACTTCTTAATTGGCGGCATTCCTGTTAGAAGAATTTTCGAGGACATGAAACAGCCCGAATTGAATGTCAAGAGAAAGCAGAAGTATGCGCTGATAAATAAAAAGAAAAGCACTTGAGAAACAATCGTTTTTTCTCAAGTGCTTTTTTTATCAGCAAATTAGACGGCCTCACTTTGGTTTTCTGGAAATTTTCTCAATTATTGTTTTGTGGCATGATAAAGTTTTAAATATTCGCTAGCTTCATCTTGAACTGTATTAACTTTTCCTCTTTTTAAATTTTCCTTTATTGCATTTAAAATCTCGGGATTACTGATTAATTTTCTTGCAATTCTGGCAAGCCTCTTTGAATCACCTCTTGGAAAGGTAAACCCATTCTTCCTGTGACTAATGATTTCAGTGATACCCCCAACATCCGAAGCAATTACAGGCAATCCACAGGCTAGTGCTTCGTAAATAACGAAAGGACAATTTTCATGCCAGATTGATGGAACAATGAGTACATCTACCTCACTGAAGATTGTCCCAACATCCTTTTCATCATAAACTCCGCAAAATTCGATATTACTATTTTTATTGGCTTTTTTCCTAAGTAGAGCATTATAAGATTCGACATTTCCGGATCCATAGATTTTTAATTTTGCATCTTTTACTTTGCTGTTTAAAAATGCTTTTATTAAGACATGTACTCCTTTATGGTAATTATGGCTCCCCGCATAGCAAAACGTTAATTTATGGTCTTTAGTATAAGAGGTTTCATTCTGCTGGCATTTGTTAAGATTAATGCCGTAATTAATAATTTTTATGTCTAATTCAGGATATTCATCTTTGAACATATTTGCCAAAAAGAAGGAGGGGGCAATCACTTCTCTAGCTGAGAGTAAGTAATTTTTAGCTTGGTTGTAACGATATTTGACAAATTCATTATTGATTTCAGGGCAAAAGGTTTTGCAAGCATCCCCTTGCTTAGCCCCCGTACATGGAGTACCCTCATTTGTCATAAATATACCTTTTGGGCACATAAAAAAGAAATCGGTAAGTGTTATAAAGTAAGGTATGTTCAATTTTTTTGCTGTGGAAAGAAATTCTCCCATCCTCATTGAATGTGAGACATGAACGATATCAGGCTTTTCCTTTTCAAAAAGCATGTTTGCAAATTCTGAGATATTTGAATCTTCAAGGGCTTGATATAGAATTTCAGGACCAGGATCATTGATATGTTTATAAGCAATAATAGGAAGGTCATTATATTGGAACTCTTTGTACATAATGTTCCCGTAGGTGTGCTCAAAGTATGATTCGGGTTGAAAACTATGGGTAATTATTTTCACATCATGCCCGTTTGCCTTTACCTGACTGGAAAGATTCAGCAAAAAACTTTCTGTTCCTGTATATGTTTCTGGGAAGAATTGATGTATTAGATATAGAATTTTTATGATAACCACTCCCTCTAGGTATTCTATTTTTTAACACTTGCAATTTTCAATATTTTCTTAAGCTCATCAATGTTTACCTGAATATGATCATCACGATCTATAGGTGAAGGGGGTGATCCTCCTTTGCAAATAAGAGAATAATAATCCAGGTTTCGATGATTACTTAATAGCCAAAATACCGGGGCCACGTATTGCTCAGAATAAAGTTCAATCACTTTGCAATTATCGCTAAATACTAAATTTGAAAGTCCAGCACCATGTGGAGCCACTATAATTTTAGCTTCTCTGAAAATATCTGCCTGGTTTTCCAATGTTTTATTACTAAGTGTTATTTTTTTGAATTTATATTTTGACAAGAGTTCCAATACTTCAGTCTCATTAATCACATTTCGAAACTGTGCATCTTCACGGCTAATATAAACTCTTTCATACGACTTGTTGGGAGCATTTCCGCTTTTGTTTGAAGGAAATAGCTCTTTATGAAGAAAATCTGCCGCCCATTTTGGATATCCATTTCTATGGGGAATGGACGTAACAATTACGTTTTTTGCTTTAAGATGCAAGTTTTCATGGGTCTCAATAATTTTTTCTTTCGGTATGCCTAAAGCCAGTAAAGATTCTACATGTACTGGTGAAGTCATCCGATTAACGACATACTTATCAATTTTATAGCCACTTTGGTTTAATAAATGAATACGTGGTAATAAATCCAACATCCAGTGATAGAATCCTGGGCAGCCAATAAAAGAGACGACAGCCACTGTTTCATCCAGGTAATCAATTCCAGGTAGTTTTTTCTCCATAAAAATAGAATGTTTAGATGGTATTTCACCATTCCATTCCATCGATACATCCCATAGAAGCTTGTTATTGGTACTGATTACTGAACCATTGTTCCCCCATATCCTCCCTTCGGGAATTAAAGCCACAAATGCTTTTGAAAATTGACCATAATACTCGGTGTTAAAGCTTTGATGCGGAATATTGGTTATTCCTTTCGGAAGTTTTAAATCTAATTTGTGCTCAGGATAAATAACGCGATAATAATCATTTATCTTTGTCTTATCAGAAACAAATTCTTCCACCCAATCTAACGTATCAGTGTAATAACCTTCAGGCGGTAATTTTTCAAAAGACTGATCCATGAAAGCACCTCATTATTTAATATCGATTTCGTGCTTGAGAATGTACGCTATACTCAACATTAATCCGGAAATTCACCTTGAGAATACAGGATAGCCTAATAATTTTTTTGAAAATCTAATGATAATATATTCATTTTTTTATTATTTGGCACTTTAATGCAGAATTTTTAAATTCTAAATAAAAACGGCAATTCGTGCATTGCTTTTGATTCTTTCTGCACTCCCTCAGCGGTTCAGCATAAATTGTGACTAGTTGTAAAGTGGGGGAGGGGATTATCTATGAGGGGAAAAAGAATATTGGTTACCGGAGGGGCGGGATTCCTCGGTTCTTATGTTGTGAATCGGTTTAAAGAGCAAGGGTGCACTGATATTATAATTCCTCGCAGCAGTGAATACGATCTGCGGAATTCCAATGTCGCCTTTTTCTCTCGAATTAGTTAATCAGTTCCTCCTTTTTGGTTATTCAATACTTTAAAATGCACAAAATAATTTATCGTAACGGAATGTAATGCCTTTTAATAATATATCTTATCGACCTTATTATGGTGTGCTGAAGAAGGTGGAAATAAAGGAGGCTATGAAGGCACCAACGGCAAAGGAGAGAATCAATGGGACACAAGGAATTTGATTATGTCATATTTGGTTCAGGTATATTTGGAATGTATGCTGCCCTCTTATTGGCTAAAAAAAACCATCATGTAGCCTTAATCGATATTGAGGATTCTCCTTTTAAAAGGGCAAGCTATATTAATCAAGCAAGGATTCATAAAGGTTATCATTATCCTAGAAGCATATCTACAGCAATAAGATCTTCTTTGAACTACCAGAGGTTTTGTAATGATTTTTCATTTGCGATAAATAATAAGTTTTCCAAAATTTACGGGATATCCGAAGCTGATTCTTTAGTAAGTCCAACCCAATTTGAAAAGTTTTGTGATTATATTGATATTCCGTTAAAGAGCATAAAGCCTGAAATTTATTTTAATAAAAAGAGAGTGGAAGCCGCTTTTGAAACAGAGGAATTTTCATTTGATTCGGCAAAAATCAGGGATTGGTTTATAGAAGAACTAAAACAAATAAAGCATGTATCCTTATTGTGGGGATTAAACTTAATTGAGGCAGAGGTTGTCAATAGCCGATATAAACTTTCGTTTAATGATGATCTTTCCATCACGACCCCCGCCGTCCTTAATGCGACCTATGCTTCCACTAATAGTATTTTGGATAAATTCAACTTATCTTTCATTCCATTAAAATATGAGTTATGCGAAATGATTCTTGTACAGCCTAATCAATTTCTTGAAAATGTTGGGTTAACGATCATGGATGGTCCTTTTCTTTCAGTTATGCCTTTTGGATTAACAGGATTTCATTCCTTATCTTCTGTCAAATATACGCCACATTGTCCTTCCAATGAACCATTACCCACATTTAAGTGCCAGGATTTCAGAGAAGATTGTACCCCTGCCGACTTGAAGAATTGTAATGATTGCCCAGTTCGACCTTTGAGCTCCTGGCCCTATATGAAACAACAGGCAAACAATTATTTTAATGAACACGTTGACTTCACTTTTGTGAAACCCTTGTTTGCGATTAAAACGATTATCTCTAGTTCCGAAATCGACGATGCAAGACCGACGCTATTCCAAATCCATAGTGAAAGTCCATTTGTTATGACTATATTATCGGGTAAGGTAAATACTATTTATGATTTAGAGGAAGTGCTGGAATGATTCAAACCTTCGTTTCTTTAATTGTTTATATTGGTGATGAAGATGAGAGTTTGATTTCTCATTTTTTGAAGACGATAACACCCTATGTAAACCAAACCTTTGCTTACTATGAAATCCTATTAATTAATGATTCAATGAAGGAACGGAATCTTTCATTGTTGGAAAAAGAAGTTAGTGATCTTAACGGTCATTTTGTCATTCTGGACTTGGCCTATCAGCATGGATTGGAGACTGGAATGATTGCAGGATTAGAAAGGGCTATGGGGGATTATGTTTTTGAAATTGACTCTATTCGCGCCAATTATCCATTTACTTTACTTGAGGAAATGTTTAAAAAAACCAAATCAGGCTATGATATAATCTTTGCACGGTCAAAGGAAAACAGTGCATTGAGTTCTTTATCAGATAAATTAGTAAACAAGCTTGTTCATTTTCCCAAGAACGTATCGAGCGGACCTTTAAAAGTGATTTCCAGAAGAGCAATTAATCAAATTTTGACCTTTGCAAGGGTTAAAAAGATTAATAAAAGTCTTTTTAGGGATTCCTTATACGCCTTGACGGAATATCCACTTTCGATCATCAAATACACCCCAATAAACAACGTGAAAATACCTCCTCAAAGCATAAATCGAATTTTTAACGCTCTTTATTTCAAATTACTTTATTTTAAATTCAGATATTTGTTAATCGCCCTGTGTTTATTCCTTATACCATGCGCTTACTTTACGGTAAGGTACAATTCTGATTTATTTATCCTTTTGGGCTTTTTGTTTTTCTTGTTTATCCATATGATGTATCTCTCATTCCTGTTAAGGAACCAATATCAATCGACCTATCAAATAAAACAGATTAAAGTCTATAAGGAAAAAGACCAAATCTTTCATATCAAGCGATGATAATTGAAACATCAAACACTTTTATCCATGATAAATTCCGCGGAAGGATTTGCCCAAGTCCTTCTTTTTTTGTATTTTCAATTGCTTCGCCTACGTTCTTTGACAATCGCTCTGCTTTTCGGGTTATCAATGAAGGGACAAAAACATATATTTGCTTCATGAATATAATGAACAAAAAATAGAAGGGAGCAATGGTTGGTGAAAGTTTCGGTAATCATGGCTGTATATAATGGGGAAGATTACTTGTGTGAAGCAGTAAACAGTATCTTAGGACAAACTTATCGTGAGTTTGAATTTCTTATTGTAAATGATGGTTCAACAGACAGAACGAAAGAATTATTAGACCAGATTACTGATACAAGAGTGAGTGTTATACATTTAAAGAAAAATGCGGGTGCAGCTGCAGCTTTAAATAGGGGAATCAAAAGCTCGACAGGAAAATGGATCGCTATTCAAGACGCAGATGATATTAGTGTTCCGACAAGATTGGAAGAACAAGTTAGATATGTAGAAGAACAACCATTATTAGTCGGTGTCGGATCATTAGTTGATTGTATTCCTGGAGTTGGAGCTTCAGACAGGAAGAGAATAAAAGCAGAGGAAGATGGCGCAAATCGTCTAAGAAAGCGAGAAGAAATTTTTCTGAAAAGGTTTTACGGCTGCTCACTAACTCATGGGTCGATGCTATTTTCCAAAAAAGTTTATACCTTGGCTGGAGGGTATAATCCCTTCTATAAGATTGCTTATGACTATGATTTATGGTTAAGGATGATGGAATATGGGGACATTGAAAAGCTTGATAAAACTCTCTATCAATGGAGAGTGAATATAAATTCATTATCCCGCTCTAATTATGTTCAAACATGTAATGAAGTATTATTAGCCTCCATTTCTGCGATCGAGAGGATGCTTTACAAGCATCTTAGGAGACCTCCCATTTTCAGCATTATAGGACCCAAGAAAGGTTTGAAACATTTTCATAGCAATGTACTACCTTTGCTAAACATATCGATCGAGAGCTATCTCCCTATAAAGGCCGATCTAAATTCAATGGTTTCGAAGCATAATCAGGGGAATATTGACGCGATTATTATTCTTGATTCTATATCTTATCATTCAAGAAGGGCGATTGAATTTCTTAATGGCAAAGGACTAAATATGAATATCCATCACTTTTTAATATGGAATGTTGTTAACTAATCGGGAGGGGCGGGATTGAAATTTTCAGTTGTAATGAGGGTCTACAATTGCATTTATGCCAGAAGCATGTTATTACGGAGAAGTACTATTTGAGGAATTAAAAAGAGATAAAAGAGTATGTAATTACTAAAGTACATGCGTATTAAGAAAAATAGGCTGGCATGAGTCCGGTTCAATACCGCATCCATACCAGCCTATTAGCTGCTTCATAAAAAACTCTAGTTTTTAAGGTCATCCCACCTTTTAAAAATTCATGTTCAAATGTGATTAAATTAGAAGTTAGCTATGCTAATATAATGATATCCTAAACCTATTATATCATCTCGATTAATTAAATTCCTTCCATCAAAAAGTAAAGGTTGCTTCATTAAATCCTTCAACTTGTGCCACTGTATATTTCGATATTCATCCCAGTCTGTACAAATGATAATAGCATCTGCATCAGCGACTGTTTCTTCGATAGTTGAATACTGGATATAGGCACTACTTTGTAACCTTACCACTGGATCATGAACCTTAACATTACAATTATGTTTGGCCAAATAATCAACGACTGTCAAACTTGGAGATTCCCTTGTATCATCTGTGTTGGCTTTAAAAGCCAATCCTAACACAGCAATGGTTTTTCCATTAAGATCTCCAACCGTATTGGTTAATTTCTCCATAAAATAAGTCGCCTGGGTCCTGTTCACCTCACTTGCACGTTCAAGGATGGAAAGATTGATTCCATTTTTGCGTGATGTGTGAAGCAAGGCCTGAACATCCTTTGGAAAACATGACCCCCCATAGCCAATACCTGCTTGAAGGAAATGAGGGCCAATCCTATGATCAAGGCCAATCCCTTTTGAAACATCGTTAATGTTTATTTCAAGTTCATCACAAAGTCTCGCCAATTCATTCATAAAGGAGATTTTTAATGCCAAAAAGGAATTGGCTGCGTATTTAATCAACTCAGCTGATTTTGGGTTCGTTTCGATAATTGGGCAAGTTACTTCTTTGTACAGTTCCTTCATTATTAATGTTGCCTTTTTGCTTGTTGATCCAATGACAACTCGGTCAGGGTGCAGCGCATCTTTCAAGGCGGATCCTTCTCTTAAAAATTCAGGGTTGGAAACAACATCAAAGGGGACTTCAGAGGGTTGATTTTCTTTAATGATGTTTGAAACGAGCTCTGCTGTTCCGACGGGAACCGTACTTTTGTTGACCACTACTTTGTATTGATTCATAAAAGATCCAATCGAGCTTGCTGCATTTTTGACATACTGTAAATCAGCGCTTCCGTTTGGGCTTTGCGGGGTTCCAACGCATAAAAAAATAACATCGTTTTCTTTAATGGCTTTCTGTGTATCCGTCGTAAAAGTAATATTTTCTAGATTTAGATGCTTTAAAAGCAAATCATTTAAACCTGGTTCGTAGAAATGGAGTTTTCCTGATTGCAGCGAATTCACTTTTCGTTCATCAAGGTCCAGTCCGGTTACTTTGTGGCCCATTTCGCAAAAAACAAGCCCAGTGGTTGTCCCGACGTACCCTGTACCAATAATCAAGATCTTCATTATTTTCCTCCATAAATTCTAAGTTGTTACTCATCGGCAGCAGCAGATGGACCGCAAATTTGATTAATAAGCTTTACATAGTCTGGAAGTGTCGCAATATCGAATCTGGTGCCAAGTATGTTCACTCCGTAGCAGGGGGCATCACTCAACATTCGTCTAATTGCATCTGTTAACTGTATTTCTCCGCCTTTTCCTGTAGGAATCTGCTCAAGTAATTGAAAAATAGCCGGTTCCAACACATACCTCCCTATCACAGCTAAATCGGACGGAGGCGAACTATCTGGTTTTTCAATAACATCGGAAATCTTAATAAAACCGTCTTTTCGACTTTCTGGTTCAACGACTCCGTATTTGTGGAGGAATTTCCTGTCTACTTTCTTTAATCCAAGAATATTGCCTTTTTGGAGATTGTATAAATCAATTAACTGCCGTAAAGCCGGTTTTGGCTCGGTAAGAATGATTTCATCCGGCAGCATCACGGCAAAAGGTTCGTTTCCAACAAACTGTTTGCCTAGAAGGATGGCATCTCCCAAACCTCTTGCATATGGTTGCCTTACATATTGGATATGAACTTTAGGAAGTTCAAGTTTCTTTAATAAATGATGTTTCCCACATGCTTCTAAATGATTCTCTAATTCTGGACAATGGTCGTAATAATCGAGAATCATATTCTTGGAACGTGAAACAACGATTAGGACCTCTTCTATCCCCGATTTAATGGCCTCATCAATAATATAGTCGATGGCGGGGCGCCCACAGATTGGCATCATTTCCTTAGGTAATACTTTTGTAATCGGTAAATTTCGCGTACCATATCCAGCCGCAGGGATAATTGCTTTTTTTACCATGTTAATCCCCTCCTTCCTAACTGTTTCCAATATATTCACTTTTGTCCGAAAAGGGGATAATTCCACATCATAAAGGGCGCTAAATAGGTGTTTATCAAGCGTATTGGTTTGCCTTGACGCTTTCCTCATCTATTTCTTATGTATCTCTAAAACTTCTAAACTCCGCAACTGTCCATTTCAAATATTGAACTTCAAACATATAAATACACATATCACAATCAGTTAGAGGTGATTATGCTGACGAAAAAAGTTCTTGTCATCGTTTCCCACCCGGATGATGAAATATTGGGGTGCGGTGGTACCATCAAAAAATTGGTGAACAATGGATACGAAGTAGTAACCGTCATTACTGCAAAGGGCCGCAAAGAAGAAGAGCACCGCATTGAAAAGTGTATGGAACGGGCTAACAAGATTCTTGGAGTTAAGGAATTTCATTTTCTTAAACTTCCTAATTTGGAGATGCATACAATCCCCCTCCACCAAATTACGAAAGAAATTGAAACGTTACTTGACATCTATAATCCTGAGATGATTCTCACTCACCATTATGGAGATTTAAATAAAGATCATCAGATCACTTACCAGGCAGTATTAACGGCTGCAAGGCCGCTTCCTGGAAAAACAATGGTTGAACTTCTTTGTTTCGAGACCGTCTCTTCGAGTGAATGGACGGAGCAAACGAATGATCGAACATTTAAGCCTAATTATTTCGTTAATATTTCGGATACCTTGCAGGATAAACTTCTTGCTCTGAAGGAGTATGATGTGGAAATGCGCCCATATCCTCATCCGCGCTCTTATGAAGGTGTTAAGTCTTTAGCCTCTGTAAGAGGGATGACAGTGGGGTTGGAACATGCCGAAGCGTTTGAAGTGATAAGAA
Organism: Mesobacillus campisalis; assembly: GCF_000986785.1. Classification (GTDB taxonomy): domain Bacteria; phylum Bacillota; class Bacilli; order Bacillales; family Cytobacillaceae; genus Mesobacillus_B; species Mesobacillus_B campisalis. The sequence continues at coordinate 197,491 of NZ_LAYY01000001.1, read as the reverse complement.
GGATTTGGAAGTAAGGCAAAATAATATTGTCCTGATATCAAAAGAGAGGCGAAAAACTTGGAGAAAATGATAATCACTGCTGCCGTTACTGGCGGCGTTACATCAAGAAGAGATAACCCTAACCTTCCGATAACACCTGATGAAATTGCAAATGAGGTTTATGAATGCTGGAAAGCAGGGGCATCGATTGCCCATATTCATGCCCGTGAAAATGATGGTACCCCTAGCCAGCGTGTCGATCTGTATCAAGAGATAGTGGAGAAAGTTAGGGAACGGTGCGATGTGATAATCAATTTAACTACTACAGGTTGGGGGCAAAAAGGTGTTGAAGCAGACAGATGGAATCACCTTGTCTCCAGGCCTGAAATGGCGACGTTCACTCCGGGTTCCATGAACCGCAAAGATAGTGTCATGATCAATTCTCCTGCATTTGTTCGCAGGCTTGCTGAAAAGATAAATGAATACAAAATAAAACCCGAAATAGAGATTTTTGATTTTGGAATGATTGACCAAGCTTTAAAGCTGGCTAAATCAGGACTATTGCAAGAGCCTTTACACTTCCAGTTTGTTCTGGGGGTTCCAGGAGGTATTCCTGCCAATGCCAAGAACTTTCTTCATTTAAAAGAGAGCATTCCATCCAATAGCACCTGGTCAATTGCAGCTGTGGGCAAGGGGCAGTTACCCATGAATTTATTAGGCATTATTCAAGGGGGGCATATTAGAACCGGGCTGGAAGATAACGTTTATTTCAAATACGGTGAGCTGGCAAAGAATAATGTACAGCTAGTAGAAAGGTTGGCACAGTATGCGGCTGACCTGAACAGGGAAATTGCCACACCAAAAGAAGCCAGGAGGATTCTCGGAATTGGGGATGATTCTTAGATGGAGATGAATCTTAAACTAGATACTCTATTAGAATTCTTAAGAGTTAACAAATTGCTTACCCAACCGACCATAGGAGAAATGAACAAAGACTTTGTCATTACAGGTTTTTCTTCAATCTATGATTCAAAAGCAAACACGTTATCAAGGATGGAAGCCCAGACTTTTGAGTGGTCGAGTATAAAAAGTGCAGCTGTACTATGCTCCTTAAATGCTGTTGTACCAAAAGATGCAGGAATCGTTTTTATCCCCGTTGAAAACCCGAGGGATACATTTGCTATTGTGGTGAATGAGTTTTATCCCAAGCCAGCATTAACAGGTATATCCGATACAGCAGTCATTAGCCAGAATAATGTTCAAATAGGCAGAAATGTATATATTGGTCATGGCGTCATCATAGGGGATAACGTGTGTATCGGTGAAGAAACAAAGATTTTTCACAACGTGGTTATCGGCAATGATGTATCTATCGGTTCCAATTGCATCATCCACAGCGGAACTGTGATAGGGGCAGATGGCTTTGGTTATCAAAAGAACTTGCAAGGAGAATATGTGAAATTCCCTCATCTTGGAGGAGTTCAATTAGGTGATTATGTTGAAGTAGGAAGTAATACAGTAATAGCTAGAGGCAAGTTATCGGATACAGTCATAAAGAAGAATGTTAAGATTGGCAACTTAAATCACATATCTCATGATGTGGTCATTCATGAACATGGCATGATTACCCACCAAACGCATTTGGGGGGAAATACAACCGTTATGCAAAACAGCTGGATTGCTCCTGGAGTTATCTTAAAACAAGGAATTACGATTGGAGAAGGTTCGCTTGCCGGAATGGGATCGGTAGTTATTAGAGATGTAAATGCTTTTGATACGGTGGCCGGGATACCGGCTAAACCGATAAACAAAAAGGATAGCAAATAGTATTTTAGGGGGAGGTGAACATATGGATGTAAGTATAATCATGCCATCCTTTAACCGATATTCTCAATTACTCCTAAGTTTATATGCGTTGGAGAAACAGACCTTTGATTTATCAAAAATGGAAGTAATTTTAATTGATGATGGTTCTACAGATCATACCCCGCATCTTAAAGATTATCAGCCCCATTATAAATTTAAATATATTCGTAACAGTGAAAATCTCGGCCTGGCAGCTTCTCGAAATAAAGGAATCAAGGAGGCTAAAGGGGAGATTATTATTATTTTGGATTCTGAAATGATCATTGATCCGGAATATGTAAAAAATAACTATCGACACCATCTCAAAGAGGAAAATACCGTTGTGATTGGCGGTGGCGTTGGTGTAAAACTGTATTCTCACCTTTTCCCTGAGCTTAATTCTTCGCAAATAAAAGACCTAAAGGTTCTCGCCAAAAAAAGCAAAAAGGTAAGAGCACGATTAAAACAGGTGATGAAAGGCGAAAAACTTCAGCCGTTTACCCGTAAAATAAACGATCCAATTCCTCTTCTAGGAAAAAAGGATATTGCAAACTTCCGAAGTTTAGCTCCGTATACTGTACAAAAAAAACTAACGAAAAATATACTGAAGGGGCTGGGAGATCGTTTGGAAACCAGTCCAATAGCGTGGATGGCTTGTTTGGGCAATATTTCTTTAAGAAGAGATCTAATCATAAAAACAGGAGGATATGACCAAAACTTTACCCAATGGGGGGAGGAAGACAGGGAGTTTGCTTACCGGCTGTATAAAGCTGGAGCAAAATTTAAAGTTGACCCCAAATTGAAACGGTACCACCAAGAACATCCTGTATCTCGAAACAAGAAAAAGAAATGGTGGAAAAACATCGTGTATTTTCAACAAAAACATCCAACTCTGGATGTTTGTATAAGATCTCTTAAATTTATTAAAAAATTTGATTATGTTTTTGTGGAAAAAATATTAAACGAAAATACATTACTTTTGGGTGAGTTTCCTGGAAAATATACTGACTTTCAAGATTCTATTATTTCTATGCTCCAGGAAATCATAAAATTAAAAGCACGAAAAAAATCCACAAAGAATCTTCTGGTGAAGACAGGTATTGAAGCAGACAATATAAGGATGGAACGAATCATGCTACAAAGAAGTGAACTTGAATCCTTAAAGAATTATAGTCATTTAATCGAATTATTTGACTTGCTTGTTGCTCATTAAAAATTTTTAAAACGGTTTTAAGAAAACTGGTGAAAGGGGTCATAATATGGATGTTAGCATAATCATTCCATCCTTTAACCGTTACCCTTTAAATTTGTTTTGTCTATTCTCATTGGAAAATCAAACGTATGATCTGGCCAAGATGGAAGTCATATTAATAGATGATTCTTCTACCGATGAAACCCCCCTCCTTAAAGAGTTCTCTCCAGATTATAATTTTAAGTACATTCGCAATAAATCTAATTTAGGCCTGCCAGCCACCAGGAATAAAGGACTTCGGATAGCACGGGGTAAAGTTGTTATGTTTTTGGATGCGGAAATGATTGTTGATGCAAAATATGTAGAAAATCATTTAAAACATCATCAATCAATAGATAATGCAGTAGTAATTGGAGGGAGGAAACGACATAAACTGTATTCTTGTCTCTTTCCAGGTTTTAATTCTAAACAAACAAAAGATCTTTCCAGGCTACTTAAACGGAAACCCACCAGAAGCTGGTTTTCGAAGCGACTCGGGAAAGAGATGCATTCAAAAAAAATTGGTCGATATGTAAAACAATTAAATTCGCCAATTGTTCTTTTAGAAAAGGAAGACATCGGAAACTTTTCGCAATTAGAAAGGCTGTCCATCGCAAAGAAGCATACAAATAATGTTCTGGAGCAATTAGGTGAACATTTTGATTCTAGTCATTTAAATTGGCTGGCCTGTGTTGGCAACCTATCTGTAAAAAAAGACACAATTGACATGATTGGTGGATATGATGAGGATTATAAGGGATGGGGAACAGAAGACCATGATTTGGCTTTCCGATTAAAAAAAGCTGGTGTTACGTTTATTGTAGAACCGGAACTGATTCGCTATCACCAGGAGCACCCCATAGTGTCGGGCTACTTAAAGCAAGGAAAAAAGAACCGGGTACTTTTTCAAAAAAAGCATCCAGTTCTGGATGTTTGCATCAGGTCCTTAAAATCTATTCAAAAAGAAGACTATAAGTTTATGGATTCCATCATGAATGAACATTATTCCCTAAAAAGGAAGTTCCCTGGAAAGTATGAAGAATTCAACCAATGTATTGTAGAGTTACTGCAAGAAGCAGCGATTTTGGATTCCCAGGGCAAGCCGGTCATAAATTTAATGCAGAGTGCCGGTATCCAGGAAGACCGGAAAAGAAAAGACCGAATTATCCATCAAAGAAATGAAATTGATTCCCACGAACAATATCCGCATTTAATTAAACTATTTGATTTGTTGAATAATAGATAAAAATCCGCCATCCAAAAAGTAACGAGAGTAATAGAAATAATAGGTAAAATCGATTTTATCAATTCCTATACTTTGAGTTTAGGAGTGAATATCTTTGAAAATCTCAAAGAATAATCAACCAATGCATGACCTCCCTGCAGTTGTTTTGGATTTAAGTATCAATGGTCTAGGGATAATCCGCAGTTTAAAACAAAAAGGCATTAAAGTTTATGCATATGATGTTTTTTCAAAATATAAAAAAGGAAAAACTCTCCACGCCCAATGTGGACCTTGTCCACATCCAATATTCGAAGAAGATAAACTGTTAGACCACCTTATTAAAACGGGGGGAAATTTGAAACGAAAAGCTGTCCTGTTCGCAGGATCCGATGATTATGTTTTTTTTATCTCCAAGTTCAGAGAACAGTTAACTGAACACTTTTTATTCAATATGCCAGATCATTCCCTAATTCAATCTGTATTAGATAAACGGCAAACGTATAACCTGGCTCTTAAGCATAACATACCTACCCCGAAAACCTTTTTTATTGAACATCCAGACCAACTGGAAGATATTATCGCTGATTTTGTTTTTCCGTGTATATTAAAACCTGTATTCTCAGCTGATTACCGTAAGCGGATGAACAAAAAGGCCATCATTATTGAAAGCGCCTCTCAATTAAGAACCTTGTACCCGTTTTATGCACAATTCGGTGAATTAATGATACAGGAATTCATCCCCGGTGACGATCATTGTGTTTACGAAATAGCCACTCTTTTTAATGAACACATGGATTTACTCGGTGTGTTCTCCAGCCAAAAACTTCAACAATATCCACCCATATTTGGATCAGGCGTCCTTGTTTTGAGCAAAAGGAATGAAGAGCTCATCAATTTGGGGGTGTCATTCTTTAAAACACTAAATTTTGTTGGTTTGGCTCATGCCGAATATAAAATAGATCCACGGGACGGAATCCTGAAATTTATCGAAATAAATGCCCGGACAACTGTATCCAACAGTTTGGCATACGCATCAGGTATAGATTTTTCCTATTTATATTACCTAATGGCAACCGGCCAAAATCCTTCAAAAAAATTAAATCAAACGGAAGGGATAAAATGGGTCCATTCTCCGCGATATTTGTTAGGTTTTTTGGAGAAACGTAAAAAGGGCAGTATGAACTTTGGTAAATGGATAAAATCTTTTGCCGGCGTAAAATCATTTGCATCATTTCGTTTCAATGATCCAATGCCATTTATACGCGGAGTCATTTCTGATTTCAAATATGCATGGAAAAGCAGGAGGTAACAAGGGTTCTGGCATAAAATGCATTTATAAGTGCCATCCAAGCCGAATGTAATAGAAAAAGGGCTGTTCAAAGATTTGAACAGCCCTTTTCTTTTATGGAGACAAATGACTGACCTACTATTCCTTATTTTCTTTACTAAATCCAATGCCGATTGGCCTCGTAATCTTTGGAATGTAGTTTTTCACTTTTCCAATTACTTTACTCTTTTTTATAAGTGCTTTATTTGATCTTGCGAATGTATGGGAATTGCTATCTGAGCGTCTTAGATAGACGTAATTGTACCTGCTGGTTGTATGGATTCTAACATTCTTCTCTTTGCATCTTTTTACAAATTTGCTGTCTGTACCTGAACCCTTCCTTGAGGGAAATTTCAACTCCGGATAAAGTTCCTTTTTAAAGATAAGTGTGCCTCCTTTTAGCGAACTCTTCCCCGGTTTATTTTCACTTCCTATTTGGCGGATTGTTAGAAGTTTCTTCTCCTCAAAGTACATGAAGGATTTTCCTTTTCCTACTAATTGTGCGTCGGTTTTTTCAAAAATCTCCATCGCCTCTGGTAAATAGTAGGGTGAGTAGTAATCATCATCATCTATCTTTGCAACAAGATCATAGTTAGCTTTCTCAATGCCAAAATTTAAGCATTCGCCCAGCGTTTTTTCTTCCGGAAGCTGGTATACCGAAACATTGGAATATTCTTGTGCCCGTTCCTTCCATTTATTAATATCCATATTATCATTATTTAATATGATGATTAATTCTTTGTCAGCCCATAGTTGTCTATCAAAGTTTTCAAATATATTATTCATCATTTTCTCCCGTATTGTACAGGCAATTAGCGATACCAATACTTCAGACCTCCCATAAAGTTCTCCTCATATTATATGATTTCAAGTCGGTCAAAGTGAGTTGGTTTCCGGAAAATGGACTTCGTTCGTGAAAGCAAGGCTAACCCAGGTAAAACAGACTGGTGTCCATATAAACAGTGGATAAACACCTAAGCAAGATATCCAGCGAGTGAATACACTGAATATACAGCGGATTGAAAAATATTTTATGAGAGCTGCTGTGAAGTAAGGGAACTCATAAAGGAGAGATAAAATGATCCCATCGTACGATTTTAGGTTAAAGCCTAAAAGTAATATGGTTATTTGTTGTTTAGCAACAGGTACAGACCATGTGGCTTCAATGGAAATAATGAAACCAACGGTTGAATATTACGGCCAACTTCATAACATTGATACTTTGTTTTTTAAAGAACTCCTTCTTCCGGAGCAAGAGGCTAAAAAACATAAAGTAATCCTTTTATACAATCTATTAAAATACTATGAAATTGTAATGTGGATGGATGCCGATACCATAATCGTGGATCCAACGGAGGACATACGGAAAGAATTATCATCCAATCATGTTGTTTATATGACTAGTTATTTCGGAAGAGATCCTCTGTTTCCTAATAGCGGTGTTATCGTCGTTAAACGGGATCCTGCAGCGCTGGAGATTTTAGAGCATATTTGGAAGTTTAAAAAGAAGCGTCGCAAGGGCTGGTGGGATCAACAAGCATTTTTAAACCTTCTGGGCTATAAGAACAGAAATGTAAAAATACAATCCTATGAAGGCCCAACAAAATACACCTCGAAAGTTGGACCCTTACATCTTAAGTGGAATAGCAGACCTAATCGTAAAGATGTTGCCCAAAAACCCAATATCATGCATCACTGTGGTCTTCGATGGGAGACAAGACTAAAAAGAATGAAAAAGAGCTACCGGCAATTTTTAAGGAATATCCAATCGAATTAAACCATTTGAGTTTTTAAGAGTGATATCCCTGTGTTGACCCTTATATTACGTGATAAACATTTTCCTCTTTGAATCTGTAATATCAGGATAGGATGGTGATACAGTGAAAAAAAACAATAGTAAGAGGGGTTCGGCCCGAAGTCCAAAGTCCCTATCAAGCAAGAAGGGAAATCCAGCTATAATACAACACAATCACAAAGAGAGTGCGAGATTAAAAGAGGAATATAAGGATAAAGGTTTGGACAAAGTTGAAGATACCTTTGTTCTTTACAGAATAATTGGAAATGATTTATATCCAAGACACAGAAAAGGGCAAACCCGTGAAAATTTAAAATTTGTGCTTGAGAATGAACCTAAACTCGAAGATTGTGAGAAACGATGGGTTGTTAACCGGATTATTGATCGAGAGGAAGAAGAGGCAATCATAAAACTCCTGCAGGAGCATAATCAAAAATACATCCATCTGCCATTTTATGAAGGTGAATATCAAAGAATTGGCTGGGATACTAATTGCTTTAAAAAACCTGGATTCCTTGCAACAAAAGAATTTGAAAATCTGAATGCTGAACAAAAGAACAATGCAATTGCAGCAGCCTATAGGCTGAAAAACAATTATGTAATGAACGTGAATGGTGCCCGGAATATCGCACTGCGCGATGGTAAAATGCGTGCAAAATGGGTACTTCCTTGGGATGGCAATTGTTTTATCACTTCTTCCGCATGGGATGAAATTCGTAAAGATATAGGAAAGTCACCATACCTGAAATACTTTGCAGTCCCAATGGCTAGAGTTTTAGATAACTCTCAGTTAGTCTCAGAAAATTTCACCCCAACCCCGGTTGAAGAACCGCAATTAATCTTTAGAAGGGATTCGAAAGAGGAATTCAACGAGAGGTTTCCATATGGCCGGCGGGACAAAGTTGAATTAATCTGGAGGCTGGGTATTCCAGGTAAATGGGACAAGTGGAAAGACGAACCATGGGACCAAGTTCGAAGTTCAAAATCAGCCGAAGAAGGGCAATTTGGATTTGCAGGATGGGTAGCCAGAATGTTTTCAGGAAAAAAGGTGCTGGAGAAGGATACAAAACAGAGTTTTAAGCAAAGAGGTCTTGCTCGAACAGAGGCCATCATTAACACCATCCGCGCGATAGACAGAGAAAAGATAGCAAAACGAAAAAGCGGGCGAGAGTTACTATTTTATCAGATGGACATACTCGAGGAGGAGAAGAGTATGTTTCTTGATGGTGCCGAAATGCCTTTGATTACCAGACTTTTAGATGATGCTGAAGAGGCGTTAACAAGGGAGCCGTATTCAGTCACTGATAAAAAGTCGCTTCCGCCTAGCGGGATCATTAACGATTATTGGCACCCTGCACCATACTGGTGGCCAAATAAAAAGAAAAATGATGGTCTGCCTTATGTTAGGCGGGACGGGAGGAGAGTTCCAGGAACAAAGCTGTATGAGCCTGAAAGTGATAAATATGACCGAACTCGCCTGCAAAGGGTGTTTGATGATTCTATTACACTTGCCCTAGCCTGGTTTTTTACTGGTAAAAAGAAATATGCAGAACATGGTTCACGAATTCTTTATCGATTCTTTGTTAATCCTGCTACCAAAATGAATCCGCATTTAAAATATGCTCAAGTTAGAAAAGGCAGAAATAACAATCAGGGGACCAGCAAAGGGATTATTGAAATGAAGGATATCTACTTTTATCTGGATGCTGTCCGCCTTTTTTGCAAGGCGAATACGATTCCTGAAGAACACCTTGTTCTTTTTAAAGGCTGGCTGTCAAGTTATCTAGATTGGCTCATCAATTCGCCTCAAGGGAAGGGGGAACGCCTATCGGACAATAACCATGGAACCTATTATGATTTGCAGGTTGCCGCTATTTCGGACTTCCTTGAGGATTACCCGGTTTTGTTTGAAGCAATTGTAAGAGCACAATCAAGGATAGAAACACAATTTGCGCCAGATGGTGCACAGCCGAAAGAGCTGGTTCGGACCCAGCCCGCCCACTACTGTTGTTTTAACCTGCAAGGCTGGATCTATATGACCGAAATTGCTGAAAGATACGGAACGGACTTATGGGCTTACCAATCCCGCAAAGGGTCGAACTTAATAAAGGCTGTCCAGTGGCTCCTGTCGCATGCTGGTAAAAAGTGGCCAGATAAACTGATTGATGAATTCGATGAAGAACGATATCTTCCCATTTGGTTTTATGCGCCTCAGGAATCCAGATTAAAACTAAAAAAACCCTTTTTCCATCGTTCAAAGTATTCTGTGAAAACCCGCTTTTTTCCGCATGACGGAGTGCGCCCTTACTGGAATATTGGGAAGGCAGAGGTAAAGAGAAATTATAAATTTGTTAACAAACATCCGAGCTTTGTTTTTGGAATTCCTCTTAGGGCTAAAACAGTGTCCAAGGACTGGAAAAAAGTTTGTGAGAATCTAGAAACCACGTTATATTCTCTTTCCCGGCAAAAAAATAAAAATTTTGTTATTTATCTTGCAGCTCATGAATATCCGCCAGTCAATTATTTTGGCCTTGATGTACGAGTGCTCTTGGCTCCTTTTCCAGTTCCAAAAAATATAAAGGAAATTGGCCGGGATAAAGGGAGAAAAAAACAAATGATTGGAACGGCATTGAGGCAATCAGGGTATGAATCCCTTTATTATATGCATTTAGACGCAGATGATATTTTGGACCCATCATTGGTTGAAACTGTTTTGAAGGATGATAATAAAAGGGGATATCTAATCACAAAAGGTTATATGTATGATGTAAGAAATAAATTGATCGCCCGGTGTAATTCGTTTTGGCGGAAAAGTGGTTCGTGCGCAATCATGTACTTCAAAAAAGATGAATTCCCTTTACATTATAAAGACAGGAATAATTATTTTTCGAAATTTGTACGCCATAAGAACTTTAAAACTGTCGCCGAAGAATACGGCAGAAAGCTGGAACCCTTGACAGGCCGAATGGCTGTGTACATGGTTAATCATGGGGAAAATACAAGGAAATATAGAGGCAAAGGGAATCGTCAACAAGCATACGTTAAGAAAAATCAGATAAAAAACAGGAGAAGAATCCAAAAAATAAGGAAACGTTTTCCGGAACTGTTTTAAATATAGATTCATATGTCCTGGCTTTTTAATGCTGGAAATCTTAAAGGGGACCGTACATATCGGTTCCCTTTTACTTTGTGCCATAAAGCTTTAAAACAATTAGCCTCTAATTATTATATCTCACCAAAAGCCTTCTTACATACGGTTCCGTGGTACATACACCATAAAAAGGAAATTGAATAAGGTAATTAGGAACTCCTTTTAAGAATATTGGAGGATGAAAACATGGATACCATTATCTTTATCGGAAGCAACAAATCCGGAACAAGCAGGGAAGCCATTAAAGCAGCAGAACAGATGGGTTTATTTACAGTCCTTTTTACAGATAGGCCAAAATTTATCGAACAAAGAAAAGAATTTCCAGATGTACACCAGATGATCCATCTTGAAGATTTACAGAACATGGAAAGTCTTAAAGGCGAACTTGATTTACTGAAGAAACAGGGTAAAAATATCAGAGGCTGCCTAAGTTTGGTGGATCCCTTTGTGTATACTGCGACACTCCTGTCATCCGAAATGGGCCTTAGTCACCCGCCGCCCTCGGCAATTTATAAAATGGAGGAGAAAACCAGGTTTAGGAAAGCACTGCAAGGCCTGGACTTGAATCCATTTTTTATCGTCATACCACTAGAGGAACCAGCTGAAAAAGTTGCGGAACGATTAGAACATTCTCTTCCCCTCATTGTTAAATCTCCCCAGTCTAATGGCTCAAAGGATGTCATTTTAGCTGAATCAAAGAGAGAGCTTGAACAAGGGATCCAATTATTAAGGAAACAGTTTCCTGGTCAGGCTATTTTAATAGAAGAATATTTAATTGGGCCTCAATATTTAATCGAAGTTCTTGTATGGGAGGGAAAGGTTCATATAGTTGGTGTTATCGAACAGTTTATCTCCAAAAAGGATCGGTTTATTGTAACAGGCTATCACTATCCGGCTTCTCTTAGTAAAACGCAGCACGAGAAGCTTAAAACTGTTATAGAGAAAGTGCTTGCAACCTTGGATATGACCTTGGGTTCCTGCCATTTGGAAATGAGGTGGGTGAACGGGGAGTGGAAGCTTGTTGAAATCAATCCAAGGGTTTCGGGCGGTGCCATGAATCAAATCCTGTTTGAAGGCTCAGGTATCAATCTTGTGCAGGAGATTATCAAAATCCACCTTGGAGAGGAACCTGACCTGACACATGGAAAACTTAGACATGTATTTGCCCAATTTATTACAGTCGCAGCTCGGGGGATGCTCTTGAGGGTTACAGGGAAGAATCGCGCCTTATCCCTTGAGGGTGTGAAAGAGGTTTATGTAAAACCGCGAAAAGGGGCTATTTTAACACCTCCCTATTCATTAGGCGACCGATATGCTTATGTGATTGCTTCTGGAGAGAGTTACTCTGAAGCAAAGGAGACTGCTGAAATGGCAGCAAAGGAAATTAAATTTTTCATGGAACCCCTGTAAAGGGAGGGATTTATGTGACACTAATCGGTATGCTTCACTACAGGAAAAAGCCTTACCATGAAAAAAAGGCCTATGCATGCGCAGCTGCTGCAAAGATGGAGGGAATTCCTTTTGTTTACTTTTCTTATCGGGGAGTTAATCTTGAAGCCCGGAAAATAGAAGGCTGGATTTACAGCAAAGGTAAATGGGAGCAGCGAATAATGGACTTCCCTCAAGCGGTAATCAATATCAGCAAGCCGAGGACAGGTTGGCAAAAGAAAATTTACAGGAAATTAAAAGAAATGGTGCCATTCACCAGTCAACCTGTTCCCAACAAAATGAGAGTATACCGGGCTGTTAAGAAAAAGGGCGATTTCTCTGGTTTTCTCATTCCTACATTCCCTTTAAAGAAAACGAGACGGTTATTTGAACTTTTGGGCCAGGGACAAAGAATTGTCATCAAGCCATTTTCAGGAAACAAGGGCAAAAAAATTCTTTTTGTGAAGGCAATAAATGAGGATGAATTTAAAATAATTGACGGTACTGAAGAAAAGGTACTTGATTCAACCCGGTTCCATTTATTAATTGGAAAGCTAAAAAAGGAACAAAAATATTTGTTCCAGCCATTTATTGAATGTAAAACTGATAGTGGCCAATCATATGACTTTCGCCTTCATGTTCAGAAAAATGGGTTTGGTGAATGGGAAATTAATCTCATTTACCCGAGAATCAGCGGGAGTGGGAAGCTGATCAGTAATATCAGCGGCGGAGGGTATCGTGGAGAATTAGAACCATTCCTAAAGGAACAATTTGGCGACGAATATTTCAATATCAAAAGGCTGCTCGAACAGTTCGCGCATGCTTTTTCCTGCCATCTGGAAGCAGTCTTTAATCGCAGGTTCGATGAACTTGGCATTGACGTCGCAATTGATTCGCATCATAAACTCTGGGTTTTTGAGGTCAATTGGAGGCCGGGTTCCCAGCACAGGGAATTTGAGGTGGCAAAAAGGACCGTTAAATACGCGAAATACCTGGCGACTCAGCATTAGTCCATTTTACGTCCAAAAACTCACCTCCCTAAATTCTTGTCATAATATAGAGGTACAGAGACAGTTTGAGGGAGGTGTACCATGGAAAGCAGTCATAACCGACCTAATATGGGTAACTGTATTGGTGACGCACTATTTGAATTAAAGAAACTTCAGGATTTTCTGGCCGAAACTTCAACACCCTTTCTTGGAAAGTTACTTGGGAAACTTGTTGGGTCAGATACAATACCCTTTATCCTCCTAACCAAAAATGGAATTTTTGAATGGGAAGGTATCGTATATAACGAAAAAAAGAAATCGCAAGAATGTTTTACTACTAGTTTTTTCCGGATTGATTCCATAGAAAAAGGATCTTCCTGCGCAAAACTGACAATACTTCGTCCGTACAATATTCACAAAGAACCTGCGAAGCTGCTTTGTGATGTAGTAAAGCTGGAGAAAACGCCGATATGTATTGAAATCGACATAAGCTGCTTTTGCGGAATCCAGTGCCTGGATACGGAACTATTGAAAAGAAAAATCATATGCGAACCAAAATGGTAGAGAAAGCATCCAGTTTATTGGATGCTTTAATTGTAAATACAGGTTGTTGGGTTTACCCTGAAATTCACCCCCAAAGTTATTTCCCAGCGTTTGCAATAAGGAAGCCAAAAGTAATGAAAAAACACAGGCAGAAAACCTCTTTTTCCATAGTTTATACATGAAGGGTTAAAGGAGGATGAGTATGCGCTTTTGTTATATGGAGAGCATTGGAAAAAACGATCTGATACTTCCAGAAAGTATGCAAAGCCATTTTATTGAACTAACCGAACCTATGAAATTTGCTTTCGGAAAATTTAAAAAAGAAGTGAAAATCAGCTTTTCCGCAGACATTGGAAGCGGAAGCATAGGCATCCATAAACAATTTGCCGAGGGGTTCCCAATACCAGTCGAAGTTGATTTTAAGTGGAGGATTGAACAGGGAACCTTTTTTGTCGGTCCGGTAATTGCTTTTATATTCAATAGCCAGGCACAAAAGATTTCTCCAAAAAGGTTAAGGAAAATGAAAAAATATACTGCTCCTTACAAAGAAGTGGGCGGCCTGTTTATCATAAGTTCAGCAGATTCCATTGATTTTGAGAACAAAACGATTGGCGGTTATTGTTTCAAACCTGGAGGACTTGGTAAAAAAGATACTTGGGAATCGGGCATTTTTCCTTTCCCGGAGGTGCTGTTTCGAAGAGGAAAATCTCAAGCTCTTGATCAATTATCGGAAGCGATGGAGGGGAAAGCTTTTAACTATCCTTTATTAAATAAATGGCAGCTTTATGAAAAACTGTCCGATTCACCGGAGGTCATTCATTACTTTCCGGAAACTGCCCAGTTAGTGGAAATAGACAGAGTTTTTGATATGCTCGATCATTTTAAAGCGGTTTATATAAAACCAGCTGGGGGTATGAAGGCGGCCGGCATTTATACAGTGACGCTGGCAGGAGATAAATATGCGGTTAAAGATACTAAAAATCATACAAAACACCTAGATTATGATAATTTCACCGCTTTCATGGACTCCCTTAATGAATCGCCTCATATAGCACAACAGCCAATTCTTAACAACGATTTAAATAGAAATATTGTGTTCAGGGTGATACTCCAGAAAAACGAAGAAAAGACTTGGCAATGCACGGGAAGTTATGCCCGGGTAGGAGTTGATGGGAGTATTGCCACAAACCGGATCTTAACGGATTGTTTCCTGTCAACACCCCAGGCATTAAGAAAGATTTATAAGCTAAGCAAAAAAGCGGCTAAAGAAAAAAGGGAAGAAATAATTGACATGTGTAAAAAAGTCTGCAGGGTGCTTGAAGACAAGAACATCCACTATGGAGATGTGGCTTTCGACGTAATGCTTGATTCTAATTTACGCATATGGCTTATTGAACTTAATAACCGATCACATAATCATAGCAGCCCTTTAACGACCATTAAGAATCACCAAATGTATCGGCGTGTTGTAGCTGCCCCTTTGGGTTATGCCAGTGCATTGGCTGGTTATTAGCATCAGGCAGTACTTAAGGATATTGTAAAAAGTAGGTGCCATTATGATCTCGTTCGAGGAGTTAATAAGTAAGTGGCAAAAAACAAAGGTCTTGAGAAAGAGCGGTGAAATAAAAGGCTATATACCAGAAACTAAGTGGCTGAATAAAAAAAATCTAAACACTATGCTTGAAAAGCATCAGGCCGTATTTGTTAAACCATCCCATGGTACAGGGGGGAGCGGTGTTATCAAGGTCCAAAAGAGTGGGGATGAAAATGAACCAATTTATACTTACCACTATGTGAAAAAAAACAAGACATTTAAGACATTTGACAAACTATACTCATCCTTAAAGCGGAAGACAAAAAAAATTCAAAAAACAAAAAAGCGCGCAAAGGGCAGGTATATGGTACAGCAGGGGATAGAGTTGCTAAAATATGAAAACAGATCCTTCGATATTAGAGTCATTGTTCAGTTAAACAATGACACGAAAAAATGGGAAGCAACCGGGATTTTAGCAAGAGTAGGGCATCCGGCGAAAATCGTCACGAACTACTCAAGCAGCGGAATCCCCATAAGGTATGAGCAGGTAATGGGCAGCTTCCTTTCCGCCGAAGAACTTTTGGTCCATAAAGAGAAGCTTGAAAAACTGGTCGTTCAAATGGCCAATCGTTTATCCGAAACATGCAATCAACTGAGAATACTTGGTTTTGATATTGGATACGATGAAAACATTAAACCTTGGTTGATTGAGGTTAATCTTGAGCCTCGATTTAAAAGTTTTAAAAAAACAGATATGGAAACCTATAAAAAAATAGAATCCAACTTTACAGGCTACCGCGGAGAAGAGCCTATCGAGATTAAAAAGAAGAAAAGAAAAAGGAGCAAGTGGAAATTAAAGGATGTATTGGAGAAACACAGTGAGTTCCAACAGTATGTTCCGGAAACCCAGTGGTTTAACAGTACGAACCTGTCGGATATGCTAGACAGGCACCAAATGGTATATGTTAAGCCGGATAATTGGAGTTTTGGCAGGGGTGTAATAAGGGTGGAGCATGTACAGAAAGAGGATGGTTCCGATCAGTATATGTTTCAGATTGAAACAAAAATCTATTCTTATAATACGTTTGCTGATTTATTTTCATCATTGGATACTGAAATAAAAGATATGATGAAAAAACGGAAAGCCAAAAACAAAAAATATATTATTCAAAAAGGAATTCATTTATTAAAGTATGAAGGACGGATTTTTGATTTGAGGATCATGGTGCAGCGGACTCCCGATTATGAGTTTGAGGTCACCGGCATTCTCGGACGCGTGGCCGATCCGCATAGGATTGTCACTAACTTTCACAGTAATGGGGAGGTTTATCCTGCTGAGCATTTATTAGCGCAGCATATGGATGATGAAAAATTGCAATCATATATAGGAATGCTGAAGAAAATAGGAGGAAATCTAGCTCCATTATATGATTTAAATGCCATTGGTATTGATATCGGAGTTGACCAGGATTTTCTTCCATGGATCATTGAAGTCAACATCTATCCAGACCCCTATGTGTTTAATGAACTAGAAGACAAAACCATGCTTAACAGAATAATAGAGCTTCGCACACAGTGGAAGAAATAGCATAGGGACGGTTTGCTTCTTTTTGAAGCGCAATAACCGTCCCTATGTTTTTGCTTTACATACGCCCTGTTAATATATACAACAATGGTGTTCCGGTAAAGTTTTGAAAATTTTACTCCTCCCTCGCCCCCGCATTATAATGTCTGACACTCCTGAACCACTTTTTCTTTTTCAAGTATTTTTCATTAAGAACAAGGACTTTCCCGTTCTCGGCCGCTGCGTATTTGCGGTAAATGGAGTTGTATTTTTCGAAGGCGAAGTGCCCTGCGATATAGGTTGGCATGATAATGGCCATGAGAATAATTACATTCAAAATGAAAGGAAAGTCATGCCCGAGAATATAAATTCTCATTACCGCCTGAGAGGCAAAGGCAACCATTAAGATGATCACCACATTGCAAATATGAAAAGCGAACACACTTCTATCTTCACGAAACATTCGCTCCAGTTCATTTTTAAATGTTAGTGTAATGAACACTGCAATCACAATGAAAATAAAGGAAACAAAATACGTAAAAACAGTTACCATTTTACCCGTTCTCCTCCCAATATTATCCTCTTTCCAGCATTGTATCATAACCCATGGAAAGAATCCTGAAGTAAGAGAGTGCATGGTCTCAGTAGTCTTCGTATCAGCAACCAGTTCTCCTGTATTTTCTATTTGGGTAATGAAGGAAAGCAAGAAGGTTGTTTCGGGTGAATGAATAGAAGATAATAACCATATTGTTTAGTGTAATTTCAGGGAAGAAGAAGCAAAGGAGATGTGCCTTTGCTTCTTTTAAAACATATAAAAGGAGAAGATGGAATGTTTAATGAAGAATATGAACATCTGTTGAAGAAATCTATCAAAGTTGCACCAGACTGGTTAAAGGAGGATGTCGAGAGCATTGTGGAAAAGGAACCTAGTGCTGGCATCAGCTATCTGATTTCTGAGTTGTTTCACACGTATACATTTGGGATCAGACATATCCTATCGGCAAGACATCTAACCAGTGAATGGTCACAGATCTCAAGAGAACGATTGAATATTATCGATAATAACATCGATATTATTGTTGCTCTTTATCATGAAGCAAAGAAGAGAAACAAACGAATAATCTAAAACCTGAGCCCCCTTGCTGCTTGGTATTTCTTTATTACCTCATATGTGTCCTTAGTACTTAAAATCATGCCGCTTCTATTGTACCCTGGGTGGGGAAGATGAAAAATAGAAAAAAGGGATGCATAAAAAGCTTTTAAACTCAATATGACAGGGTATGAGAAAAGGAAGGAATACATCAAAATGCAGGGATAAAGCAGCAATGAAAAAATCAACAACGTGCATCGTCTTAGCATCTCTGCTTTCTGCCGCCGGGGTGCACTTACTGTAACAGCTTATAAAAAAAGACAGAATGAATACGATGAGGAATTAATTGATACGGAAAATTGGGAAAATCAACAGGAAGCAGCGGTAGCCATTGCGAAAGTATTGGAAGGTGATTGGCAGGCACGTATGGCCCTTGCATGGAAATTGATTAAGGAGAATCGGACCAATGAAGCAGATAAAATTATCTGCCTAAAAACATTGACACCAAAAGATCCAAAACAGCAGGAACCAGACCTCGTTGAAACGGATGTCAAGAACAGTGGTAATGTCCTTGGGGATCCTTATGTGTTGAATTAAGGAATCTGTCCTTTTGGAAGACTGAAAAGGGAATAACCTGTGCATCATCCCCTCACAATGATTAACCTCCCTCCTCAAAGGGAAAACTTATAAAAAAGGCTGAGGAGGAGAGAGCAATGAGTGGGAACAAAGAAAAATCCAGGAATCCTCAACAACAGTTTCAATACAACGAGTCATTCGAGGAAACCCAAACAGATAACGGCCTGGAATCAGTGGCAGAAGGCTGCGACTTCGCAGAAGGAGAAAAAAACAAATCCCCACACTGCGAAGAATCCTGACCGGTGCCTGACCCCCATCACAGTAAAGCGCTAAATGGTGCCTGACCCCCAGTACGGTGACGTATTAACGTAGTGGGGGTCAGGCACTTTTTGTCAAACTTTGTCCATTTATTCAATCTCCCAGAGGTGATCATCCATGAAATAATGATAGTACTCCTCATATTTTCCCCTGGCTCCTACACCAGGCTTTTGGACAACCTCTTTCCCACAACTTTATATTTCTTCAATTTGGTATCTTTTTCTTTCATCCCATTTCACAAAAAAATCCACAACAAGAGTGGCAGCCCAAACAGAATATTTATGTCCGCTTAATTTTTAGGCCAAGAACATGCATGGTGGTTTATTTAATTTATAGGAGGGTAAAATGATGGGTCACGATATTATGGGTTACAATAAAGCAGGAGCAGAAATTGCTTATGCTCGTTTCAGTATGGGAAATTACAATGCTTTGATTCTGTATAATTTACTTGAGGCAGAAAATTATTATGCAGGAGTCAGCGGCTGTGGGGATTTCTCAACCTTCTCCCTGCCACATATGGAAAAGGCCTTAAATAAATACCATCAAAAATATGGGAAAAGGGGATCCGGCGGAGAAGTAGATTGGGACCTAAAACAAATTCGGGATTTTATTGAAAACTGTTTAAAAACAGCACAAAAAGAAGGAAGTATACGTGTGTATTTTGGCTAGGACCTTGGTGTCCTGATTGGCCTGACTCCAAGTAAAATCTTAAACAAGTAGTACGCCATCTTTTGAGCCAGGGTGAGGAGGAACCTGGAACAGGCTAACAACCAACATACTTCAAGAACGGTATAATCATGCCAAATTCAATGAAATAGTATTACCACTTCTACATACCACTTTTCAATTTCCCCTTTTGTATCTTCACTTGGAACGACCGATCTCCACAATAATTGTAAAAGTGTGAAACCAATCCGGAGAAAACGGTGCAGGAAGAATCATCGAGATGTGTCCACGCTGGAAGCATAGGCCACCCTTTGCTTCTGTAAACTTTTCCATTATACTGAACAAACGGGCAACTAGAGGGGGATGCGTATGAAGAGAGTTTTGAAAATTGGGAGTGCTTTTATAGGTGTAATTGTAGGGGCCGGGTTTGCCTCAGGTCAGGAGGTTCTTCAGTATTTTACTAGTTTTGGCCTGATGGGAACCCTTGGGGCATTGGTGGCAACTGTTTTATTTGCTTATGCCGGGATGACGCTTGTTTGGCTCGGAAGCAGCATGAAAACGGGCTCACACAAGGATGTCATCTATAAGGTAAGCGGAAGGTATCTGGGTGTCATCATTGATTATATTCTTATCTTTACGCTATTTGGTGTAGGTGTGGTCATGATTGCGGGTGCAGGATCCAATCTGAATCAGCAGTTTGGTTTGCCGGTTCTGTTGGGGACTAGCCTTATGACCCTTCTGATTCTTTTGACCGGAATGCTGAAGGTGGACCGGGTGGTAGGAATCATTAGCGGGATTACGCCATTCCTGATTTTATTTGTCGCAATTATTTCCGTGTATAGTTTCTTGAACATAGACGGATCATTCGCCGCTTTGGATTCTACCGCCAAGGAACAGCCGACGACTTTGCCTAATTGGTTTATTTCGGGCATCAATTATGTGTCCTTTAACACGGCAGTTGGAGCTTCGATGGCGATCGTAATGGGGGCGGCGGAAAGCAATCGGAAAACGGCCGCTTTAGGTGGATTGGTCGGGGGAATCGGACTGGGCATTCTTATCGTGGTAAGCCATCTTGCTATTTTTTCCAAAATTGACAGTGTTGGAGGCATGGACATGCCGATGTTAATGATCGTCAATAATCTTTCACCTGTCCTGGGGACCATTATGTCCATAATCCTTTTTGCGATGATCTTCAGCACGGCGATCAGCATGTTTTATTCCTTTGTGGCTCGTTTTACCGCATTGGGCACTCCAAAATTCAAAAAGTTTTTCGTTGGAACGATGATTGTGGCATTTGCGGCCAGCTTTGTCGGGTTTACAGAACTTGTCAGCTATTTTTACCCGCTGATTGGCTATCTTGGCATCGTCCTGATTGCCGTCTTGGTTTATGCACCAATTCGAATGAAGAGAATTTAGAGCTAGGGGACGGTTCTCCTGCCTCATTTGAGGCAGGAGAACCGTCCCTTTGTTTTACTTAATAATCGGAGCAATTATATCGACCCGATTGGTCCATACCATTCCGTTGTAGCCGGCAGGAATGCGCTCGACGTCTTGTTTGTCGTCGAAGCCTTCCGACCATCCGCCATTCCCTGCAACCAGAACGACTCTCGTATTCGAATCATCCATCCTGTTTAGAAACTTTTCAGGATATCCCCATAACCACGGAGCAATCTTCTCGGGAATATGCAGCTGTGTATTTTCACAGGCTCCAGGTATATATCCTGTCCAGCCCCCGGCGATATAAGGAATCAGACAGCTTTTCATCGAATCCATCGACATGACCCGGAGGTTCGGTAAATACTTCTTTAATGCGTCGATTGGATGATTTCCTCCATACGCTGATAATTGGCTGATTCTTTCATCAGGGAAGGCTGAAAGATACTCCGCTAATTTCACTCCCTCATTCGCATCATCGCTTTTGATGTTGATTAAGAATTCCTTGTCAGGGAAATGGATCAGCACCTCATTTAGTGTTGGCATCAATCCAATTCCTTTGCCGCGAAAAGGATAGGTTTTGCCATTATCGGCTGTATACCCGTAGCCAACATCCAATTTCTTTAACTCCTCCATCGTATGGTCCCTTGTGACGCCCTTTCCATCCGTGCGGCATTCCAGTTTCCAATCATGAAAAACGGCAAATTCCCCATCTTTCGTAGGATGGATATCCAGCTCGACAACATCTGCGCCCGCCTCAAATGCAGCCTCCATTGAGGGAATCGTATTGCCGATATAAGGATGCTCAGGCTCAAATATCCGTTCTGCTGTACAAGTATCATTCTGGATTCCTTCCATCGGATACGTTTGTGACATTGCAACATGCGCGAGGAGGGTAGGGTCTCCGCTGCGTTCTTTCGTAAAAAGATTGCTATTGTTGGCGAACATAAATAGAACCAACAAGAGAAAGATCAGTGCTGTTCGTTTTAATGCTCTTTTAAATTTCACGTTACATGCTCCTTATTCATCTAAAATCAGCCGGCCATTGGTGAGATCGTCTAATATTACTATATAGTAATAATTGGGCTGTTCAACAATATATCATTAAAAAACAATGATAAATAAAGTGGTGAGGCTTCACACGGGCACTCCAGTAGGACTAACTGCTCAAATATTATGAATCTTTTAATTTATATATTGTTTCTGTAGTTGGTAATATGATAAGCTACTACTAATTAATTTGTTAAGTAATCTAATGAATTAATCCTTTTATCTACTACATGGTGGTTTAGCTGCTAAAAATGGTAACGCATACATAATGACTAAAACCCGCAACCAAAAGTTTGCAAATAGAGAGTTTTTTTAGCAAATTTGGAAGCGCATTCAAAGGGAGGTACCTGCCATATTAGCAGCTTGACAATAATTTAATTAAAAGAGGGAGGAAGAAAAAATGGCTTCAATTTCTAAACAGATTAAAAAATCGTTAAAATTGAGGAAGAAGATTCTGGCAACTGCACTTACTCTATCATTAGTGGCTCCAGTAATTGGACCAGCCGCAAGTTTTGCAGATGACCAGGGGTACACGGGTAATGAGGGGGAAGCTTCTCCGTATACCGGTTTGGGAGCCATCACTACTTATAAAGTGAAAGCAGCAGAAGGCCAGCCGGAAATTGAAGTAGCTGAGCAAGACCGGATTCTTTCGCTTGATGACAAGAAATTCAGAGATGCAAATGATAATCGGCGATTAGACGCTTACGAAGACTGGAGAAAGCCGGTTTCGGAGCGTGTAGCCGATTTGATCAGCAGGATGACCATCGAGCAAAAAGCAGGAATGATGTACATCAATACCCACACTCCGGCATTGAATCCGGCGGACGGGAAATTTGTAACCGATTCCAATAGCAGAATGATTACTAACAGTAAATTACGCCACGTTATATACCGACAATCGCCAAACGTAGGGGATGTGGCCAATTATAATAACCAATTGCAGCAATTGGCTGAAGGTCTGGAGCTGGGGATTCCGGTCGTTGTAACTTCAAACCCAAGAAACTCTGCTTCTACGGACTATACCAATATCACGAATGCGACCGACCAGCATACTTTCTGGCCAGGAACATTGGGGTTGGCAGCAGGAAGAGATGTAGAAGCAGTAAGTGAATTTGCCGAGATTGCCCGCGAGGAATGGAGAAAGGCTGGAATCCGCAAGGTGTACGGCTATACCGCCGACATTGCGACAGACCCGCTTTGGGCAAGAATCCAGGAGACATTCGGAGAAGATCCAAAACTTACTGGAGACATGATATATGAAGTCATTAGTGGATTCCAGGGTGATGGTCACACTCTTGACTCGGACAGTGTGGCGATTACGGTGAAACACTTCCCTGGCGGCGGTGCCCGCGATGATGGAAAGGATCCTCACTTTGAGGACGGCAGCTTTAATATTTTCCCTACGGAAGGAAGCTTGAAGAAGTATCATATTCCACCGTTCGAAAAAGCGGTTGAAGCGAACGTCTCTTCTGTTATGCCTTATTATGCATACCCAAGTAATGAGAGTGCGGATCAGGGATTGCCATGGTTCAGTGAAACCCAGCAATTTGAAGAAGTGGGGATGACGTTAAATAAAGGGATGCTCGATTACCTGCGTGCTCCTATCAGTGAGGGCGGTCTTGGTTTTAATGGGTATGTGAACTCTGACACGGGGGCCGTTGCCGGCAGCGCATGGGGTGCAATGCATCTTTCGGATGTAGATAAAGTTGCAAAAGCAGTCAATGCCGGTACCAATCTTATTTCAGGCGGAGGCACGCCAGGGTTGGTCATTGAAGCAGTTAAAAGCGGGAAACTATCAGAGGCAAAAATTGACGAATCCCTGGCCTATACCTTAACGGAAATGATGAATCTTGGCCTGTTTGAGGATCCGTATGTCAATCCGGAAGAAGCGATTGCGGTTGTGAATGATGAAGAACATAGAGCTGATGCTTATGAAGCCCATCAAAAGTCGGTCGTACTGATGCGCAACGATAAAATCAAAGGACAAAAACTGCTTCCTCTAACTGAAGAAAGGCTTGAGGAAGTCAAACTGTATGTCGAAGGATTTGTCGGTGTTGCCGCTCCAAGAAATCATCAAAATCCTGGGCAGTATATCATCGATGAATCCGAAAAGCAATCGGCTGCCTTTACAGAGAACCTGAAAGAAAAACTTGCAGAAACATACCCGAACATCACGATTGTAGACAGCCTTGATGAAGCAACACTTGCTTATGTTTATGTAGAACCAGTACAGTCCAACTGGGATAACAATCCGCGCATTACCGTCGGCCCGGAAACTGGGGTCACCGATGTAGATGCGATTGTTGACATCCAGAAAACAGTTCCAACCATTACGGCTGTTAACTTTACGAACCAATGGCTGATTAATGAGCTTGAACCAAATGCTGCGGCATTCATCGGCACTTTCGGCACCCTGCAGGAAGCTGTCTTTGATGTAATCACTGGGGAATTCAATCCGGTTGGAAAACTTCCATTCGCGATTCCAGCCAGTGCGAAAGCTGTAGAACGGGAAGTAGGGGACGTACCAAGCTTTGCGCCTGAAGAGTATAAACATTTCACTTACAGGACCAAAGGCGGCGACAAGTACGAGTACGGATTTGGACTTTCCTTTAATGAAGGTCAAACAACTGGCAAACCAGCCCATGCCGGGGACACAGGAAAGCCTGGCCACTCTAATAAATGATACAAAGGGACGGTTCTTCTGCCTCATTTTGAGGCAGAAGAACCGTCCCTGGTTTGCATTTTTTTCGGTGAAAGATTGTATTCTTTTTTAAAGAGTCTGTAAAAGCTGGAATAATCGGTAAAGCCGCATTTGAGTGCGATATTCTCAATGGACAGCTCGTTTTGCTTGATCATCGTCACCGCATTGGATAGACGTTTCAAGGTGACATAACGATAAAAAGGAAGATACATCTGCTTTTTAAAGTAATGGGAAAAATAGTATTTATTCAAATGAAATTCATTGGAGACTGTGTCCAGGCTTAAGTCAGGATGTGTTAAATGCGTTTCAATGTACTCCAGGATCGCAGCTAATCTTTGATCAGGCTCTTCTGTATGACTATACTCTGAAAGACTGCTGGTAGGATTGAAAATGACTTGGAGCACCTGAAATAGCAAGTAATGAATCGTAAACGTAAAATGTTCTTCGCCCTTCTTGATTTTATCGGTAATTTCCTGCAGCAAAGAGAGGATGTCCTTAAAGCTTTTATTGTCCAAATGGTTCACATAGGATGCTTGTGTTTTTTGAGAAAGGATATTTTCGTGCAACGAAGGTGAACTTGCAGAAAAGTCTGCCAGCAATTGCGGACTGATCGTTAAAATGATCCGTTCATAATCATGGAGATCCTTCACATTGGCTTTATGCACCCCATAGGCAGGGACAATCACCACATCCCCTTTTTTAAGTGTATAGGTTTTCCCTTCACAAAAAAATTCACATTCCCCATCTATAAAGACCAAAATCTCCATTACATCGTGACTGTGCAGGCTGAATAATGAATCAAATTGCGAAAACAATTGCTGGGCCGATTCGTTATGCTTTTCCAGCAGGATATAGGTTTCATTGTGCTTGCTAAAGTCATAAATTTCAAACTGGTTCATGACAGGCATAAAAATGGATTGTTCGCTCATAGCTCCTCCTCTCAGACAGCAAGATTTACAATATATTCAGCAAAAAGTATCAAGTTTTTTTAGATTATTGCTGTTATTATAACAAATAATAGGAAGAAATCATCACTAGATTTCCACTCTAAGGTTTTTTAGGAGGATTATTTGTGGCTGAGAATCAAAAACAACCTGAATTGCAGGTTCGCGTAAAGAACATCATTGAAGTCGATGGACTGAAATTTAAGGATTTAAATAACGATGGCAAGCTTGACCCTTACGAGGACTGGCGGTTAAGCCCGAAAGAACGCGCCGAAAATCTGGTCTCATTAATGAATCTTGACGAAAAGGTTGGCATGATGCTGATCAATACGCGTCCGATGGGGCTTTCGCAAAAAGATAAAGAAAAGACAAGCCATAACGGCGTACTGGATGAAGCTATTGTAGAAAAAGGCGAAACGATTTTTGCCTTGGAAAAAGTCTATGGCACGACTCATACCATTGAAAACATGAAATTGCGCCACTTTATTTTAAGAGACAACTGGAGCCCGGCTGAAATGGCCGAGTGGGTCAATAAGATGAACGAAGTGGCCGAGGGAACCCGCCTTGGAATTCCTGTTCTAATCGCCTCCAATTCCAGAAACGAAAATACGGAATTCATCTTTGGAATGAATGATGCTGCCGGAATTTTCTCCACATGGCCAGGAACGCTTGGACTTGCGGCTGCGGCTAAAGGAGACATCAAAAATGGCGGAGATGCTTCGCTCATCAGCCAATTCGCGGAAATCGCCCATGATGAATGGGAAGCGACCGGCATCCGAAAGGGTTATATGTACATGGCAGACGTCGTTACCGACCCTAGATGGCAGCGCACATACGGAACGTTCGGGGAAGATCCGGAATTTGTTTCCGATGTGATTGGCCGAATCATAGATGGGTTCCAGGGAAAAGAGTTTGGCAAACACAGCATTGCGATGACCACCAAGCACTTCCCGGGCGGCGGAGCACGTGAAAATGGCTTTGATCCTCACTATGCAGAAGGAAAGTGGAATTTATACCCAACTCCTGGAAGCCTGGAAAAGTATCATTTGCCGCCGTTCAGGGCAGCAGTTGAACACGGTACATCGTCCATGATGCCGTACTACTCGATTCCAAGCATCAAGAAAAGTGTGGTTCAGGAATTCGAAGGCGAGGACATCCCGTTCGAAGAAGTTGGATTCACGTTTAACCATTACTTCATTAACACCATCCTAAGAGAAAAACTCGGATTCAAAGGCTATATAAACAGCGACAGCGGAATTACCAGCAAAATGGCGTGGGGCGTCGAGCACTTGAGCGAAGCGGAACGTTTTTCGAAAGCGGTCAATGCTGGCACCGATCTGGTTGCCGATACGAATGATATTAAAAATCTGAAAACAGCCATTGAAAACGGCTGG
Source organism: Mesobacillus campisalis (assembly GCF_000986785.1). Lineage (GTDB taxonomy): Bacteria > Bacillota > Bacilli > Bacillales > Cytobacillaceae > Mesobacillus_B > Mesobacillus_B campisalis. Next base: position 170,707 of record NZ_LAYY01000001.1, on the reverse strand, counting down.
ATCAGCGAAAAGCGTATCAATGAAGCCAATGTTCGCCTTCTGACGGAAATGTTTGAATTAGGATTATTTGATGACCGTACGTATGTATCACCAGAACATGCGGCTGAAGTTGTCAATACACAAGCACATTGGGAAGCGGCGTACGAAGCCCATAAAAAATCAGTCACTGTCCTGAAGAACTCGAATGAAACCTTGCCTTTGACAGCTGAAAAGCTTGACGGCAAAAAGGTTTATATCGAAGTTTTCCATAAAGAAACAGAACGTGCCGAATCTTACACAAAAGATGCACGGAAAGCCTGCGAGGAGCTTGGGCAGTTCACGCTGACCGAAAACCATGAGGAAGCTGATGTGGCGATTTTATTCCTTCATCCTAAATCGGGTGCTTACTTCAATGCAACACCTGGGCTGCTGGAGCTTGAGATCTGCGAGAATAAAACAAACACAGCTTTAGATGGAACCACCTATGACGAAACGACATTGACTGGCATCGGTCATCTCAAGGAAGTGGCAGACAGCGTCCATGCTCGCGGCGGCAAGGTGATTATGAGTGTAAATGTCATTCTGCCTTGGATTCTTGGAAATGCCGAGCCATTAGCGGATGTGCTGATTGCTGGCTATGACACATACTATAAAGCTCAATTGGAAGTGATCGCAGGAAACTTCAAGCCAGTCGGTGTGCTGCCATTGACCCTGCCGGCAAGCGAAGAGGTGATTGCCGTTAATGAAAATGGCGACTGCGTCTCACCTAATGACGTACCAGGTTATGACAAGGACAAATACATGCCGGAAGGCCTTCAGTATGCCTACAAGGACAGCGACGGAAATGTTTATAAACTTGGGCATGGATTGAGATTTTAAGGCAAGAAGGGAAGAAGCATGGGGGGATTTCACCCTGTGCTTCTTTACTTTATAAGGGTTGCTTGTGAGCAGCATTCATTTATTTATGATCCAAATTACAGGAAGAATAGTTGTTAGAGGAGTCTTTTTATGAACCAGGAATTTCTTTATGTCATCATCATCATTGCGCTTGGTTATGTGTTAAAAGTGTTAGGCGTTTTGCAGGAAAAAGATGGGGAGGTTATTTCAAAAATTATTTTTAAAATAACCCTTCCAGCCTTGGTTATTGTTACTTTCCATTCTGTAAACATAGAAATATCTTTAATCCTGATTCCAGTATTGGTCTTGCTGTTTGGACTGCTTACGGCAGTTCTGGGCATCCTGTTTTTCAGGAATGAAAACCGGGAACTGAAAGGCTCTTTCCTGATGCTGTCCGGATTCAATGTTGGTTTATTTGCTTTCCCCCTGATTGAGGCCATTTGGGGAATACAGGGGTTAACCTATTTCAGCATGTTTGATATTGGAACTTCTTTTACTGTCTTTGGCATTGCCTATATTTTGGGAAGCTATTTTTCAGAAGAAGGCTTGCGTCTTAAACCGGTTGAAATTCTAAAAAGACTTGGCAAGTCCGTTCCCTTGATGACCTATTTGATTGCCAGCGTGCTGAATTTCGCCCATATCCAACTGCCTGACCCTGTCATTAAGGTGGCCGGGATCATCTCTGCTGCAAACATGCCATTATCGCTAATATTATTAGGTCTGTTTTTGAATTTTAAAGTGGAGAAACAATGGATAAGGCCCATGTTGAAATTCCTGACATTCCGTTACGGTCTGGGGCTGCTGGTTGGCCTGCCTTTATTCTTTTTCCTTCCATACGATGAGAAGTTCCGGACCACCATGCTGATTGGCCTATTGCTGCCCTGCGCCGCATCCGCCCTCACTTTTGCCGTCGAATTTAAATACAGGACAACCAGTTTAATCGCAACGATTTCGAATATAACCATTATCATAAGCATGGTGATTTTGTATATCTTCGCCAACTTTATTATATAGAGCAGAGGGACGGTTCTCCTGCCTCAATGAGGCGGGAGAACCGTCCCTCTGCTTTTTTAGATTAACTTGGAAGAAAGCTGCAAATAATAACCTGGAATCTGTATTAAATCACACATCATAAGGGAGGTTCCATTTTGGAAGCAGCAAATTATCAAGGCACTAATAAATTGATTACCGGGATTGTGTTCGGCGTTATCACGTTCTGGCTTTTCGCCCAGGCAATGGTGAACGTGGTTCCGGCCGTCCAGGAGGATCTGGGCATTTCACTTGGTACATTAAACATTGCCATAAGCTTAACGGCTTTGTTTTCGGGAATGTTCATCGTCGCTGCCGGAGGGCTGGCGGATAAAATCGGCCGAAAAAAGATGACCTATATCGGATTAATCTTAAGTGTGATCGGCTCCCTATGCCTTGTCCTGTCGCAAGGATCGATTTTACTGATTATCGGCCGTGTCATTCAAGGGCTTTCGGCAGCATGCATCATGCCTGCCACGATTGCGTTGATGAAAGCTTATTTTGAAGGAGCAGAACGTCAGCGTGCGCTAAGTTACTGGTCCATCGGATCATGGGGTGGATCAGGCGTCGCGTCCTTCGCAGGCGGCGCAATTGCAACGTATTTGGGATGGAGATGGATTTTCGTCTTTTCGATCATTTTCTCCTTACTCGGGATGTGGCTCCTTAAAGAAACGCCGGAAAGCAAAGGCGAATCAACGGGTGCTTTTAAATTCGATTACACAGGATTAGTCATTTTTATCATTACGATGCTTGCTCTTAACATATTTATCACGTTTGGCGCAGACTTGGGTTGGACAAACCTGATTACCATCGCTCTTGCGTTAGTGGCCATCATTGGGGCGATTGTTTTTATCAAAGTGGAGAAAGGCAAGGAAATCGTCCTGATCGACTTTTCTTTATTTAAAAATAAGCCATATACAGGTGCCACCTCTTCCAACTTTCTGTTAAATGCGATTGCCGGTACCCTTGTTGTGGCAAATACTTATGTGCAGGTAGGCAGGGGTTTTAGTGAATTTCAAACAGGAATGTTATCATTAGGGTATTTAGTAGCTGTACTTGCCATGATCCGTGTCGGCGAGAAAATTTTACAAAAAGTTGGCGCTAAAAAGCCGATGGTGTGGGGAGCGCTGATTTCAACAGCAGGGGTCGGCATCATGGGGTTAACATTTTTGCCTGACTTCGCTTATACAGTCGTCGTGTTTATTGGTTTTTCTTTATTTGGACTTGGACTTGGTATTTATGCGACCCCATCGACAGATACATCGGTATCCAATTCCCCAGCCAACAAAGTGGGGGAAGCAGCCGGCATTTATAAAATGGCCAGTTCGCTCGGCGGTGCGTTCGGCGTTGCGATTTCGGCGACTGTCTTTTCTACGATTTCGGCAGCCGGAAATGTGGAGTTGGCCGCAACGGCAGGAATCATCGTAAATGTCCTGTTCGGTGCCCTAGCCATTCTGTCCATCATTTTTATGGTTCCAGGCGATGCAGGGAAAACAGGCATTGAGAAGGAACTGACCAATCCTCCTGGGCAGCCGGAACCAGAACCCACCCATTAAAATGAAAGGAGAGTGTATAAGGTGTTACTGAATGAACTTATGGAGAAACTGGATGAAAAAAAAGACCGCATCATTGAAATTCGCCGCTATCTGCATGAGCATCCTGAGCTTTCCTTCCAGGAAGAGCAAACGGCCAAATACATTGCCGATTTTTATAAGGATGTCCCGGTGGATTCAGTAGAGACGAACTTTGGGGGTGAGCGTGGCATTGTTGTGACCATTAAAGGGGCGAAGCCAGGTAAAACCATTGCCATTCGGGCCGATTTTGACGCCTTGCCAATCAAGGAAGAAACAGGTCTGCCTTTTGCCTCTAAAAACGAAGGTGTTATGCATGCTTGTGGCCATGATGGCCATACCGCCTATATGCTGATCCTGGCCGAGTCACTTGCCGAGATGAAGGATCAATTAAGTGGGAGTATTCGTGTCATCCATCAGCCAGCTGAAGAAACGCCTCCAGGCGGGGCGATCGGAATGATTAAAGCTGGCGTGCTGGATGGAGTTGATGCAATTCTTGGGATTCATGTGATGAGCAACATGAAAACCGGCAATATTTACTACAGAAGCGGAAATACACAAACAGGCAGATCTTATTTTAAATTAGTGGTGCAAGGGAAAGGCGGTCATGGGTCATCTCCCCATTTGGCAAACGATGCTATTGTGGCAGCCAGTTCTTTTGTCATGAATTTGCAGACCATCGTCAGCCGCCGAATAAATCCGTTCGATACCGCTTCGATTACGATTGGCAATTTCGATGGCAAAGGGTCATTCAATGTCATCAAAGATGCCGTGACGGTTGAAGGAGATGTCCGCAGTATGTCTCCGGAGACACGGGAAATCATTGAAGAAGGTGTACGGGGATTTGCAGAAGGATTGGAAACATCATTTAAGGTAAAATCCATTTTTGAATTTGAAAATGATTATCCGGTTCTATACAATGATCCGGACGTAACACAACAGGTCCGGCAGGCACTTGAACAAGCAACCATTCCTGAAGTGGAAGCGGTTTTGGAAACACCGCCGCAGCCGCCATCAGAGGATTTTGCCTACTATCTGGAAAAAGTACCAGGCTGTTTCTTCTATGTCGGTGCAGAACCTGACACGGGTGAAGCCTATCCGCATCATCATCCAAAATTCAATATCAATGAAAAAAGCCTGATTATAAGCGCCAAAGCAATGGCAGCTGTCGTGGCTTCGTTTTGTGGAGGCAGCGAGAGTTAGAGCGAATTTGGGGAATCGAGTTCTAAAGAGGGACGTATTCGGACAGGATGAACTGGAAACCTGAGGGTCGAGTCCTAAATAGCTCCTGATTCGAACAGAGGAGGCCGGCAGAAAGGGGTCGAGTCCGAATAAACGTACGATTCGGACTGAACAACCTGGATCAGGCGACTCAAGTCCAAACCCTGCTTCATGACGGAAATTCCATAGCCTAAACTGGAAAACCTGCATCCCCACTCGCGGATGCAGGTTATTTCAGCGTTACGTTACAAAAACTAATTACACTATGTGCTGAATGCACAACAAACTCCTAACCCCCTCGCAACCTTGTTTTCCATTCAAATCAACAATGAAGCTCCCGTCCTCAAACTCCAGCCAATTCAAGCAAACAGTTTAATCTACTTACACTATGTACTAAATACACACCCTAAAACCCACCCACCTCGCCCACTGACATACCATAAAACCACTTACACCTCTCACGTCCCATGTCTGTAAAAACCCAAAACAGGGTCCTACTGCTTCCAAAATTCCAAGCCAATACAAGCAGTCAAAGACAGCGGGACTCTTTACCTATTTTACTGAAAATTTTAAACAAATGGAGTATTTTGCGAAAGGGGTGGGTATTACAGTGAACGTATTTGTTATATTTCTTTGGGCATTAGAAAGTGAAGGGAAGGGAGAACGAAGGCATGTTAATCGTAAGGCGTTATTTCTTGGATGAAGCAGAAAGGTACCGTTTAGAGGAGTCTGTTTTGGATGGGAACAGCAGGCTTAGCCCGAACCAGGTTTACAAGATGGATGATAAGGAATTGATTTCCGTCTATGAAGCCTCTGAAAGCAAAGTCGTTGGGTAGAATCAAGCGGGGCTCAAGCTGAAAAAGCGTTTAAAGAGGATAGCTTAGCTGCCATCCTCTTTAAATGAACCCCACTGTTGTAGCGGATCACTTGAATTATACCATCTATGCTGCATCTTAACGTCCATTATCCAAGCGTATTCCCCTCGGCAGGGATTGGCTCATTTTTCAGCATGCCTGCCAAATGAAAAGTATTGTAAGCGAGCCGTTTAATCGCTGCGTTCGTGAACTCATTCTCGCGCCCGGAGTCCAAATAGGATGGACCTGGCCCAGCTTCCCCAACCCAGTAGGCGTCCACGTTTGGAGGGATGACAAATCCGATATGGGAAAGGCTGTAGAGAATCGAAGCAGCTGAATGTTTGGCACCGTCTTCATTCCCAGTCACAACCGTACCGCCGACCTTGTTATAGAAAATCGCCTGGCCTTTTTCATTGGTTGTACTGCTGCTGGCATAAAGACGCTCGATCGCCTGCGTGGCAAGGGAACTCTTTTCACCAAGCCAAATAGGCGTACCAATGATCAGAATATCGGATGCTTTAACTTTTTCCAAAATACTCGGCCATTCATCCCCATTTCCCATGTCTTCTGCCATTCCAAGAGCAATGTTGAAATCAGCTAACCGGATGATTTCGGATTCGACTCCGAGCTTATTAAAATGGAATTGCACATCATTCATGAACCCCTCCGTATTGGATGTTTCATCAGATTTTTTTAATGAGCAGTTTAAAAATAACGCTTTTAGCGGCTGCATTTTGGGACTCTCCTTTTACATGTTCTCATTTGTCGAATACCCTAAAGAAACCACTTAAAACAAACATTTTATAGAAACCTTGTCCGCATAGCGTTCCTCCGTCTTTAGACCGGGCCACAGGTTTTACTTTCGGGAAAATGGCCCCTCCATCAACAAAAAAAGCCCCCTTGCAGGAGGCAAATTTGGTAGACTAATAACGTTTTCTCATCCGGATAAAATTCGCTCCGAGTTCATTTAAGGCAATCGCGATCAAAATGATCGATATGCCCACCCACTGAAGCGGGGTGACGATTTCTGACAAAATCAGGCTGGCTGACAAGATGGCAATCGGCAACTCAACTGATGTCAGGATATTGGCCACTCCCCCCGGAATCAAAGGGGCACCTACCGCGTAAAACAATGGTGGAAGGACCGCACCAAATAACGAAACTCCAAGTGCTGTCGTTAACAGATTGGCCTCCAGCGGGAGTACAGTCGGGATGTCACGCATGAACAGGACAAGGATTAAAGTGGCTGAACCTGTCACCATTAATGAACTCCGCGTCAACGGATCCACGTTTACAGCGACCTTTCCACTGAAAAAAATAAAACCTGCATACGTGAATGCAGATAAAATCCCCAAAATCACCCCTTTTACAGGCAATCCCTGTATGTCACCGTGGATGATATTGGAAGCGAAAAAGACCCCGATTAAAATCAGGATGATGGATAGAAAAGTTTGCGGTGCAGGTTTGACTTTGCTGAAAGCCCATTCTAAAAGGCTGCCGATCCAAACAAACTGGAACATCAAAATGATCGCCAATGATGCCGGCAGATATTGCATCGAGCCATAATAAAAAACGCTGGTTAATCCAATCAAACAGCCGGTCATCATGATCGGAAGAACATTCTTTCTGTTCACTCCTCTGAAACTCGCGCGTTTAATCAAGGTCAGAGACCATAATAAAAATGCTGAAATCAGCATTTGGACGATATTGATCTGGCCAAGCGAGTAACCGTAGCTAAACCCCAATTTGGCAAATATCGGCGTAAAGCCAAAGCATCCAGCACCCAGCAATACAAACAAAATACCTTTATTGAATTTCATTAACCCTACCTCCGTGTTGCTAAAAAACTTACTATACTATCTTATCATATTAATAGGAAGATAGAGATGCATTCCATGCGTCTTTTTTTGCTTATAAGCATATTAAGAAATTCTTAAGAAAAATCCTGCTGGATTGTTAAGTTTTTTCCGGTAGGATAAGAATGTAAGGTTTAGGGGGGAGAACGGATGGACCAATATTACGTCCTGGTTGTTGATGATGATAAAGAGATAAGAGATGCAATCGAAATCTATTTGCGAAATGAGGGGATTACCGTCCTCAAGGCAAAGGACGGAATCGAAGCACTGGAAATCCTGAACGAACAGGCTGTCCACCTGATTGTGCTTGATGTGATGATGCCGCGGCTGGATGGAATTTCAGCCACCTTTAAAATTCGTGAAAAACAGAATATCCCAATCATTATCCTGAGTGCCAAAAGTGAAGACACAGACAAAATTTTGGGCCTTCAGGTAGGAGCGGACGATTATGTGACCAAGCCATTCAACCCGATGGAGCTGGTTGCGCGCGTTAAATCCCAGCTGAGAAGGTATGTCACGCTCGGTACGTATCAAGGCATCAAAAAAGTGGTGGACCTAAATGGCCTTGTCCTTGACCAGGAAGCAAAGGAAGTAAAGCTTCATGGCGAGCATGTCAAGCTGACGCCAATCGAGTATAAAATAGTGGAACTGCTGATGCTCCATGCGGGCAGGGTGTTTTCCATCAATGAAATTTATGAACGGGTCTGGCAGGAGCCTGGCTATAATGCCGAAAATACAGTGGCGGTACATATAAGAAAGATTCGCGAAAAAATTGAGATTGATCCTAAGAATCCAAGATTATTAAAGGTGGTATGGGGCATTGGATACAAAATGGAAAAGTAGGGCATTGGCGGCCGCCTGGCTGATATTTTTTACCTTTGGGTTAAGCGGAATGCTGCAGCTGTATGTCAAAGCAAACGACTATCTTGGCAATGACTATTTTGACAGCATGGAGTTTCATGATCAAATGAATCAGTTTGTCCAATATCTTGGCCTGTTTGAACTGAATCAAATGACTCTGGAGGAGGCAAAAAAGGCCATCACGGTAACGGATGAGGAGATTCAGGAACATCGCCATCGCTACGGCAATTTAGTGGAACAGGTCAACACCATTAACACCCAGTACGAAGAGCAGATTAATGATGCCGAAGGAGCCGGCAACCAGGAGGCAGCCGACCTGTACAAGGCGGAACGGGAAAAGAAGATTGAAGACATTACCAATAACTTTAAAAGTGATGATCATGTCAGGCCGAAGGTAGTCGCAGAGAAAGAAAAGCAGCTGGAGCAATTTTACCTGCAAAAGGAGAGACTCCGTCGGGATTATCTGCCATATAAAGATGACTTTGTTTATTATTTTAAAGACACCGCCTCCGGCGAGGAATACAGCAATCTTGAAAAATCTGCAGGGGAATCCTATCAGGAGGCATTCAATAAGCAAGATTTTCTCTTTAAAACAAGCAATTTGTACAGTAATGACTTTTTTTATACTTACGGACTTGGATTTGAAGAGTCCATCGATTCAATGATTCCCGAAACAACGTACGAAGGGCTGATTGGGATTCCCAAATCCCTGTCTTCTTCCCATCCGATCATGGCTGGCTACGATAATTTTTACAAAGGGCAGATCATTTTCTACATGGTTTCTCTGGCAGGGTTTGGGGCGCTTGTTTTAAGTCTGTTTGTTATTAGAAAAAGACAGATTATTCCTGCCGAGATAGAAAGCTTTAGGCCCTACTATGAAAAATTGCCGCTTGATGCAAGACTGTTCCTCCTTTTCATATTGGGGTTGGCCGGCGTTCCTTTTCTTTTCATCGCTGGAGATAAGTATACCTATTTATATAATCCGGTGGATGCTGTCGAACTATTGATTGCTCTTGCGGGAGCAGCATTTTTTGTCGGAATCTTCCTTCTGCAGGCCAGGTTTCTCTGGCCTTCATTGAAGTCCTGGACAAAAATAAAACAGGAGTGGGAACGGGCGGTTATTTTTCGGGGCTGGAAGGAGATCGCTGCACTATACTCCGGACAAAGCTTTGGCCGACAAGCGGGAATCGGTTTTCTGCTTTTATTTGGCCTCGGCTTTCTGGCTATAGTGGTGATTGCCTCGAATCCTTATATACTTCCCATTTATGTGATGCTGTATCTGTTAGCAGCTGCTGCGATTTTCGTCCTTTTCGTAAAAAAAGTCCGTTATTTCAGTGTAATTATTGAACGGACAAATAGCCTTGCTGCGGGACAGCTTGGGCCTGACCTTCCTGTAAAAGGAAAGTCAGTACTTGGAAAGCTGGCGGAAAATCTGAATCAATTGAAGCAGGGAGTTAAAAAATCGCAAAGCGAGCAGGCCAAAAGCGAGAGGCTAAAAACCGAGCTGATCACCAATGTCAGCCATGACCTGAGGACCCCGCTGACCTCCATCATTACGTACACCGAGCTTCTTAAAGCGGCGGAGCTTCCTGAAGAGGACCGTTCAGCCTATCTTGAAATCATTGACAGAAAGTCGAAGCGTCTGAAGGTGCTGATTGATGATCTGTTCGAGGTGTCGAAAATGGCAAGCGGGAATATCGAGCTCAAGAGGGAAAAGGTGGATCTTGTCCAGCTGCTGCAGCAGGCGCTTGCTGAGCATGACAGCTCCATCCATTCTTCAGGACTGCAGGTTCGGATCAGCCAGCCGGATGCGCCGGTTCATGCCCTTGTGGATGGCCAGAAGCTTTGGCGGGTGTTTGATAATTTAATCGGGAATATCCTCAAGTATTCACTCGAAAATACGCGCGTGTATATTTCGGTGCAGGCTGTCGGTGATTTTGCAGAAATTACGTTTAAAAATGTATCCAAATATGAACTGAGCGAAAATGTGGATGAGCTTTTTGAGCGATTCAAACGCGGGGATACATCCCGTCATACGGAAGGTTCGGGGCTTGGGCTGGCAATTGCCCAGTCCATTGTGGACCTGCATGGAGGTTCTCTGGATATAGAGGCAGACGGTGATCTGTTTAAGGCCAAAGTCAAAATAAAAATGGGAACGGAATGAGATGGAACAAACGGGAGAGAGAAATGGACAATACAATAAATTTTGAAGAAGTCTATACAATATTTCATAAACGGCTGCTTCATGTCTGTTATGCGGTCATCAAAGACTGGCAGCTTGCCGAGGATATCGTCCAGGAAACATTTATAAAAGCTTATAAAAAATCCGCTGACATTCAGGAAAATGGCAAAATCGGTGCCTGGCTTTCCACCATTGCTGTCCGAACGGCCATTGATTTTCTCAGAAAACAAAAAAGAAACATGATCGTACCGATCGAACAGGGAATAATGGAGGCTCTCACAGCCCACTCATCGGAAAGCGTGGAGCAGGAAGTGGAAGCCGTCATGTTAATGGAAAAGATCCGGCAGTCTTTTCAGGAGCTGACACTGGAACAGCAAGAGGTTTTTCATCTCAAAGTTGAATGCGGATTAAAAGAATCGGAGATTGCCAGCCTCCTTGAAGTGAAGCCCAGCACCGTAAAAACGAGATTTTACCGGGCCAGGAATCAGTTAAAGGTTATTGTGGGGGAACTTGATATTGCCTGAGTTTGATTAAATAGAGTGTTGACCTAGTCAGCACTCTTCTTTTCTGTTCCTAACAGAGACGTCATCTCGATGAGGACTGGATGATATGACACGTACAGCTTGATAAGGGGGACTAAAAACAATTTTTGTATTACAAATTTTGAAGTTTGTATTGTTTTTTTTGATATTAGGGTGAAAAATCACATAATTTTTGAATATTCTTTAATATTAATTGACTTAATTTACTAATCATCTTAATATTTGTATTACAGGTTACGGTAATTCAGAGTAGGAGATGTGTTATGGCTGAAAAAGTAAAAGTATCGCAAACGATTTCTCATGAATTGTTGGATATGATTGATACCGGAAAGTTTCCTCCAGGTTCAAAATTGCCAACAGAAATGGAATTAGCAGCCCATTTTGGTGTAAGCAGAATTCCAATCCGAGAGGCACTTAGTGTCTTAAGGGCGGCCGGTGTAATTAGTTCACGACAAGGTGGAGGCAGTTATGTTGAAGAAAGAGCAGCAACTTTTTTATTGCATCATATTCGAATTGAGAACGATGATAAGGAAGTCATCAAACATCTGTTTGAGATGAGAAAAATTCTGGAACCTGAGGCCGCCTATTTAGCTGCGCTCAGACGTACTCCAGAACAATTGGAACAAATGCAACTGGCTTTTAAATGGCTGGAAGAGGAATATAACGATGAGAAAAAAACGGGAAAAGAGGCCGACATTGAGTTCCATCGCTCTATTATATTAGCAACACAGAATCCAATCATGATTCAAATGATAGAAAGTTTATCTGCTCTTTATGAAAGAGCATTAAAGATTACACTCGAGCCTAATTTGGGGTTAAAGCAAAGGCGAAAGGCCGCTCTCAAAGAACATCAGGATATTTTATTAGCCATTGAAACGGAAGAGCCAGAGCTGGCAAAAATCCAGTCTGTTATTCATTTGAAAAATGCCGAGAAAAAAATAAGCTTATTTATTTAAACTTATTTAGAAAGGAAGGGAGTGAGAAGGCCTTGAAAATGATTACAACTGAAAATGTTAAAGAAATTATATCCATCGTTAAAACTGGAAGGGTACTGACAGATGAATCAGATCGTTTTAGTTATTCCTTTGATGGTTCGTTTGGTACCTATTTGCCGGATGTAGTCATTCAAACTAAAAGTGTGGAGGAGTTGGCCACACTTGTGAAATTGGCCAACCGAGAGAAAATACCCATCTATCCGCGCGGTCAAGCGACTAGTTTAAGTGGAGGTCCGCTTCCCGTTCAAGGTGGAATGGTATTCGATTTGTCTGTTATGGATGATTTACTTGAAATTGATGAAGAAGACTTGGTTGCAGTTGTCTCCCCGGGGGTATTAACTTCAAATATTCATAACGCAGCCGAACAGAAAGGTCTAATGTACCCTCCAGATCCCAGCAGTTCTCGAGTATCCACTATAGGTGGGAATTTGGCTGAGAATTCGGGTGGCCCGCGTGGGTTGAAGTATGGAGTAACCAAGGATTATGTCATTGGACTGGAAGTGATCACGCCACAGGGGGACATTATCCGGACAGGTGGCCGAACAGTGAAAAATGTAACCGGTTACGATTTGACAAAGCTTATTGTAGGCTCCGAAGGTACTCTGGGAATCATCACAAAAGCTATCTTGCGTTTGATTCCAAAGCCGCCAGCTTCAGAAACAGTGATGGCTATTTTTAATAGTCTCGTGGATGCTGGAAGAGCGGTATCGAAAATCCTTTCCTCCGGAATTCTGCCGTCGAAAATGGAATTGATGGATCAAGCCTCAATTGTAGCTGTCGAAAATTATCAGCCTTCTGGTCTTCCCAGGGACGCGGAAGCGATGATTCTTATCGAGATTGATGGGCACCCTTCTGCAGTCACAGCTGAAGCCGAACAGGTATCGAAGGTATGTAAAGATGTGGGAGCAAGAGAAGTGCGTGTCCCAAAAACCAAGGCTGAAACAGAAGAAGTCTGGAAAGCACGAAAATTGGTTTCTCCCGCCATTGTCAGAATTAAGCCAACTAAAATTTCGGAGGATGCAACCGTACCCCGGAGCAAAATACCAGAAATGTGTCGTCGCCTTCAAGTAATCAAGAAGAAGTACAATGTACATCTTGTAGTTTTTGGCCATGCTGGTGATGGCAATCTTCATCCGAATATTATTGCCGACAAATCGGATAAAGAAGAAATGAAGCGGGTAGAACAAGCAGTTGCAGAGATTTTTGAAGCCGCCGTGCAATTGGGGGGAACTCTGTCTGGGGAACATGGCATAGGAACCATGAAAGCCCCATTTATGGAAATGGAATTGGGAGCCGCAGGATTAGATATGATGAAGAAAATTAAGCAGGCTTGGGATCCGAATAATATTATGAACCCAGGAAAGATTTTTCCCGAGCCGGGGCAAAAGTTGGTGCTAAGCGAGTGAAACAAGACTTCGAACAATTGAAAGAAGAAATTAAATATGAAAAAACAAATAGCTGTGTCCAATGTGGCTACTGTTTGCCAGTATGCCCTACCTACGCCACCATGGGGAAGGAAACTCATTCCCCGAGAGGGAGGATTAATTTGGTCAAAATGGTAGGAGAAGGGAGGATTACAGATCTTTCTGTTCTTGAAGAACCGATGGATTTGTGCCTTGGCTGCCGTGCTTGTGAGACCGCTTGTCCTACCGGGGTTGAATACGGGAGCATTTTGGAAGCAGCTCGAGCGGCTATCACACGACGTAAAAAGTTTTCAAGTCCGGTTCGCACTTTGCGAAACACTTTATTTAAAGAAGTCTTTCCTAGCCGCAAAGCGATGAGCTTTATCGGTAATTCCATGTGGTTATATGAAAAAAGCGGTATTCAAAAACTGGCGAGAAAAAGCGGGCTGACGAAAAAATTGCCTTCTCATTTAGGTGAATTCGAAGCAATAACGCCGGCTGCGGTATCCCCACAGGAACGTTCAAGTCTCCCCCGGGTCACTCCAGCTAAAGGGGATAAAAAGTATACGGTAGCGTTCTTTGTGGGTTGTGTAATGGATGCCATGTTCAGAAAGATCAACCATCTTTCCGTCAAGCTACTTACCGAGGCAGGTTGTGACGTGATCATCATAGAGAATCAGACTTGCTGTGGAGCCCTACATGCTCACTCTGGAGAATTGGAAGAAAGCAAGAGTCTAGCAAAAAGGAATATTGAAGCTTTCGAGAGGGAAGAAGTAGATTTCATTGTTAATAATGCTGGCGGTTGTGGGGCAATGCTGGTCGAATATGATCATCTATTAGCGGATGAAACGCTATGGGTCGAACGCGCGAAACGTTTTTCGGAAAAAACGAAAGATATCTCCCAAATCCTCGTTTTATGCGGAGGCATTAAAGCGAAAGACCTCTCACCTCAATGGGTAACGTATCAGCGGTCTTGTCATATGACAAATGTTCTAAAAGTAACAAAAGAGCCACTTCAATTAATCCAAAGCGTACCGAATGTGGAATTCATAGAAATGAACGATGCAAATATGTGCTGTGGCTCTGCAGGGATTTACAACATAGTGAATTATGATGCTTCAATGGAGATCTTGGATCAAAAAATGGAGAATGTAAGAGATACAAAAGCAACGACCATCATTACGACCAATCCAGGATGCCTGATTCAAATGAAGCTGGGAATTGAGCGTGAAAATTTGAAAGAAAGCATGCGAGCTGTTCACTTAGTAGAATACTTAGCAGAAGCGACCGGCATTACTGAATCCCCAAATTCGGTGAATCTTTAACTATAGGATGTATTAACTAAAGCTTCTAATACAACCATCAATGAGCTAACATAGCAGGCTATTAAAATAGATTTTAGTAAAAAAAGAATTAGTGGGAAAGTTGCGGAAGTTATTTTCTGAATAAGGTGAATATTCATTCGACCCATACATTTAACCGTTGTTTGCGAGCCAGTGGAGTGATTTTGGTTATATTGTATGGGTACATTAATGTCTTTAGAAATAAATTAAGCGAAATACTGCTCATGGTATTAGTAACTCTAATAAGGTTTTAATTTTATGGGTTGCTATATTTTTTTACAGGAGGGTTTAAGTTGAATATTCCTGATCTACTGTTAACAAATGCAAAGGTTTTAACGCTGGATAATATGGGGAGGAGAGCTGGCTCAGTTGCCGTAAAAAACGGCCGAATATTCGGTATTTGGCAAGAAAAGGAACCACCTAAAAGTGAAGTTACACTTTCTGCCAAAACGCAAGTAATCAATTTGAAAGGCGCTGCGCTCCTTCCAGGTTTTATTGATACTCATAATCACTTACCAATGGTTTCTATGTTACAGGAACAAGTAAATTGCAGTTCGCCGCTAAACCAATCTATATCTGATATCCAAGAAAAATTACGTAAAAAAGCGAATGAAATTCCTCCTGGTCAGTGGATTTTAGGATACGGATATGATGACACCTCATTAATCGATGGAAGGCATCCATTTAGGGCTGATCTTGATGTGGCTGCACCGAATAACCCAGTCTTTATACATCATATAAGCGGGCATCTGGCTGTTGTCAATTCCTATGCATTGCGCGTGGCTAGTATTTCAGACAAACAGCCTGATCCTGGGATTGGCCATTTTGGGAGGGACCATGAAGGTAATGTTAATGGAGTCCTATATGAATTTGGTCCAATGGAGGCTGTACACTCCCATACACCGACTTATACTATCGAACAAAAGGTTAGTTTACTTAAGAAGACAGTCAATCATTATATTTCTCATGGTATCACCACAAACACAGATGCCGGAGTCGGCCTTTTAAAAGGAGAAGAAGACATTGAGGTCCATCTAAAGGCAGCAGAACAAAAGATAAACCCCATGAGAATGCAGTTAATGATTATGCATGACTTACTTAAACCTGGCAGCAGATTTGGAAATTATAGTTCCGAACAATTAAATGATGAACTGCAATCCAGAGGAAATGGATTGATAGCTCTTGACAGTGCAAAAATGTTTCAGGATGGCTCCATTCAAGGATTAACAGGAGCCCTGCGAGAACCATACCATTGTAATCCGAATTTATATGGTGACTTGAATTTTGAACAGTCTGTTATTAATGAGGAAATACTGGATTTGCATAATAGAGGTTACCGAATTGCCATTCATGGTAATGGTGATAAGGCAATCGGTTCCATATTGGATGGGTTTGAGTTTGCAATACAAAAGTATCCGCGGCAGAACCACCGCCATCGGATTGAACATGTTCAAACGGCAACCATACAAGATTTGGACCGTATGCAAAAACTTGGGATTGCCGGCTCTTTTTTTATAAATCATGTTTATTACTGGGGAGACCGCCATGAAAAGATCTTCCTTGGGCCTAACCGTGCGAGAAGAATAAGTCCATTGGCAGATGCTGTAGAACGGGAAATATTATTTACACTCCATTCAGATGCACCCATTACCCCTATCTCACCGCTCTTCTCTATATGGGCAGCAGTAAACAGGGTAACAAGAGAGGGGGGAATATTAGGCCCAGAGCAACGGATTGATGTTGAAACAGCTCTGAAATCAATGACTAATTACGGAGCCAAGCTAAATTTTGATGAAGATCATTCGGGAAGCATTGAATTAGGAAAACGAGCTGATTTTGCTATCCTAGCTGCTGACCCAACCTCAATCAATCCGATAGATATTAAAGACATACCGATCTTAGGAACCATTATTGGTGGTGAGGTTGTGTATTGGAAGGCATAATTAGGTGGTAGAAGAATGGAGCATACTTTAGTTTTTCAATCAATAATGTCAATCTTTATTATGATTTTGATTGGAGCTATCCTTTCAAGAACTTTTCCTTTTAATGAAGATACCCGGAGAGTGTTTATCAGTTTGATTGTAAACGTTGCAATGCCATGTATCATTCTCTCTAGTATTTTTAACGTTAAAATGGAAGAAAATACATTTGGGATTATAACAGCAGTATTTTGGATTTCTATCTTTATTAACCTTATTGGTATTTTCATCGGGTGGTTATTGGCACATAATTATTATAAGGGTGGAAACAAAACGAAAGAAATAGCTTTATTGTCAGGTATTGGAAATACTGGATTTATAGGCATTCCGTTATGTGCCATTCTACTCGGACCAGAAGGTGCATTATTTGCTGCTATTTTTGATGCAGGTGTTGATTTTACAATTTGGACAGCAGGTGTGTTACTTTTACAGCAAAAAAAGCAATTCACTTACCATTCCTTGAAATCCATGATTAATGTCCCAACTTTATCAATTATTATTGGCTTAGTTTTCGCTTATTTCCATGTAACCCCCCCTATTATCATTATTAACTTGACTAATCAGCTTGCCGCTCTCGCAGCACCGGTAGCAATGTTTTACATAGGTGTCCTTTTAATGACTCTGCCTAGTGCAAAAGTTCAAAAGCTGGGGTCACAAGCTTTACTTCCGATTGGTGTAAAACTAATTATTTTACCTGTAGTAACTGTTTTGGCCATGCATTATGTACCTCTTGAAATAGAGGTTAAACAAACAATAATCATTCAATCCATGATGCCTACACTTACACTTGCATCGATTTTATTTGCAAAATATGCTGCTGATGAAGATTTTGGAGCAGTGACAACGATTCTTTCGACGTTAATAGCCTTATTTTCTATTCCCATTATGATATATTTAATAAATATATTTTATGCAATATAACGCATGTCCTGCAATAAAAGAGCGTAATAATCAAAAAACAAGGGTGCCAGTAACCCTTGTTTTTTGCTTCGTCTGATTCTATTACGTGTATGCGTCAATATAATTCCCATCTAATAGGTTAGGTGGAGGATTACATTTACTTTAACTCTATTTTTTGGTCTTCCTAAATACATGTCTGCCTTAGTCATCAAAATAATACAGATTAAATCTAAAATATCTCCTGAAAATTCAATTAACAATTGACTATGAGTATTGATAATTATAAGCTTGTAATACAAGTATTAAAGCGCTAACATAGTAAAATTATTAAAACGAAAAAGCATTAACTTTTTTAAGGAGAGTTTTATGGTAAATTCAATAAAGCGAATGAAAATAGCTGATCAAATACTTGAACAATTAAAACAGAAAATACGAGATGGCGAATTTCCAGAAGGTTCAAAACTCCCATCTGAAAATAAGCTTGCTGAAATGTTTGGTGTTAGTAGGGCACCTATTCGTGAAACAATCAGTGTGCTCGTTGCGAGTGGACTTGTAGAATCTATTCAAGGCGGCGGGAACTTTGTAAAAAAAATTCCCACAGAAGATTTGCTGGATACGGTTGCATTTGAAATGATTACCGATGAAGAAATTTACAACTTGCTTGAATTGCGGACAGTAATTGAGACAGAGGCAGCAGCATTTGCAGCTGAACGGCATACAGCAGAAGATATAGAGAAAATATATGAAGCATTCCGGCAAGTATCAGATACAATTTATGATGATTCCGTGGTAGGAGATAAAGCCGATTATGATTTCCATATGCTCATCGTAAAAGCTGCCAAAAATTCTTTTCTAACACAATCGGTAGAAAATGTAAGGGAACTTTATCAGAAAGCCCTTACATATTCATTGAAGAAAAACGTAGGGAGAAGAGAGAAGCGTGAACAAGTGCACCAAGAACACCAAAATATTTATGAAGCAATTAAAAGAAGAAATAAAGAAGCTGCAGCATTTTATATGAAAGAACATTTAACCAATGCAAGATTGAAGCTCGGGGATCCACGGGTGAATAAGTAATATTTATTTTCTTCGCAATCCATTTAGGAAGTTCCCAAATGGACTTGTCAGATGTGAGTGCCTTAAACCACTTGCATCGTTTGTCAACAACTTTAACTGCGTGTTGAATTTAATAATTCCTAAATAGTAATCCAAAGTAGTCAATCCCCATCTGATTGGACAGGTGGGGTTATTTTACGTTGCAAATATTCTATTCACAACTAAATCCTTTTTCAAATTGTCCTGGAGGATGCCAGTTAATTGAAAATAAAAAGCGGTAGAATATTGTGAAAATTTTAAAAGAATAGGTTGAAAATGATATGCCTGTCTTGTATGATTGTATTACAAGTTGGTAAAGCGGTTACAAAGGATGTGAAGTATTATAATTCTGCTGGCAAAGAGACTTAATTAGGATTAGTTTATTTGTTAGAAATTATAAACACGTTTGTAACAAAAAAATGGAAGGGATTTCATAAAAACTATTTTCATAAGGAAGGAAGAAAATAATATGAATGTTGCTCAACAACAACCTAAAACACATCAAGCTAATGATTTCGATGCAGTCATCATTGGTGCTGGTTTTGCAGGAATGTACATGCTGCACAGTTTACGTGAGGCTGGTTTCTCGGCTAAAGTATTTGAGGCAGCCGGGGATGTCGGAGGGGTATGGTATCATAATCGCTATCCGGGAGCACGTTGTGATACGGAGAGCATGGTTTATACCTATTTATTCTCAGAAAAACTATATAAGGATTGGACATGGACTTCTAGGTATCCTGATCAGCCGGAGATTCTTAGTTATCTCAACTACGTCGCAGATAACTTTGATTTACGCAAAGATATTCAATTAAATACGCGCATCAAGGCCGCTCATTATGACGAGGCAAACGAGAACTGGCAGATTTACATAAATGACGGTACTAGAGTAACAGCGAAGTATTTCATTCCTGCGGTAGGTGGTCTCTCGGCTACCAATGTTCCTAACTTTAAAGGATTAAATAGCTTCAAAGGTGAATGGTATCATACCGGAAACTGGCCGAAAGATAAAGTAGATTTCAAGGGCAAACGTGTTGGTGTCATCGGCACTGGATCAAGTGGTGTACAAATAATACCAATTATTGCAGAAGAAGCAGATCATTTAACGGTTTTTCAACGGACTGCCCAATATATGATTCCAGCAAGAAATCATCAGTTAGATCCTGAGATTATACAACAAACAAAAGCAGATTATAAAAATATTAAGCAAAAAGTTCGAAACAGCAATACTGGTGATTTAAGGAAAACCATGAATTGTTCGGTTTGGGAGATAACCGGAGAAGAAAGATTGCAAGAATTGGAAGCAGCTTGGGAACGAGGCGGGCCCTTGCCAAGTTTTACAGATGTATTTACCGACGAAAGGGCTAATGAAACAATTGGAGAATTTCTCCGTTCGAAGATCTCTGAAATTGTCCACGATCCCAAGATAGCCGAAAAATTAATGCCGAATTATTATTATGGAACAAAACGTCAAGTTTTAAACACCAATTATTTAGAAACATATAACCGTAATAACGTTACCTTGGCAGATGTAAAAAAGGCGCCTATTGAAGAGATTACACCCAAGGGTCTACGAACAACAGAAAAGGAATATGAGTTGGATATTCTTGTATTTGCTACAGGATATGATGCTATTACTGGACCTCTGTTTAAAATAGATATTAGGGGCAGAAATGGAATCTCGTTAAAGGAAAAATGGAATAATGGAGGGCAAATAAGCACATATCTTGGACTTGCAACATCTGGTTTTCCAAACCTATTCCTGATAACTGGACCTGAAAGTCCTGCTGGGTTTACCAACAATGTCGCAGTAATTGAGTCAAACGTTGAGTGGATCATTGAATGCGTGAAATATCTCCGTGAACATGATTTAAATACAATTGAGCCGGAACAGGAAGCGGAGGCTGCTTGGAGTAAATCTTGTACAGAGCTAGCTAATTCTACACTTTTTGTTAAAACGGAGTCATGGTGGACAGGTGCGAATATTCCAGGCAAGCCTAGAGGATTACCTCTTTATTTAGGAGGTTATAAAAAATATCTTCAGATCTGTAAAGAAATTGTAGATAAAGAATATGAAGGCTTTTCTCTATTAGCTGGCAAAAATCAAAAAGTAAATTCTTGAAATGACGAGCTTCTCCCATTATTTTTTTTGAATTTTGAAAATTATTTTGTAATTGAACCGGTACGTTTTTATGGTTAATTATTCGATGAGTTTATTGAGGAAGGGAGTAATGGATTTGGCTAAATTATCCCCAGAGTCAAAAGTATACATTGAAGGGTTTAACCAAATTTTGGAGAACCTTTCGTTAGGGCATCAGGCCATCAGAGAGTTATTTAAGAAGCCTCCAGGTAAAAAGGAAGATATTGGACGACTTGCAAAAATCGAAGAGCAGTTTATTCCTGTCGATAAGGATGCAAATGTAAAAATTCGAATTTATACGCCGAAAGCAGATGGCCCTTTTCCCATTTTTATTTATTACCACGGTGGTGGGTGGGTTCTTGGAGATCTTGAAGGTTCTGATGCAACATGCAGACTGATCGCCGAACGAACAGAAAGTATCGTGGTTTCAGTAGACTATAGGCTCTCCCCGGAGTATAAGTTTCCTATTCCGGTAAATGACTGCTATGCGGCACTGCAATGGGTAAGTGAAAATGCAGCGTTAATCAATGGAGATGCCTCTAATATTGTAGTTGGCGGTGATAGTGCTGGAGGAAACATGGCTGCAGTAGTCTCGATGATGGCTAGGGATAAAAAAGGACCTGATATTTCTGCGCAAATCCTAATTTATCCAAGTGCCAGTTTTAATGTAAACACAAAGTCCTTTGAAGAATTCAAAAGCGGATTTGGATTGACTAAAGAACTAGCGATTTGGTTCTCTGATCATTACATTCGAGATGACGCGGATAAAATGGAGAAGTATGCCGCCCCATTAATTGCCGACGATTTAAGTAATTTACCGCCAGCACTCATTATCGTCGCGGAAAATGATGTGCTTCGTGACGATGGATTAGCTTACGCAAAACGTTTAAAAGAAGCGAAAGTAATAGTCGAATCGATTTGCGAACAAGGATTAGTTCATGGGTACTTTTCGAACCCTGATATTTTTCCTGAACAAATTAAAAATACAATTTCTACTATCGCTCGATTTCTTCAAGAAAAAAACCAAAGCAGGCTATCGGGTCTGGAAATTTAAAGTAGCGGAATTTTTACGGGATCCTATTTATTAGTGCCATACTCAATTTTAGGTTTTTAAAATCTTATATAACAGTAAATATAGGGGGAATTATTTTGGATATTTTTAGTTTAGACGGAAAAACAGCCATTGTGACTGGGGCTAATGGAGGTATTGGAAAAAGCATCGCAAGAAGATTTGCGAATTACGAATGCAATATTGTTCTATGCGACCTCAGTTTAACGGATCTCGAAGGTTTTGCGGATGAACTTAGAGAAAAGGGAGCGAAAGTATTAGTCATTCAATGTGATGTGACAAACCGTAATGAGATTAAAAATGTAGTAAACATGACACTTGAAAAGTTTACTAGTATTGACATATTGGTTAATAATGCCGGAATAACATCCAAAAGAACAGCGGCAGAGGAGTTTCCATTAGAGGTTTGGCAGAAGATTATGGACGTAAACTTAACGGGTGTTTTCTTGTTCACACAAGAAGTGGGAAAAGTCATGCTAGGACAAGGCAGCGGTTCCATCATTAATATTTCTTCAGGCGCTTCCCAGCAGGCTGTAAGAGGTTCCCTTGGATATAGTGTTAGCAAAAGTGGAGTAAATATGCTTACTAAAGGATTTGCTTCTGAATGGGCTGAAAGAGGTGTAAGGGTAAATGGTGTTGCCCCTTACTATGTTGAAACCCCTATTCTGGCTTCTATAAAAGAAACGGATAAAGAGTTTATGGATAAAGTTTTGAGCAGGTCTCCAATGAGACGTATGGGAAAACCAGAGGAAATTGCGGCAGGCGTGGTATTTTTAGCATCTGATGCTTCCTCCTATATGACAGGTGAGACCATTTCAATAGATGGTGGAGCGCAAGCGATGGGCATATAAACTTAGAATCCTATACTCCAAGGGGAGGTATAAATGTGAATCCATCATTGCTAAAAGATGTAACAATCATCGATACAACGATTAATCTGCCAGGTCCGGTGGCTGGAGGAATACTCGCTTCCATGGGTGCACGTGTCATTAAAATCGAGCCACCAATGGGAGATCCTGTTTCCGCCACTCCTGAATTATACGGTGCTATTAATGATTCAAAGGAAATAATCAAAATTGACCTAAAAAAGCCAGAAGGACAAGAAAAGGCAAAGCAATTAATCGCCAATGCTGACGGCATCTTGGTAGGGATGCGTGACAGGGCATTAAAGAAGCTAGGTTTAGATTATCACTCATTAACAGCTATTAATCCAAGATTAGTATATTGTAATGTAACCGGATTCCCTGGCGATTCAAATAAAGCGGAACATCCTGGTCATGATTTAACATATCTGGCCCATTCAGGGCTATTGAAAACCCTTTTTCCGGATGATGGGAAAATACCAACCCAACTGGCAGATATGACAGGAGCACTGTATGGCGCTTTAGCCGTTGTGTCCGGGTTGAATTACCAAAAGAAGAATAAAACAGGTATCTCAATAGAAGTAAATTTGTATGAAAGCCCCTTTTTGCTTGGATTAGTACCACGCCACGATCCTAAACTTGCTAGCAGCCTTGACGGAGGTATTATTTGTTACAGGGTGTATGAAACAAAAGATGGGAAAATTGCTTTAGGTGCATTGGAACAAAAGTTTTTTGACAGTTTAGTAACTGCAATTGAACGCCCTGAGTGGTGTGGTCAGCAATTAAGACCTGCAATACCAGGTGATCCAATTTTTGAAGAACTTAAAAGTATTTTTAAGTCACGTCCAACAGCAGAATGGCTGAGCATTGGAGCTACGCATGATGTTCCTATAGAGGCAGTTAATGATCTATCGTTTAAGAAAGGCCTTAATATTCCGTTTCGAACTCAAATCGAATAAATTGCCGGTTGAAATATAAGCGAGACAATCAAAAAATTTCTGAAGCGGGGGACAATAATGATCCAGGTCGGAAATAAAGAGAGAACTGTGTATGGAATGGCTGGACTAACTCTGCGTCACATTATTGAGCGCAACAGTACGATTTGGCCTAATAAATTGGCAGTGGTAGATATTGACGGTGATAAGAAATACACATTTAAGGAATTAAACGACCGTGTAAATAAATTAGCAAACCAATTGATAAAAATGGGCATCCGCCGTGGAGACCATCTTGCCTATATCTCGAAGGACAGTGTGGAATGTGTAGAGATCATGTTTGCTGTAAATAAACTTGGTGCTGTGTGGGTTCCAGTAAACTACCGATACACTGACAATGAAATCATATCGCAGTTAAATCACTCTGATGCTGTGGCCGTTTTTTTTGATTCCGAATTTGCAGAGGTTATGACACGGATTTCAGGCGGTCTTCCCAACATACCACAAAATAATTTTATCTGTATTGGGGAGTCAGAATTTTTTGTGAGTTATGAGTCATTAATTGCAGAAGGTTCAATTGCAAACCCTAGCGTTCAAATTGATGATACTGACGCCTGCGGAGTTATTTATACTTCGGGGACAACGGGTGTTCCCAAAGGGGCAATTCATTCTCACCGTTCCATAATAGGTTGGGCATTAGGTTCTGTATTACTGGCGGGTTGGCACTGGAAAGATCGGGTACTTAACCCTTTTCCCATGTTTCATCTAGGTGGAACAGTTATTAGTATAGCTTGTATGATCTCTGGCGCAACAAATTATATGTTTGGAAAATTTGAAGTGGAAAAACTGCTTAAGAAAGTGGAGGAAGAAAAGATAACCGTAATGTCAGTTGTTCCAACGATTTTGAACGCCGTTTTAAAATTGCCGGAAGAAGAGATCAATAAATATGATTGGTCAAGTTTACGGATTTTATCTACTTCAAGTGCACCATTACTGTCACAAACACAGGAGGCCGCCCTAAAATACTGGCCACAAATTAACTTATACACGTTTTATTCAGCTACCGAACTTTTCTTTTCTATATTAATGCCAGAAGATCATTATGTGAAAACCCGATGCGTAGGAAAGCCGTCAATTGGAATGGACTTGAAAGTAGTGGATGACAAAGGGAACGAGGTAGGCCCTGAAGAAGTTGGACTCATCTATGGAAAAGGAATCTCCCTGTTTAAGGGATATTATAAAAATCCTGAAGCAGAAGAAAAGTGTTTTGATGGTGAATGGTTCACCTGTGAAGACATGGGATACTTTGATGAAGATGGATACCTCTATGTAGTGGATCGCAGAAAAGACATGATTATTTCAGGAGGAGAAAACATTTCTTCCGTAGAGGTTGAAGATATCCTCATAAAGAATGAAAACATCTTGGAAGCCGCTGTAATAGGTCTCCCCGATGAACTATGGGGAGAACGGGTTCATGCGGTTGTCAGTTTAAGGCCACATTCCAGTACAACAGGTGAAGAAATACTGGAATGGTGTAAAGATAAAATGGCAGGATATAAACGACCAAAATCTATTCAAATTTTACCTGATCTTCCTAAAAGTCCCGTAGGTAAAATATTGAAGCTCAAACTGCGCGATTCGATTGTTCGTGCATAACCATGGGCACAGACAGTAATTAACTTTCCTAATTTATATGAAAGGAAATCATCCATAAAGGCTGTTTTAACAGGAGTGTTGTGATTGGATAGTAAAATTCATAATTTGGGAAGCCGTATCCATTTAATTGACTTAATGGCAGGAGGGGTTCCTAACAAAACAGGAACTTATGTAATTAATGATGAAAAATTAACCATAGTGGAGACGGGTGCTAGTCCTTCTGTACCCAATGTTTTACACGGGCTAAAAAAACTTGGATTCAGCCCTGACGATGTCAAGTATATCATTCTGACCCATATCCATTTAGATCACGGTGGTGGTGCTGGATTACTATTGCAGAGCTGTCCTAATGCAGCAGTCGTCGTGCATCCAAAAGCGGCAAAGCACATTATCGATCCGAGCCGTTTAATCACAGGTGCCCGAATGGTGTTCGGAGAAAAATTCCATGAAATGTATGGTTCAGTTTTACCGGTTCCGGAAAATCGTATTTTGATCAAAGACGATGAAGAAACACTAGAGATTGGTCCGAACCGTAAACTGATGTTTTTTGATTCACCTGGACATGCGTCTCATCATTTTAGTATTTACGATCCGATTAGCAATGGAATGTTTGCTGGTGATTCAGCAGGGATTCAGCTTGACCTAGGATTAATGGTTTACCTGCCAGCCACGTCCCCAAATCAATTTGATCCTGGTAAGATGCTGGGAGTTATAGAACAGTTCAGGAAAATGAATTTGGATCGCATTTATTTTGCCCATTTCGGGATGACAACTGAAGTTGAAAACGCCCTCGCAGAGGTAAAGGAATGGATTCCAAGGTTTATGGAAATTGGTAAAAGAGGATTACAGGAGGAAAAGAGTTTATCTGACATTGCCAATGATATTTTCAAATTATTAACCAACCAATTTAGCGCATTAGGCGTCCCGGATAATCATCCTACCTATAATACGATCCAATTGGATTTACTTGTATTTGCTACGGGAATTGTCGACTATTTACAAAAAAACAAACAAAAAAGAGTGTAATTACGTTAAGGAAGAATGTTGATAGATTTGGGAAGTGATTTACCAACAAGCTTTATGGTGGTGATATAGAATGGTATTTGAAGGGAAAGTTGTTTTAATTACAGGTGCAGCAGGGGGAATTGGACGAGAAACTGCCCGTTTATTCGCTGAACAAGGAGCAAAATTAGTTTTGGTAGATGTTGATCAAGAAGTAATACAGAAGGTTGCATTTGAGCTGGAACTAGATGATTATCTTGCTCTTTCTGCAGACGTATCAAATGAAGACCAAGTAAAAAATTTCGTACAACTGACCAAAGAGAAATATGGCAAGATTGACGTTTTTTTTAATAATGCAGGTGTCGGAGTTAAATATGGAAGGATTACAGATATAACTGCAGAAGAGCTGGATCAAGTTTTAAATGTAAATGTCAAGGGAGTATTCTTTGGTTTAAAGCATGTAATGGCGGTTATGCTGGAGCAAAAATCCGGCAGTATAGTAAACACATCATCTGTTAATGGAGTAAGTGGTTCACCAGGATTGGCCGCTTATTCTGCCACCAAGCATGCGGTAATTGGCTTGACAAAGACAGTTGCCTTAGAGTGTGCTGGAACAGGAATTCGGATTAATGCCATTTGTCCAGGTCCTGTAAATACTCCAATGATACGAGCACTGGCTGAGATGAAAACACCTGGGAATCCGGAGCAGCCAAGAGAAATGTATGAGCAAAGAATTCCTTTGAGACGATATGCTAAGCCTAAAGAAATTGCAGAATTAGTTTTATTTCTGTCATCTGATAAAGCTTCTTATATTACAGGAAGCGTGTATCGAATTGATGGTGGCATGACAGCCTCATAACTTATTCTGAAATTATTATCTGCAATTATCACGAAACACCCGAGATATTCGACATTTTCACAGGGAAATAGTTAGAAACAATAGGTGGAAAATCAACGCCTAATAGAAGTTTAGTGGGAGGCATTTAGATGCTTTATATTAATGGGGAATGGACCCCATCTGTTTCGAATAAAAGTTTCACTATTTATAACCCAGCAACCAAAGAAAAAGTTGGAGAGATGGCATATGGCAACAAAGAAGATACGGAAATGGCTATTTCTTCTGCTGAACAGGCCTTTAAAACATGGAAAAGAAAAACGGCTGGAGAAAAAAGTGCGTTTTTAAAAACGTTTGCTGATCAATTAAGGGTGAGGGCGGAGGATATTGCAAGAACAATAACGCTTGAAATGGGGAAACCGTTACGAGAGTCGATTGGAGAAGTTAATCTAGCAATATCTTATGTTGACTGGTATGCAGAGGAAGCAAAACGTATTTACGGCGACACGATTCCAGCTTCAAGTATTGATAAAAGAATATTTGTTTTTCAGGAGCCTGTTGGGGTCGTGGCAGCGATCACACCTTGGAATTTTCCAGCTGCAATGATCACTAGAAAAATCGCTCCAGCACTTGCGGCAGGTTGTGCGGTGGTAGTCAAGCCCGCATCCGCAACCCCTCTTACCGCAAAATTGATTTTTGAGGCACTTGATGCTGCGGGACTGCCAAAAGGAGTGGCTAATCTGGTAACCGGGCCATCTCAGGAGATAGCTTCTACTTTTAATGAGAGCTTCGCGGTCCGTAAATTAACTTTTACCGGATCAACGGAAGTAGGGATTGAATTGATGCGCGGTGCAGCAGATACAGTAAAAAAAGTTGCGATGGAACTGGGCGGCCATGCACCATATATCGTTTTTGAGGATGCAGATTTGGAAACGGCTGTAGATGGCGCAATAGCAAGTAAATTTAGAAATGCGGGTCAAACCTGTGTTTGTACAAATCGCATTTATGTCCACCAATCGATAGCAGATGAGTTTGGTCAATTGTTTGCTAAAAAAGTAAGAAAACTGGCAATAGGAAACGGGCTGGATGAAAACACAGACATAGGTCCACTTATCAATCGTGAGTCTTTGTCCAAAATCTCATCACAAATTAATGATGCAATCAATCTCGGCGGTAAAGTTATAGCCGGAGGAAAAGAAGTAAAATTCGAGCAAATGGAAGGATGCTTTTTTGAACCTACCATCATCAATTATGCTACAGATGAAATGAATATCGCAAAAGAAGAAACATTTGGACCAATTGCCCCGATATTTACATTTCAATCGGAAGCGGAAGTAGTTGAAAGAGCAAATCACTTTCAATATGGTCTCGCTGCCTATTGTTATACGAATGATTTTAGTCGAGCCATACGAATGATGGAAAATCTTGAATACGGAATTGTTGGTATAAACGATGAAATGCCTACGACTGCACAGGCTCCTTTCGGAGGGGTAAAAGCAAGTGGTGTTGGCCGTGAAGGTGGAAAATATGGTTTACAAGAATATTTAGTAGAAAAATATGTATCAATGAAAATTAAACAAAATTAATACCGTTAGTAAACTTCAAACAAAAGCATTAAATGCACTTTCTCTTTGAATATATTGAAAAAATAATCGGAAATGAATATTGCTTCGGAGCAAAAATTAAAACGATTACTAATTAATTTTCTTAGGAGAGATGATTGTATTGGATAGAATGAGGTTGATATTTATTGCTAAATTATTGCCGTTGCTCCTTCTTGCTTTTACCCTAGTGGGTTGTTCATCTGATTCCAGCTCTGGGAAGAACCCTTCTAGTTCTGTTGGAGGAGCGCAGTCCGAAGAAGGCACACCTAAAAAAGGTGGGGAAATTACCATAGCGTATATTGCGGATTCCACGAATTATGATCCAATACAATCCTCAAGTGGTAGCGACCATCCTTTATTATGGCCCATCTATGATACGCTTGTTTCTTTTACTCCAGAACTCGAACCACAGCCTGGTTTAGCTGAATCTTGGGAATTCACGGACGATAAGACATTAATTCTTCACCTTAGGGAAGGTGTGACTTTCCATGATGGAACCGCCTTTGATGGAGAAGCGGTGAAATTTAATATCGAAAGAATTAATTCTGACGATTCGAAAATACCGGATCTTAAAAATATTGAAAGTGTAGAAGTTATAGATAAGAAAACAGTTAAGCTGAATTTGAAAGTATCAGATTCTTCCCTTTTATTAGCCTTATCTGATAAGGGTGGGATGATGGTATCCCCTACTGCAATTAAAGAATATGGTGATAACTTTTCTCAAAATCCTGTAGGGGCCGGACCATTTAAACTAGTAAATCACATTCCTAATGGAGAGATTGTCTATGAAGCCTATGAAGATTACTGGGAGGAAGGAAAGCCCTTCCTTGATAAAATGACGGTTAAAGTCATGTCCGATGAAAATACAAGAATTAATGCCCTTAAATCAGGTGAGGTCGATTTTGCTGATATCATTACTCCAGCGAATGTTCAAAATCTCAAAAGTGACTCCAACATCGTTTTAAAAGATATTTTGCCGGTTCGATTTAATATGATTTTTTTAAATCCATCAATGCCACCGTTTGATAATAAAAATGTACGATTAGCCGTTCTGCATGGGATTAATCGTGAAGCCATTGTTCAGGGACTTAACTTTGGACAAGGTGAACCGGCTAATACCATCTTTCCTAAGGAATATTGGGCAGCTGATCCTAACATGTCGATAGACTATGACCCTGAAAAAGCAAAACAATTATTAAAAGACTCTGGTCTTAACAATATCTCATTCTCAATGATTCACTTAGCGATTGCGAACTATACAAGGGGAGCTGAAATCATAAAGGACCAGCTAAAAGAAATAGGAATTGAGGTAAATCTCGAACCAATGGAAGTAACCAAGGGGACTACGAGTTTCTTTTCTGAACAGACAGCACCAGCCTTTAGTACTACTTGGACAGGGCGTCAAGACCCGCAAATGGCGGTGCAGCTTTTATTTTCAGCAAATAGTTACCTCAATCCAGGAAAATATTCTACACAAGAAATTGAGTCACTTATTTCAAAAGCCGCTTCAACTTATGATCAAAAGGAACGCGCTGAATTATACAAAGAAATTAGTGAAAAAGCACTGTTAGAGGAAGCAATCGGAATTCCGCTTGTATATGAACCGATGACATCCGCTATGAACCAAAAGGTAAAAGGATTTAAGCCTAATTTGATGGGTAAAGCCGTCTTCTCATCGATTTGGATGGAAGAGTGATTTAAAGGTACGTAAGGAGTCGACTATCACTTTCTTAAAAAGAACTAAAAAGCTATGGGAGACGTATTACAATGACTTTAGAAAACAAAGTGGCTATTATTACAGGTGGCGCTGGTGGTATCGGGAGTGCAACCGCAGACTTATATGCCAGCCAGGGAGCTAAAGTAGTAATTGCTGATACTAATGAACAAGCAGGAAAAAAGTTAGAAGGTATGATTCGAAAAAAGAACGGTGAAGCAACATTTTGCAAGGTAGATGTTTCTGATTATAATAGCGTGAAAAATTTAATTGATTTTACTGTCGAGAAATATGGTTCTCTTGATGTGTTGTTTAATAATGCTGGCATTGGTATACGTAAACCATTTTTAGAATTAGATCTTAAATCTTATCACCAGGTAATAGAAGTAAATCAGCATGGAGTATTTTACGGAATACAGACAGCAGCCAAAAAAATGGTTGAGTTAAAGAAGAAGGGGGTCATAATTAACACATCTTCCATTAATGCGTTTGTAGCAATGGCGGATAGGTTTGCCTATCAAGTTTCAAAAAGTGCAATAAAAATGATGATTACAAGTGCTGCATTCGAATTAGCGCCCCACGGGATTCGCGTAGTGGGTATTGCTCCTGGAAGTGTCAATACAGATATTTTACAATTTCATCGGAAGGAAGGGACTTTGGAATTGGCAAGAAGGGGCCAAATGACAAACAGGTTAATTGAACCTGAAGAAATAGCACAAGTGGTTGCTTTTTTAGGATCAGATGAATCCAGTTCAATTAACGGTAGTATTGTTAAGGTGGATGATGGAGCTCTCGGTTTTAAATTTCGTTTTGACCAAAAACAATCAAAATAAAACTACACATCAACGATAATTGGTTGGTCAATGAATTTTGAACAGTTTAGCCTCTTTACGCCGTCCTATACCATCTTTAACGGAAATTCCGAAGGGCCCCGTTGATAAAATATCAAAAAATTCGAAATTAATAGTGGAGTAGCGACTCACCTTACCTACTCCACTAATTAGAAAAATGATATCACTTTCTATTTAAACGGAAGGAGAGGGTATGGATGTTTTTAAAATATCTTGCACGCCGCTTATTATATGTGATCCCGCTGCTGTTCATTACAACCCTCATCGTTTTCTCTTTTATTTTACTCATTCCAGGCGATCCTGTCTTGGCATTGCTTGGTGAAAATGCCACTCCTGAAAAAGTGGCTCAATTGCGACAGCAACTGGGCCTTGATCAACCGATTATTATGCAGTATTTCGATTGGCTGAAAAATGCCCTGCAAGGGGATTTAGGTCGTTCCATCTTTACGGGCCAATTGGTCGAAGAAGCGGTGTTCAGCCGCTTAACCGTTACATTTCAATTGGTTGTTGCTGCGATGGTCATTTCCGTTGTCGGTGGCATGTTTTTCGCCATTACATCCATATATTATCCGAATAGCTGGATGGACTATGTTGCCCGCTTTTTTGGAACGCTTGGCACGGCAATTCCGAACTTTTGGCTTGCGATGCTGCTCGTCTTATTCTTTAGCTTGAAGCTTGGCTGGGTGCCAGCGACTGGATTTACGAGTATCAATGATAACCCCGTTGATTTCCTTAAAGGGATTTTGCTGCCCGCTATTTCGCTTGGTGCGATGGGAACAGCACAAATCACAAGACATTTACGCTCATCATTAATGGAAGTGATGAATGCTGACTACGTGCGAACTGCCTATTCTAAAGGTGTAAAACGTTGGAGAGCGATTTTTAATCATGGACTGCAAAACGCAATGTTGCCAGTTGTGACGACAATCGGTATTTTGTTCGGGAATTTATTAGGTGCTACTGTTGTTATAGAAACGGTTTTTGCAATACCAGGCATGGGGCAGCTTGCAGTAAATTCCATTTTGCAGCGTGACTTTACGATGCTGCAAGGTGTCGTACTCGTTATGATTGTCTTGGTTATCATCATTAACTTTATTACCGATATCGTGTATGCCATCCTAGATCCACGGATCGAGTACTAGAAAGGGGCAGGGAATATGAGTTTTGGAACTGTTTTTAAGCGTTTAATGGCAGAACGGCTTGCATTTTTTAGCTTTATATTTTTGATGGTGCTCGTCATTCTTTCGATAATTGCCCCTTTCATCGTTCCTTACGACCCGTTGAAACAGGACTTAATGAAGGTCATGCTTAGCCCGAGTGCACAGCACTGGTTAGGCACTGATGAACTTGGCCGTGATATTTTTAGCCGATTGTTAATGGGAACGAAGGCGGCAATCCAGGCAGGTTTGTTTGCCATTTTAATTCCGCTTTGCATCGGTGTTCCGATGGGAATTTTGTCAGGTTATTTAGGCGGAGTTGTTGATGATATTTTCATGCGTATTGTTGACGGTATTATTGCGATTCCTGCAATTTTGCTCGCGCTAGGAATTACGGGTGCGCTAGGCATTAGTTTATGGAACGCCATGATTGCAATCGGAATCGTTTTCACGCCTCAATTTGCAAGGCTCGCAAGGGGACAAACATTGCAAGTACGTTCAGAGCCTTATGTTGAAGCAGCGAAAATCTCAGGTGCGGGCGCGGGGTGGATTATGCTGAAGCATATTATCCCGAATATTGCTCCGCCAATTGTTGTACAAGCTTCATTTAATTTAAGCTTTGCGATTCTAGTTGAAGCCTCTCTTAGCTTCCTTGGAATGGGCGCGCAGTCTCCGCAAATTAGTTGGGGAAATATGATTCAACAAGCTTACAGCATGATCAATATGAATGCGTGGATGATTGTTTACCCTGGACTCGCCATTATACTGACAGTACTGGCTGGCAACTTTCTCGGAGATGGTCTCCGGGCAGCGCTTGACCCAAAGTATAAAAAAGCTTGATAAAGGAGGGACGCATAGTATGAAAGAAGAACTATTGCTTGAGGTGAAAAATCTCGAGACATTCATTCCGACGCCGAAAGGCCAAATAAAACCTGTTAATGATGTTTCATTCTCTATCAATAAAGGTGAAATTGTCGCATTAGTGGGCGAATCGGGAAGTGGAAAAAGCGTTACCTCCCTCTCCATAATGGGTCTTAACGCAAGTGCGATTCAATATAGGCCTGAAAGCAGTATTTTCTTCAATGATAAAGATTTATTGAAATTAAAAGAAAAGGAAATGAGGAAAATTCGCGGCAATAATATTGCTATGATTTTCCAGGACCCTATGTTCTCACTCAATCCTGTCCATCCCATTGGAAGGCAAATTGCCGAATCAATCGTTTTGCATAAAAAAGTGAAATATAAAGACGCCTTAGTAACGGCACTCGAATTATTAAATAAAGTAGGTATTCCCGATGCGAAGCGGCGCCTCAATGACTATCCTCATCAATTGTCAGGTGGAATGAGGCAAAGAGTGATGATTGCGATGGCACTTGCTTGTGATCCAAAGCTCATTATTGCCGATGAACCGACAACGGCACTTGATGTGACAATCCAAGCGCAAATTTTGAACCTATTGCACAAACTACAGAAAGAAAGCGGCATCGCGATTCTCCTAATTACGCATGACCTTGGTGTTGTAGCTGAAACAGCTGATCGCGTCTTAGTCATGTATTGCGGAAAAATTGTCGAAGAAGGCACGGTAGAGGATATCTTCGAAAACCCTCTTCACCCGTACACAAGAGGATTAATGGCTAGTGTGCCTGAGTTGTACGGACCAACGAAAGAAAAATTAGATGCAATCCCTGGTGTTGTGCCAAACCCACTTGAGTTGCCAAAAGGTTGTAATTTTGTGACACGTTGCAGCTATGCAACTGAAAAATGCAGCCAAAATGCACCGACATTGCTCAAACATCCGTCAGGGAACCGGGTATCTTGTTGGTATCCGCTTGAAAAGGAAGGAGAGAGAGGACATTATGAAACAGCAGCCACTAGTTTCTCTTAAAGAAATTAAAAAACACTTTCCTGTTGGGAGCGGACTTTTTGGGAAAAAAGATCAGTTTGTAAAAGCCGTTGATGGTGTGAGCCTTGACATATATCCTGGAGAAACGGTTGGTTTAGTTGGTGAATCAGGCTGCGGGAAATCGACGACTGGAAGAATGGTCGTAGGACTTACCAATCCGACGGGTGGTGAAATTTACTTTGAAGGAAAAAAATTAAGAGAGTACAAAGCTAAAAAAACTTTAGGAAAGAACTTACAAATGATTTTTCAAGACCCGTATTCGTCACTCAATCCGAGAATGACGGTGGCTGATATTATTGCAGAACCGCTAGTCCTGCATAAAGTAGGTACAGCAAAAGAACGAAGGAAAAGGGTCGACGAACTACTGGAGAGAGTTGGCCTCGCTTCCTATCATGGCAGCCGATATCCGCTTGAATTCTCAGGAGGGCAAAGACAAAGGCTTGGCATAGCCAGGGCACTGGCTTTACAGCCTAAACTAATTGTGTGTGATGAACCAGTCTCAGCCCTTGATGTATCCATTCAAGCGCAAATCTTAAATCTATTAAAGGAAATTCAAGAGGATATGGGCTTATCTTATCTCTTTATTGCCCATGGCATTCAAGCCGTTAAACATATCAGCGATAAAATTGCGGTCATGTACCTCGGCAAAATTATAGAATACACCAATAAGGAAGAGCTGTTTGCGAATCCGCGTCATCCGTACACAAAAGCATTGTTGTCAGCCGTTCCTCACCCAAATCCGAAAATGCGAAACCGAGAACGGATTATTTTAAAAGGCGACTTGCCCAGCCCTGCGAATCCTCCTGCGGGATGCAGTTTCCATACGCGCTGTCCAGTTGCGATGGAGCAATGTAAGAGTATCGATCCGAATCTGCTGCCTACTTCTGAACAAAGCCTGACAGCGTGTTTATTATTCGAGGAAAAAGTAGCGAATTAAGGTGAAAAAGAAGAAATTTGTCTTATATATTTTAATGAGTTCATACACATAGAGACCAATTTGACCGTACCCTTATTGAAATCTATAAAAATGAATGGGGGGAATTTTCAATGATGAACACACAATTAACAGTATTTTCACTGTTGGAAAGAGCGGAGAGGTATTTTCCGAAAAAACATGTTGTATCAAGAACACACTCGGGAATTAGGCGCCTATCCTATGCTGAAATCGGAAAGCGGACGAGACGTTTATCAAGTGCGCTCGAGAAGCTCGGAGTCAAGCGCGGGGACAGGGTTGGAACTCTGGCATGGAATGACCATCGCCATTTGGAAGCCTATTTTGCGATTCCGGGTATGGGTGCTGTTTTGCATACGATCAATATCAGGCTTTCACTAGAACATTTAACTTACATTATACAAAATGCGGAAGACAAAGTGTTGCTGATTGATGAAGGACTTGTCACGCTAATTGAAAAGATTAAAGACGATATACCTTCAGTGAAGGCGTTCGTTATTTTAACCGACAGGAATCAACTGCCTGAAACGACACTTGAACCTGCATACCACTATGAAACACTTGTTTCTGAAGGAAATGAAAACTACGAATATCCGACAGACATAGATGAGAACGAATCTGCAGGAATGTGTTACACATCAGCAACGACAGGGAACCCGAAAGGCGTTCTTTACACGCATCGCAGCATTGTTCTTCATAGTATGACAGTTGGTTTGGCAGACACATTGGCATTGTCTGAATCTGACGTTGCGATGCCCGTCGTTCCAATGTTTCATGTCAATGCGTGGGGTCTGCCATTTTCCGCCGCTTGGTTTGGAACAACACAAGTGCTTCCCGGTCCCCATTTTACACCGAAGGTACTTGCCGAATTGATTGATAATGAACGAGTGACAATAACGGCAGGAGTGCCGACGATTTGGCTTGGTCTGCTAAATGAACTCGAATCAGGAAATTATGACACACAAAGTTTGCGTGCAATCGTATGTGGTGGATCAGCAGCTCCGAAAGGTCTGATTCGCAAGTATGAAGAAAAATACAACATTCCGTTCATTCATGCATATGGCATGACGGAAACGAGTCCAGTAGCAACGGTATCCCGACTAAAAAGCTATCAACAAGATTTGTCCTATGAAGAAAAGCTCGAAATTCGTTCAAAACAAGGCTTACTCGTTCCAGGATTGGAAGCAAAAATCGTCAATCACCAAGGGGAAGTGAAGTGGGACGGCAAAGAAATGGGAGAATTGCTCCTTCGCGGTCCATGGATTGCTGACAGTTATTACAAAGAGCCTGAAAAAACAGCTGAGGCGGTTAAGGAAGGCTGGCTACATACAGGTGATATCGCAACAATTGATGAGGAGGGAACCATTAAGCTTGTCGACCGGACGAAGGACTTAGTGAAAAGTGGAGGAGAGTGGATTTCTTCCGTTGATCTTGAAAACGCGCTTATGGCTCATGAAGCGGTTTTTGAAGCTGCCGTTATTGCTGTTCCACATCCCCGATGGCAAGAACGTCCAGTTGCTGCTGTCGTTTTAAAAGAGGATGCTAAAGATAAAGTGACAAAAGATGATTTACTCGACTTTTTGGCACCGCAGTTTGCAAATTGGTGGCTTCCGGATGATGTCATTTTTATGGAAGAACTCCCGAAAACATCTGTCGGCAAATTTTTAAAACGTGAATTGCGCGACCAGCTCCAAGACCGATCCGTTGAATTAAGATGATTTGATTACTAAACAATGATTGAAGGGGATTTTTAAAAATGGTATCAGCATCAGTTGCGGAAGCCGCAAAAACCAAAAAAAGATATGGTGTTGCTTTTTCTCTGCTTATTTTGTATTTAGTTGCCTATGTCGACAGATCCAATATTACCATCCTTTTAGCGGATAAACCTTTTACCGATGCATTGGGCATTACTGGTGATTTCGCTGCCCAAGGCTTGTTGATGACGTTTTTCCTACTTCCTTATGGCCTGGCAAACTTTGTTACGGGCGCAATTTCAGATAAGCTGGGGGCCCGTGTTATCCTTATCAGTGCCTGTATTTCCTGGGCTGTCATTATGATTCTCATGGGATTTACTTCAGCGTTTTTCCTTATGCTTGTTTTTCGAGCTATTTTAGGCTTTGCTGAATCTCCGCTTACTCCTACCACAGATAGGCTAGTTATGCGATGGTTTCCTTCGTCAGAACGCAACTTCGCTAATGCGATCTGGCTTGTAGGGCTAACGTTGGCTCCCGTCATTACACTCCCATTATTGGGGCAAATGACAGCTTCTCTAGGGTGGCGGGCCAATTTCTTTGTCTTTGGAATACTCGGCTTGATTATTCCGCTTTTCTTTATTTTTCGCTATGTGTATGATAAGCCTTCTGACCATCCGTCTATAAGTAAATCGGAATTACAGCATATTGGTGAGGGATTAGGTGTAAAGGACAATGCCCAGGTTGAAAATAAACCTTCCGTTTGGAAGCGCCATGATTACTGGTTTTTAGTTGCGGGGAACTGTCTTGGGAATGGGTTTATCTGGGGGCTCGTTGCCTGGCTTCCAACCTATTTAACAAGGGAATTAAATATTAGCTTTATCCAAAGTAGCTTCATGTCCGCATTGCCATGGGTATGTAGCGTTATTCTTATGCTGACGGTAAGTCCGCTGGCAGACCGTTTAAAAAATCGAAATTGGTTATTAATTGCTGCTCTTACGATAGCCTCTGCTTTAATGTATGTCGTGACATTATTTCAAAATAGCACTCTCATCATTACGTTACTTTCTTTTGCAACAGGAATCGTGTATATTGGTGCATTTGTAGGGCATTCTGCACTTCAAAGGATAGCAAATAGTTGGAATATTGCTGCAGCTGGCGGAGTATTCAACGGAGTGGGATATATTTGGGCTGCTATTGTCCCGTTAGTTATCGGCTTTATCGTAGATGCAACAGGTTCTTTTACAAGCGGGTTTCTCTTCCTTGTAGGTACTGGATTACTAGGGGCCCTCGCATATATTCCTGCTTATATACAAGAATTAAAGGATAATAAACAAGAAATTTATGAAGATACTAATCATGTGATTTAAAGACTTTTTGGGGCACTCCTTATCGCGTGGGAAGCTGTTGTACGCAGATAAAACAGAAAAAAACCATATCCCTTCCTTTATTCACTTAAGGCAGAGATATGGTTTTTGTTTTTAAAAAAATATTTGAAAATTCATATTAGTATGTTAAACTATATTTAAGGTTTTAAATGTAAAACCTGGTTTATTATAGTAAACCAACAAAAAGGAGGCAGCTCAAGTGAAAGAAAAGTATTGGGTACCCGCCCTGGAGAAAGCAGATAACATCTTACGGGAAATTGGTGAGTATCCCAATCAAATGCGGTTGATCGATTTATCCAAAAAGCTGGGGATTAATAAAAGCTCCTTATATTCCTTGTTAAATACCATGGAAATCCTTAAATGGATTGTTAAGGAGGACGGGGATACATACACGCTTGGACCAGCTCTAGGTGCGGTTAGCGCAGCCTATTTCAGGCAATTTAACATCCTGCAATCATTCTATAAGGAAGCTTCCTTATCCGTCTCAGTAATCAATGAACATATTCAATTGGGGATTTTGGAAGAAGGAAATGTAGTATATTTGGGAAAAGTGGAAGGGGCTTCACGAGTGAGGTTAATAACGGATCCAGGAATGCGGTTCCCTGCCAATGCTTCGGCTATTGGAAAAATCCAGCTCACACAATATGACAAAGAGGAACTTAAAGGGATTTTCCCTAAAGAATTGGAGAAGAAAACACCTTACACGATTTCAACCATTGAGGAGTTATATGAAAACGTAAGAATTGCCAAAGAGAATGGCTATGCCATTGAAAATGAAGAAGCCTCTTTGGGATTTCATTGTGTAGCCGCACCCGTCTATAACTATGAAAATAAGATTATTGCCGGTGTCAGTTTCACGATGATGACAAACAGCTGGGACGCAAAACAGGACCTGGCAAGGGAAGAAATCATCAGCCTTGCAAACAGGCTGTCCCAATTCGCCGGCCATACCAGCAGCTTAAACAGAGCATAAAGTGAAACTTGATTGAGCTGGGTTCTTCCAGCCGGTTGATTCTGGATAAAAATCTCTAAAAAGGAGTGGCGTACATGCAAACAGCAGTTGAAACGAAAACGCACAAAAATTTTATTAACAATGAGTGGGTTGAATCAGAGACAAAAGAAACAATCAAAAGCATCAATCCTGCCAATAAATCCGAGATTGTGGGGTACGTCCAAAATTCCACCAAATCAGATCTGGATAAAGCTGTCCAGGCGGCCCATCAAGCGAAAAAAACCTGGAGGAAAATGGGCCAATCGGCAAGGGGACAACTCCTTTTCAAGGCAGCAAATATTCTTGAAGAGAACCTTGATGTTATAGCTGAAACGATGACCAGGGAAATGGGAAAAACCCTTCCGGAGGCGAAGGGGGAAACAGCACGGGGTGTAGCTATATTACGCTACTATGCGGGAGAAGGGATGAGAAAGGAAGGCGACGTAATTCCATCCTCCGATAAAGATGCACTTATGCTTACCAAGCGTTCGCCATTAGGGGTCGTCGGTGTCATTACTCCATGGAATTTTCCTGTCGCCATCCCGATCTGGAAGGTAGCCCCTGCCCTTGTCTATGGAAATACAGTTGTCCTGAAACCAGCTTCCGAGGCAGCTGTTACCGCTGCGAAAGTGGTTGAGTGCTTTGAGAAGGCCGGATTCCCGGATGGTGTCGTGAATTTTATAACAGGATCAGGTTCGGTTATTGGACAGGCACTGATAGAACACCCTTTATTGAATGCGATTACATTCACTGGTTCCGAGACAGTCGGGGAAGGTGTGGCAAAAGCGGCGGCATCCAAGGGGATTAAGTATCAATTGGAGATGGGAGGAAAGAACCCTGTCATCGTTGCAAGGGATGCTGAACTGGATAAGGCAGTCGAAGCAGTCATCAGCGGGGCTTTTCGTTCCACTGGCCAAAAATGTACCGCAACCAGCCGGGTAATAGTAGAATCCGAGGTCTATGAAGATTTTAAGGAAAAACTTGTTGAAGCCACAAAGAAAATTACCGTTGGCGACGGCCTTGCGGAAGGAATCTGGATGGGGCCTTGTGCCAGTGAAAGCCAATTTAAAACAGTACAAAGCTATATTAAGAAGGGGAAGGAAGAAGGAGCCGTTCTTATCCTGGGAGGAGAACCTTTAAAAGGAGAAGAATTTGACCGGGGCTTTTACATATCTCCAGCTATCTTTGATGATGTAAAACCTGATATGGCTATTGCCCAGGAGGAAATTTTCGGTCCGGTCATCGGATTGATCAAGGCAGCCAATCTGGAGAATGCAATTGAAATGGCCAATAACACCAAGTATGGGTTGAGTGCCTCCATTTTCACAAGCAATATCGGAGCTCTGCTTGAATTTGTGGATGAAATCGATGCCGGACTGGTACGTGTCAATGCTGAAAGTGCGGGAGTAGAGCTGCAGGCTCCATTTGGCGGAATGAAAGCTTCCAGCACAGGCTCCCGGGAGCAGGGAGAAGCAGCGAAAGAGTTTTTCACTGCGATTAAAACCGTTTTTATTAAGGCATAAAATAAATCCGTTTTGCTGGGTCTGGTTTCCCCGGACCCTACCAAAAATCCGAGTTGAAAGAAGGGTGTAATTCATGAAAGAATCAAGAGAATTGCTGGAGAGACTAGGTTACCCATCAACTGATTTATCACAGCTACCAACTTCCACGAAAACATTTCCGGACGGTGCCCAATACCGGATTGAACTGCCGAGTGTGGAAGGACCAGCCGCACTGAAAGAAACCCTGGAGGAAATTGACCGGTACGGGCTCACCATTCACCGTGTTTCGCAAGGGAGCGGAATCATGCTTCAGACGGATGAAGAGATTCTGGAGATGTGCAGGCTTACGGCAGAAAGAGGGATGGAGCTCAGTTTATTTGTCGGGCCGCGCGGGACTTGGGATATCAGTGCCCAGCCGCTGACCAGCGGGGGACAGTCGATTGCCCTTCGCCATGAAGGTGCCGACCAGCTTGTTTATGCGATGGAAGATTTGAAAAGGGGTGCCCAATTAGGTTTGAGAGGGGCATTGGTGGCCGATGAAGGACTGCTGCTGCTGACAAAAGAAATGAAAAAGCATGGACAGCTTCCGGAAGACTTTGTTGTAAAGGTTTCCGTGCAAATGGGTTCTGCGAATCCGGTTTCAGTCCGATTGATGCAGGATCTTGGTGCTGGGACCTATAACGTTCCAACCGCTTTGACCCTTTCAAAGCTTGCTTCCATCCGCCAGGCTATTGATATTCCGATCGACCTGTACGTTGAAGTGCCCGATAACCTGGGTGGATTCCTTCGTTATTATGAAATACCTGAAATCATTCGTGTGCTTGCTCCAGTATATATTAAATTTGGCCTGCGCAACCATCCGGATGTCTATCCTTCCGGGAAGCAATGGGAAAGCACAAATATCGCACTGGTCCGCGAGCGTGTCCGCAGGGCTGCCATTGGCATTCAAATGATTAAACGTTACTATCCTGAAGCAAAGACATCTAAACTCGGAGCCAAAGGCCTCGGAATTCCTAAGGTAAATGAGATAACAACTACCAGCTAAAGAAAAGGAGTGGAGAACAATATGAAATTGATGGCATTTAGAATGGGAAAGGACATTCAACTTGGTATTTTAAGCGAGGACCTTATCGTAAATTTGCATGCAGTGGAAAGAGAATATAAGAAGCATCATTCCTCCGGGAGCAGTCTCCCCTCTGATTTGAAACAGCTCATTGAGCAAAGTGATGCGATCCTGCCTTATATCGAAGAACTTATAAAATTTGCTAACGATGGAAGCGGTGCGAATTATTCACTGCCGGTTTCGCAAGTGGAGATTCTGCCTCCTGTTTCAAACCCGGAAAAGCTCATCTGCGTCGGACTGAATTATTTGGACCATTGCAAGGAAACAGGATTGGAGCCTCCATCTTCTCCAGTTATCTTCTCAAAATATGCGAACGCGATCATCGGTGAAAAGGCAGCGATTGAAATTCCAGTCAACTCCAACCAGGTTGACTATGAAGCGGAACTCGCCATTGTAATCGGGAAGGAAGCAAAGCATGTGTCAGAAGAAGAAGCGGAAGAGTATATTTTCGGCTATACCATCATGAATGACATTAGTGCAAGAGACCAGCAGTTTGCCGACGGGCAATGGTCGCGCGGAAAATCAGCCGACACCTTTGCGCCAATAGGACCTGTCATCGTAACCAAAGATGAAGTGGGTGACCCCCATCGCCTTGATATTTCATTGACTTTGAACGGGCAAATCATGCAGGAGTCCAATACTGAAAACCTGATTTTCAACGTCTCCCAGATTGTTTCCTATCTCTCACAATCGATGACTCTAAGACCGG
Organism: Mesobacillus campisalis; assembly: GCF_000986785.1. Taxonomy (GTDB): domain Bacteria; phylum Bacillota; class Bacilli; order Bacillales; family Cytobacillaceae; genus Mesobacillus_B; species Mesobacillus_B campisalis. Next base: position 127,918 of record NZ_LAYY01000001.1, on the reverse strand, counting down.
GAGATATCATTGCGACAGGCACTCCTCCTGGTGTAGGCATGGGAAGAGATCCCCAGGTTTGGCTGAAAGACGGTGACAACTTAAGCGTATCCATTGAAAAGATAGGAACTTTGACCAACCCTGTAAAAAAAGCCACTTCAAAAAACAAGGGCGGCCGAAAAGAATCGGCTGCCAGCCTGTAAGAGATACCTTCACATCCTTGTTTTTAACTCCTTCTGTTAACCAAAAAACAACCGGATTTTGCAGGTTTCCAAGGAAACCTCCTTCCGTCCGGTTATTTTGTAAACGGTTTCAATCGGTTTGTTTCTAGACTAAGTCAAATGAGGAGAGTGGAGAATTTGAAGATAAAACAGTCCATTGATAAAGTTCCTGGCGGTCTTATGGTGATCCCTTTATTGGCAGGGGCCTTATTAAATACCATTGACCAGCTTCACCTTCCTTTTATAATGGATATCCTGAAGAGCCTGGGTGTCGCACCTACAGCTGACGGGCACTACGAGTTCCTGAAAATTGGAGGCTTTACCCAAGCGTTGTTTAAGGACGGCGCTTTGACTTTATGTGCATTATTCCTATTTTGTGCTGGAAGCCAGATGAATTTAAGGGTAGGCGGAAGGGCATTGAAAAAGGGGGTCCTTTTAACGACTTCCAAATACTTGGCTGGTTTTGCTGTCGGGATGATTTGGGGAATGCTCTCCGATCCGGTAAACGGGTTCCTTGGCTTATCGACAATGGCTATTATTGCAGCAATGACCAATGGAAACGGAGGCATGTATGCCGCTTTGACTGGGCAGTACGGAAACCGTTCGGATGTTGGCGCAACAGCCGTACTCTCCCTAAATGATGGCCCGTTTTTCACCTTGATGGCTCTTGGAATGATGGGAGCAAACTTCCCATTAATTGCTTTTATTGCTGTTTTATTGCCAATTTTAATTGGAATGATCTTAGGAAATCTGGATAACGAGATTCGCAGCTTTTTAGCGGCCGGAGAAACACTTGTCATCCCTTTCTTCGCTTTTGCGTTAGGTGCAGGCATGAATCTGGGCAATTTCTTTAACCCAGAAGTCGTCGGAGCTGGACTTGTCCTTGCACTTATGACTGTTTTGTTTTCCGGAGGGGCTATGGTGCTCGCATTCAAGCTTTTCCGCGAAAAAAGCTTTATCGCGCCATGGGCGGAGGCATCAACTGCGGGTAATGCAGTGGCCACACCTGCAGCGATTGCGGCTGCGGCAACTGTGGCGGCTGGATCAGGCTTGATGACGGATGCTGAAGCGGAAGTGTACCAAGGGCTTGTGGCTGTTGCTTCTGCGCAAATCTCCATAGCAACGATCAGCACAGCATTTTTGGTTCCGATTGCGGTAATTCTGGCGGACAAATATCAAAAGAAAAGGGGAATTGACGGAAAGATAGAATTTTTTGACGAAAAGCCGTCCGGAAAGAGCTCAGGTGCTATTGAAGACGCCAGTATATGATAAACTAGTACATTGACCGCTATATATAGAAAGGGGAGTTTACCGTTGGGATTATCTTTTGAAGGATATGTAAGGGAAGATGGTTCGGCTGGAACAAGGAACCATGTCGGGGTAGTTTGTTCTGTTGTCTGTTCAAGTGTGGTTGCCAAGGATATTACCGAAAAAGTACCAGGTACCGTTCCTTTTGTCCATGGAAATGGCTGTGCCCAGCTGGGGGATGATTTTAAACTCACGAAAAACATGCTTGTGGGAATCGCGTCCAATCCCAATCTGCATTCTGCACTAATTGTGGGCCTGGGTTGCGAAACCAACCAGGTAAGCGGGCTGCTTGAAAGCATTCCCGAAACAAAGCCGGTGCAGGGGATTGGAATCCAGCAAATGGCCGGAGGAACGAATACCATTGATAAAGGTGTGGGAATTGTTGAACAATGGGCCAGGGAGGCAGCAAGCGAAAAGCGGGAACGTGTTCCGGTCTCTAGCCTGACCGTCGGGATCCTGACCGTCGACCTGGACGAAGCCTCACTGCAATCTGCAGCCCCAGTCATTGGTGGGGCGGTTGATATTTTAATAGAAAACGGCGCCACTGTCATGATGGGCTATTCGCAAACATTGGAACCAGCAGGCAAATTATTGTCAGAACGTTCCGATAACGCATCTGTTAAAGAGAAGCTGCTGACTGCTTCAGAAACATTAAAGCGCAAACGCTGGAAAAACATCAATAACCCTACAAGCCTCGGAAGCGGGTTTTCCGAAGAAGAAAAAGCCTTTGCTGAGCTTGAGGCTAAAATGACCGGAACATCCCCGATTAAAAGTTTGCTTGGATATAGCCAAACTCCTTCAGAGGCGGGGCTTCACCTGATCACGGTGCCGGGCAATATTGTGGAGGCCCTTTCCAATATGGCATCAAGCGGATGTAATATAGCGATGGTCGTGAGCGGGAGAGGAGTCCTGACAGGGTCGCTGGCCTTGCCGTGCATGACGGTTGTGCCGGAAAATCCAAATGATCCTTTCGAAGAATTGGTTGATTATAAAGTTTCAGCGAAAGAAGTTCAATCTCAGGCAGAGGATCTTGTAGCCTCCCTGATTGAAATCTGTTCAGGAAAGCAGACGAACCTTGAGAAGATGGAGTTGGGGGAATTCTCGATTCCGCATGTAGGAACGACATTCTAAACCCGAATGGAGGAAACGCGATGAGCCAACTATTTAACGCATTGATATTAAATCCTGAAGATAACGTGGCTGTTGCCCTTAGAAGCCTGCATCCAGGCGAATATCTTTCCATCCAGGGAAATGACAGGGCAATCCAGGTGATGGAAAACATTCCGTATGGGCATAAAATTGCCTTAGAGCCTATTGAAACGGACAGTAAAATTATCAAATACGGTGAATGCATGGGCATTTCCACCGAAGACATTATGCCAGGGTACCATGTTCATGTGATCAATGTACGCGGACTAAAGGAAGAAGAGCGCCTGGATGCTCTGAGGGAGGTGCAGTTTCATGAAAACCTTTAAGGGTTACCGTCGGCCTAACGGAACAATTGGTGTCCGGAACCATGTGATTGTCATCAATACGGTAGGCGAATTGGCCGGACTTACAAAGAAATTGGCTCAGTTGGTTCCAGGCGTCATTCCTGTCGCACATCAGGCTGGAAAAGCCCAGTATCCCGAAGACCTGGAACAGACCGTCCGGACCCTTAAAGGGACAGCAGGACATCCAAATGTCAGTGCTGCCCTCTTCCTGGGAATGGGCCAGGGTGACCGGGCCGAGGAAATTGCCAGCGAGCTGGCCGCGGAAGGTCATTATGTTCATGCCATAACCTTTAAAGATAAAAAGGCGATTTCCGATGTTCTTAAGGAAGGCAAGCTTTGGCTGGAAAAGGCTTTGGAACGATGCCGCAGTCAGCAGACCGAAACAGCGGACGTGACAGAATTAATCATTGGGCTGGAATGCGGGGGTTCTGACGCATGGTCCGGTATAACCGCCAATCCATCGATCGGGGCCTGCTCCGATTTGATTGTCCGGGACGGGGGCACGTCTATTTTGGCTGAGACAACCGAGGCCATCGGGGCGGAGCATATTCTAGCGAAACGGGCGGTCAACTCAAAGGTAAGCGAACAATTTCTAAAAATAGTCAAGGACTATGAGGAAAGGATCAAAGACACCGGGGAAGACATCAGGTCCGCAAACCCCACACCAGGAAATATGGCTGGCGGGCTGACGACCCTCGAGGAAAAATCGCTTGGGTGCATCAAAAAAGGAGGAAACTCTCCTTTAATGGAGGTATTATCCTATGCCGAGAAGCCAACGGAAAAAGGCTTCGTGTTTATGGATACGCCAGGGTATGATGTAGAATCCGTAGCGGGACTTGCGGCAGGAGGCGCGCAAATTGTGCTGTTCTCCACAGGCAAAGGCTCGCCTACCGGGTCTCCAATCGTTCCAGTCATCAAAATCGGAACCAACCCCAAGCTCTATGAAATCATGTCCGAGCATATCGATGTCAACGCCGGAAAAATCATTGAAGGCATCAGCACCATTGACGAAGTCGGACAGGAAATCTATGACACCATCATGCAGACAGCCAACGGCTCGTTTACCGCCGCAGAAAAACATAAAAACCAGGAATTCGCAATTTGGAGATTGGCAGAGACGATTTAAAATCGGTTTCAAGGAAAAGTGGCAGGCTTTGGGCCTGCCATTTTTGATTTTTTCCTGGTAATGTTAATTTGCTCTATATCATACTAGCTTTTGTACGACTTGGATGTGATTAAAATAGTTTGACTTAATTAACAAATCTATTAAACTAAAAATAGTTCTACCTTCGTTTTTTCTTTTTATTTTAGCTTCTCTGCAACCCTTAAAATTCTCCAATTTAACCACCTGTTTTTTCCACTCTTTTAATACCCTTTAATTTTAAAAATCTTTCTATGTTCATACGATAATTTATTGAGATTTCTTGTCCTGGTGTTCTATAAATAAATTCTTTATTAGCTTTAATAGTTTTTTATAAGGACATTTCATTAGAAGATAGGAGGCAAGATGTTATGGGGTTCGAAGAAGATTACCTTGCATTTATGGAAGCTCATTCACAGGCAAGAGTGGGTGAACGGTTACGGCGCTTACAAGAAGGGCACAATCATGCTGAAATGTTGTTCTTGAAACAAGTGTGGTGGCCTTTGTTTCACCATTTTCGGTATTTGCATCCAGAATATGAAGTCAATGATTTCAAGGATGGGAAAAGGTATTTGGATTTTGCTTATATTCGTCCTGGTATCCGAATTTGCTTTGAGATCGACGGATACGGCCCTCACTTAAAGAACATAAGCCGATGGCAATTTTCCGATAGCCTGGAACGGCAAAATCAGTTGGTGATTGACGGGTGGACCGTGATTCGTTTTTCTTATGACCAAGTTGAAGAGAAGCCCCGCCGATGCCAGCAAATTGTTCAGCAAGTGATTGGCCGATGGCTGGGGGATGAACTGGACCAGACCACTCTGTCCTTGGTTGAAAAGGAAGTGCTTCGGCTAGCAATTCGAAAAGGGGAAGCCATATCCCCTATAGAAGTCGAGAAATATTTAAAGCGGAGCGATAAGACGGTCAAAAAAATCCTTTCTCAACTAGTTATTAAAAAGATGCTGATTCCCGCATCTGGGAACGTGAGGGTCCGCTCTTATCGGTTGGGAGATCAGGTTAAGCACCCAGTCTGAAATAGACGGAGGAATTCCTCTTATTCGGTAATTAGCCCGAAAAATAGCTTAAATAGACGGAGAGATTCCGTCTATCGACTAGAAAAACGCGAAAATGGGTGATTTTTCTTTGCTTAATCGGAAAAACTCCCCCTATTTACCCCCGAAAAAGGCCCAATTTTGCATATAAACGGAAAAACTCCGCTTATTTACTCCCGCAGGCTACACGACTAGAAACCAGCCAAATTTCTATCCACTACCGCTGGCTCCTCAACTAGGGGTTACTATCAATGGCTTCTCAACCAGGTCCCAGCCCAACCTACCTCTGTCTATACCCCTTAGGCGAATCCCCCATGATATTCCTGAAATTCCGATTGAAAGAGCGTAAATTATTGTACCCACAGTTTACCGCAATCTCACTAATGCTTTGCTGGCTGTTTTTTAACAGATAGCAAGCCTGGAAAATTCGATAATGGTTCAGGTAGTCGGTGAAGGTCATGTTTGTCATTTGGACAAACAGCTTGGACAAATACGCATAATCATACTGCAGCTCTTTTGCTACCTGTTTCAGGGTACATTCTTCGGTATATTTTTGGTCCACATAAAGAAGGATTTTATGCAGCACTTTCGTTTTTGTTGAATGCTCGATCCGATTGAACGCGGTATTTTCCACTAAAAGACTGCAAATCTCATAAAGGAAGCTCTTCTGGCGATAAATCGAATGCAACGTTTCCAAATCCGGTAGATGTGTTAAATGAAAAACGTTATTTTCCGGAATATATCCTTTGTAATTCATAAAGAAGTCACCAATTAATTCAGGCGAAAAGAGGATGATTGTAATCTCTGACGTATTCGCCGTTTTAAAATCATGCATCTGATTGCTGAACACAAAAGCAGCATCATTCTTTGTAAGCATATACTCTTTTTGGTCAATACTTACCTGCAAAGACCCTTCATTCACGATGATCAGTTCGTAAGCCCGGTGAAAATGGAGCGGAAAAGTGAAATTTTTCAAGGTGAAAAATTGGAACGACTCTTTTTCCTCCATGCCATGCTGCTCAAAGAAAACCACACATACTCCCCCTTACAAGAAAACATAAACACGAATTTTGTCCCAAACTATACTATACCATGAATAGAAACCCTGTATTTCTTCTTTCTATAATAAAGATAGGTTTTTGTAACTGACTTGAAGGAGGACATAATATGGCTATTCAATATCATGTGGCAAAAAGCGGTTCTGATTTGAACAAAGGGACAGAGCAGGATCCATTCTTAACAATCAACAAAGCAGCTTCTGTTGCCGCAGCAGGAGATTCAATAGTGGTTCACGAAGGTGAATATCGGGAATGGGTAAAACCAAAGAATTCAGGTTTAAGCGAATACAGAAGGATCACCTATCAGGCCGCTGAAGGCGAAAAGGTAGTCATTAAAGGCTCCGAGCGCATTCAGGAATGGCAGCCGGTAGAGGGAAGTGTTTGGAAAGTTGTCCTGCCAAACGAGTTCTTTGGAGACTACAATCCATACATAGAAGAAATTTTCGGGGACTGGGTAGTGTACAACCCCGGCAGGCATCTTGGGGATGTCTATTTAAACGGGATGTCCTTTTATGAAGGAGAAACCCTCGAGCAAGTAAAAAAACCGCAAATCCAGACGGAAGTAATGGACCACTGGACACAAAAGACTGTTCCAGTCCATAACCCGGACCAGACCCAATATGTCTGGTTTGCCGAAGTGGATGACAAGACGACAACGATTTATGCTAATTTCCATGATGCAAATCCAAATGAAGAATTAGTTGAAATCAATGTGCGCAGATCCTGTTTTTATCCAGAGGTTACAGGCATTAACTATATTACCGTGAAGGGCTTTGAAATGGCCCAAGCGGCAACTCCTTGGACACCGCCAACCGCCGATCAGCCAGGATTGATCGGGCCAAACTGGGCCAAAGGCTGGATTATTGAAGATAATATCATCCACGATGCGAAATGCAGTGCCATTTCCATTGGGAAAGAAGCTTCAACAGGCCATAACTACCGGACAATACGGAAAGACAAACCAGGCTATCAATATCAATTGGAATCCGTATTCCTTGCCAGACAGGCAGGCTGGAGCAAGGAAAGAATCGGCTCCCATATCATCCGCAACAACACCATCTATGATTGCGGGCAAAATGGAATTGTCGGCCATCTGGGCTGTGTGTTCAGTGAAATCTACAATAACCACATCTACAATATTGCTTTAAAGCGGGAGTTTTACGGCCATGAAATCGCCGGAATCAAACTGCATGCTGCCATCGATGTGCAAATCCATGACAATCGCATTCACGACTGCTCATTGGGAACCTGGCTGGACTGGCAGACACAGGGCACAAGGGTGAGCCGGAATCTGTTCTATCGGAATAATCGCGATTTGTTTGTTGAGGTGAGCAGCGGTCCGTACCTGGTTGACAACAACATCTTTACTGCCGATTATGCCCTTGATAACCATGCGCAGGGCGGAGCCTATGTAAACAACCTGATGCGCGGAAAAATGGTTCACCGCAAAATGCTTGACCGTGCCACGCCATATCATGTTCCGCACAGCACGGAAGTAGCCGGTTTTGCTGCAACCTATGGGGGAGACGATCGCTTTTACAATAATATTTTCATAGGGGACGAAGGCTTTGAAGGTGTGGGAACTTCGCATTTCAATGGCTACCCCACGTCGCTTGAGGAATATATTGAGACCGTCCACCAGGAAGATGGAGATCATCAATCCTTCAATAAGGTCGAGCAGCCTGTTTACATTAACCGTAATGCCTATTTCAATGGAGCGGAACCATTCGAAAGGGAACAGGAAAACCTTGTCATGAATAGCTTCAACCCCGGGCTGCAGATAATCGAAGAAGGGGAGGAAGTATACCTTTCCGTAGAATTGCCGGAAGAATTCGGTCAGCTGCTTGGGGAAATCCAATCGACAGCAACGTTGGAGAGAGTACGCATCGTTGACGCAGAGTTTGAAAATCCGGATGGAAGCGAAGTAAGAGTCGATACCGACCTATTAGGAACCCAACGAGAAGAAACAAGTGTACTGGGTCCGATCGCTCAGCTGCAAAAAGGAAAAAATCTTGTGAAGGTTTGGGGATAAATGTAAGTCGGTAAAACAAGCAATAGAACGGCAAGTGGAGCTTTAAATAAATACCCGGAGGACGGGTTCGGACAGCCGAGCTGTGAAAAGCGGGAGCGAGTCTGGACCCGTCCTCATTAAGTTAGGCTGGGCGTAAACGCCTCTTAATTTTGACACAATTAGAACCGATAGTTTTCATAAAATTCAGATTATAACATTGACAGAAATTAGTTAGATGAATATAATAATTATGTATACAATTATACATTAATGGTTTTACTTAACAATTAATATACATGGCTTTCCAAAACTACCAGTTTCGTTTATTGTATAATTGGAAAACAACTTCACTATTTGGAAAAGAATGAGGGGAGGTATAGCTATGGACTCATCTCCTATGGATAACCGCCGATTATCCACAAAGGACTTTGTTTATTACGAGATTAAGAAACAGGTTATTGAGAATGTTTTAAAGCCCTCACAATCGATTAATGAAATAAAAATAGCTTCAGAACTAGGAATTAGCAGAACACCGATCAGAGAAGCAATGCAAAGATTAGAAATAGAAGAGCTTATCATCAGGCTGCCAAATGGCCGATTAAAAGTTGCACCAATCTCTATTCAGGAAGCAAAGGAGATTTATGAAGTTAGAGGTCTGCTAGAAGGGTTGGTAGCAAGAGAAGCGGCCATTAGGGCAACCGATAGCGATCTTCAAAAGCTGCAAATGTTTACGAACTTGATCGTGGAAGCAGCCGAGAATGATTGGAGGGACGACGTCGTAAATTACGGTGGTGAAATTCACTCATTCTTATATCAACTTAGTGGAAATTACACGGCAGTTAAAATACTGAAGAATATGAATGATAAAATTTCACGGTACCGCAGACTTGGACCTAAAGACAGTACAACAAGAAGCAAGGAAGCTGCCCATGAGCATAAGCAATTAACGGAAGCCATTGTCGAGCGGAATTCTGGGAAAGCGGAAGAATTAATGAAGCTGCATGTTAAAAACAGTTTAGGCGCGGCACTTGACTCGATACCAAATTATATAAGTGAATATGGAGAATAACAGAAATACCACTATAAAGGAAAGTTAGTTGTAGTGGTATTTGTATTTTAGCATTGTTTGTCTTGAATAGATAAATTCACCAATGGATTTTAAATTTTTATAAATTTCAAATAATTTTATTGACACTAAAAATCATTTGAAATAGAATGAAATTGTAATAATTGTATACAATTACACATTTATTCTATTACACAGGACCCCATCTCCACATCACCATTTTGATCACTAGTAATCTGGGGTAATTAGGTTTGCTGGAAGTATAATACAACCATTTGAAAGCGCTTTAGCGGAGGGGGAATTGCAGAAACAACAAAGCATTCTTTTATTTCTACGCTTATTTGAAGTTTCGGAATGAAATATTGGACTCTATTATTTGGAGGGGTAAAAATGAAAAAACTACTAGGTTATATGGTTTTATTACTACTTCTGACCGTTATTTCAGCTTGTGGAAAAGATTCATCTTCTGCAGCGGGGGAAGCCAAGGCAGAACCAAGTTTTGTCCGATTTGTTGCCAGTACACCAGGAGGAGCTTGGTATCCTCCAGCAACGGCAATGGAACTGATTATTTCTGAAAATCTGGAAAATGCGTCAGTCAGAGTAAGTCCAGGAGGCGGTGAGGCAAACGCCAAAACAGTCGGTGATGGTGACGCTGAAATGGGATACACACAAACGGCTAGTGCAGGAGCAGCCTATCGGGGGGAGTCTCCATTTGAAAAGGAATTTACAGAATTACGTCATTTATTTACGACTACCCCTGTTGGGTTACACCTTGCAGTGAAAAAAGATAGTGAGATTAAATCAATTGAGGATCTAAAGGATAAGAGAATTGGGATGGCCCCAGAAGGATACCTTGCCAATACAGTTGCAGAACGACTTTTTGAAGTTTATGGCTTCACATTGGAAGATATAAAGGCAAATGGCGGCCAAATCAGCTATTTAGGATTGACAGAAGGACCGCAAAGTCTGGTTGATGGGAATATCGATGTTTACCTTGGACAAGGTTTATGGCCATACGGTCCATTCATGGAGATTGATAACAACCCTGGTGTTCGGTTTTTAGAAATTGACGAAAAAATCATAGATGAGTTTTTGGAAAAATACCCTGTTTATAGTAAATTTACAATTCCAAAAGATACTTATAAAAGTCTGGATAAGGATCTTCAAACGGTTGGAACTTACGCAGCGGTAGTTACACATAAAGATGTGCCTGATGAGCAAATTTATAATATTGTAAAAGCCATTTGGGAAAATGTCGAAAAGGTACATGAAGCATCGCCTTCAGATAAAGAATGGATGAAACTTGAAAATGCAGTGGAAGGTATTAGTATTCCAGTTCACCCCGGTGCGAAAAAGTATTATGAGGAAAAAGGAATGAAGGTTGAATAGCTAACAAAGGAGATGAACACCAAATGGCTAACTCAAATAGTCTCTTCCAGGATGAGGTCATTAAAGAAAGCCAGTTAGAAGAAGCGATAAGTCAAACATCGTTTAATATGGGACTCATTAAAAAAATCACTGCTTCCTCATTAGCCTTGTTTGTTGCACTGTTGGTGTTATATGCATCAGCATACGGTCAGCCAAGTTACTTGTATTATCGCTCTTTGATTCTATCGATCATCTTAATACTGACTTTCATGCTTTTTCCAATGTTCAAGAAAATGCGGCCATCATTAAGAAATATTACAGGTGTCATTGATACACTTCTTATAATAATGGTGGCCGTGATTCAATCATATGTCATTCTTGAATTTGATCAATTTGCCCGCAGGCAAGGCTCACCTACAGATCTTGATGTCATTCTTGGGACGATTTATGTACTGTTGCTATTGGAAGCAACGCGAAGGACGGTAGGATGGCTGCTTGTGATCCTGGCGGGATTCTTTATCGGACAATTATTGATTAGTGACAAAATGCCTTGGATATTTTTTGGACCACCGATGAGGCTGTCCGAAATAATCGACTTTGTATGGATGCGTGATGAGGGAATTTATAGTGTGCCTATTATGTCGGTATTTACTTATGTCATCCCCTTCCTTATATTTGCTTCCTTTCTAATCCGTTCTGGTGCAGGCAAGTTTTTTATCGAGCTGGCTATTAGCTTTACAGGGAGGCAAGTGGGGGGACCAGCAAAAGCGGCAATTGTTTCAAGCGGCTTTATGGGGTCAATATCGGGAAGTGCGGTTGCTAATGTGGTTGGAACGGGTACTTTCACGATACCGATGATGCAAAGAGTTGGATATAAAAAAGAATTTGCGGGTGCAGTCGAGGCAGTGGCTTCGACTGGAGGACAAATTATGCCTCCGGTAATGGGGGCAGCAGCCTTTATCCTTGCGCAAAATCTGCAAATGCCATATGGTGAATTAATTTTATATGCCCTTATTCCCGCTTTCCTTTATTATCTAGCTTTATATTTTTCTGTTCATTTGGAAGCGAAACGTTTAGGGCTAAAAACATTGGCAAAGGAATCGATCCCAAAAACTGCGCCACTATTAATGGAACGTGGATATCTGCTGCTTCCGCTCATCATTATCCTGATTAGTTTGTTCATGGGCTTTAGTGCAGTTCGATCTGCATTGCTTGCAATCATTGCCTTGGTCCCGTTAATGATGATTAGAAAATCAACGAGGTTATCACCTGTCAAGTTTTTAAGTGCATTGGAGGATGCAGTCAGGGATTTAATCCCGATTGCCATAGCCTGTGGAGCAGCGGGGCTGATTATTGCTGGGGTGAACATTTCGGGGGTAGGATTAAAGTTTGCCTACCTAATCACAACCATTTCACAAGGCCAGCTTTGGTTAACTCTTATTCTAGTCATGATCTCGGTGCTGTCATTCTAGGATTCGGTTTGCCAACCACAGCTGTTTATGTAACGGTTGCTGTCATTTTAGCACCTGCCTTGCAGGAATTGGGATTAAGTGCACTTCAGGCGCATATGTTTGCCTTTTTCTATGGAGTAGTTGCCGCAATCACCCCTCCGATTGCGCTGGCATCATTTGCGGCAGCCAGTATCTCAAAAACACATCCGATGAAAACCAGTTTTGTCGCCTTTAGGTTAGGGTTGGCAGGGTTTATTATTCCATTTATGTTTGCCTATGGACCTGAACTTTTATTACAAGGTAAGCCTCTTGATATCGCTTTAGCGGTGATAACAGCGATTGTCGGTTTGTATTTATTAACGGCTGCAATTATTGGATTCTATTGGAATGCCCATATCAATTTGTTTACCAGATTGATTTTGTTTGCAGGGTCATTATTAACTTTGTACCCAGGAATAATTAGTGACTTTATCGGGGTAGGTATTGCTCTAGTTATGTATATGGTCACTAGAAAGGGAAGTGTATCCATAATTGTTAAGACAGAAACAAATCAGTCCTAAGTTGTTTGTTCTCTTTTTAGAAAGAAGACGTACCAGTCTTAAATTAAATGTTAAAGGAGATGGAGAATGATATTGGATAAAGGAAGATTTACACAGTGGATGATTGTCGTACTGTTGGTTGGTTTCATTATCCACGCAGGGGAAAATGCATGGCTGGTTATGCACAGGGATTTATTCATTCTTTCTCTGATGTTCATTTCATTTGTTGCGGTCTCTCTCTTTGTATTTATTAATAGAAAAAACTCGTAGATCGGCTTAGTAATGTAGGGGTTGAAAGGTTACCAACAATGGAGCGGATAATCTGATATTCTATTTTTAATGGTTTAATAAAAAAGTTTAGGTCCAACTAGAATCCCTAGTTAAACCTAAACTTTTTTATACTCTAATGATTATAGATGAATGGGTCCTTCTGGTCCGACTGGAATTCCTAGCAGGTACCAGATGATAACCAGGATGAGCCAGAATACACCGAAGAAGATGGAATAAGGGAATAAAGCGGATATCAATGTTCCCAATCCGATGTTTTTATCATACTTTTTCGCAAATGACAAGAGCAAGACAAGATATGGAAGCATTGGTGTAATAGGATTCGTAATGGAATCTCCCACACGGTACAGCGCCTGTGTAAAAGCTGGGTGGTAATCCAGCAGCATAAACATGGGAATGAAAATGGGTGCCAAAATCGCCCACTTCGCCGATGCACTTCCGATTAATAAGTTGAGAAGAGCCGAAAAAATGATGAAGCCCAAAAACAGTGGAATCCCGGTAAATCCGACTTCATTCAAGAAATCGGCGCCCTTGATGGCAATAATCGGTCCAAGATTACTGGTTGAAAAGAATGCAAGCATTTGAGCAGCTGCAAATACCAGCACAATATAAGGTCCCATTGTACTCATCGACTTTCCTAGCATGTCCCCAAAATCTCTTGAGCTCTGGATGGTTTTAGCCCCAAATCCATAAAAAAGACCTGGTACAAAGAAAAGGAGCGTTAAAATTGGAACGATTCCTGTCATAAAGGGGGAATCCTGAATAATCGAACCTGTGTCCGGATTACGGAGCACTCCATTTTCCGGTACGATCATGGCCAAGATGGCAATCACAAAAAATAGTGCAGCCAAACCGGCCCATTTTAGACCCCGTTTTTCCAAAGAAGACATTTCTTCCATTGCCTGGATTTCACCCGTATAGGTTCCAAAACGGGGAATGGTGAATTTATGCGTCACCCAAAGGGACACGAATAATAGAATAATGGCAGATACGGCCATAAAATAATAGTTCATGGCAGGATTGGCAGAATAATCAGGATTAAGAGTTTGCGCGCCAATTTCCGTGAAACCTGCAGCAAGTGTGTCTGACATCCCAATTATCAAGTTAGCAGCAAATGCCCCTAGGGTTGAAGCGTAGGCCACTACCAATCCCACAAGCGGATGATAGCCAAAAGACATCAGGACAACTGCTGCTAATGGAGGCAAAACGATTGGTCCGGCATCTCCAGCAGCATTTGCAATAATAGCAATTAAAATAATACTAGGAATGATGATTTTTTTAGGTGTGGAGACAACGGCGCGTTTCAGCAAGCTTGAAAAGAAGCCGCTTTGTTCTGCGAGTCCTACCCCGATCATCATGACTAACACCATCCCAAGCGGTGGAAACCCACTGAAATTGGTGATCATATTGGTCAGGAAGTAGACGATTCCTTCACCATCAAGCAGGTTCTTGGCCACGATGGTTTCTCCTGTACCTGGATGGACAGCTGAGAGGTTAAAGATCCCTGCAATAAAAGAAGCTATTAATACGATTCCGGACAAAACAAAAAACAGTACAATAGGATCAGGCAGTTTATTTCCTGCTTTTTCGATCGAATCCAGCATACGGTCAAAAAAAGATTTTTTTTCCTTCACAGTGTTTTGGTCCATAATTTCCCTCCTCTTCAAAACATATTAACCTTTGGTAAGTGATAAAGCCGTTATTACATGAAATTTCAGGCCATCCTTCATTGCTGCTTCATCCAAATCAAATTTAGGGTGATGATGCGGATAGATGATTCCTTTCTCAGAGTTCCCGGATCCAATCATGATATAGCATCCTGGCTTTTCATCACTAAAAGCAGAAAAATCTTCCCCGCCCAGCATTGGATCTATCCAATCCAATTTGCGTTCCGGGAAATATTCTTCAATAACAGAAGTAACTTTGTCTGTTACTACCTTTTCATTGATGACTGGATTGTAGCCATACATATACTCGACAAGTGCTTCCGCGCCGTTTGCTCTAGCGATTCCTTCCGCTATTTCGCTGATCCGCGTTTTAATCAGTTCGCGGACGCCGTTATCCAGGGTGCGGACGGAACCGCCTATTTCGACCGTGTCTGGTATCACATTTAAAGCTGTTCCTCCGCCATGAAACTTGGTAACCGAAACTACAGCAGCATCCAATGGTGCGACGGAGCGGGAAACAATGTGATTCAAGCCGGTTACAATTTGAGCTCCTGTCGCGAGCGGATCTACTGTCAGTTCAGGAGTGGAGGCATGTCCGCCTTTGCCCTTGACTGTGATTTCGAAGACATCGCTGGCAGATGTGATCGCTCCATGCCTGATCCCTATCGTTCCATAGGGGATGGTAGACATTAAATGAATTCCAACTACCTCGTCCACACCGTCCAAAACGCCCGCGGCAACCATTTCCTTTGCTCCGCCTGGAGGCAGTTCTTCGGCGTGCTGGAATATGAAGATAATTTCACCGCTTAATTCCTCTTTGCAATCTTTTAAAATTTTTGCCGCTCCCAACAGCATGGAAGTATGGGCATCATGGCCGCATGCATGCATGACCCCTTTTTTGGCAGAAGCAAAGGGGAGGCCGGTTTCTTCCTGAACAGGAAGGGCATCCATATCCGCGCGAAGAGCAATCACTTTACCAGGCCTGGTTCCTTTCAGCCTTGCCAGCACACTGGTTCTGGTAGGCCTTGACAACTCAAATCCGCCAAAACTCTCCAGTAGATCATATACATACTGAGCTGTCTGGACTTCTTCAAACGACAGCTCAGGGTTTTTGTGCAGGTGACGGCGCCATTCAATAACGTCCTTGTACACTTCTTCAATTTGTTGTTGAATCTTGCTGAAGTTCACGAAATTCACTCCTTATAAAACGCATATATAACGCAATTGCGTTAAATAAAGTATAAAGAATTTATCGACAACTTTCAACAAAAATTTTAAAATCCATGTAAGGTTTATTTACATCGAAATGCAAGTTTTTGTTTTATACAAACAAAAAAACAGCCTGAATCAGACTGTTTCAAATGTAAAAACTGTATAGTTTCATGGGTCTTCCTTTATCACTGCTTTTTGTTTCGCCTACTTCCTGTATTAGGCCGGTCTTCCGGAGACCAAGGAGGATTCGCTGGGCGTTCCTGAAGCTCATCCCCAGCTCCATTGCCAGATCTTTGCTAGTAAAAGTGTTCCAATTCTTGTGTTCGACGTGGCTGCGGATTTTATTGTACATTTGCACGCTTAGCTGATGTTGTGCAAGCTTTTCAACCAGCTCGGGTTCGTCACTTTCGCTTAGATAAGATATAATGGTGTGCTGATTATGGTACTCTTCGACTTCACCTTGCTCATCCAGAAACACTAAAATATCCTGTTGTGACGTTCTCGAACGCTGCACGGCCATCCTTGCATGGAATTCAGCCCTGAGAACGGAGTCCCCAAACCCAACGCCAACCGCAACAGAATGTTTCCATTCATCCCTTATTTTTTGAACGGTATCCTGAAGCAGGTCCTTATGCTGAGTGACCTCACCGCGTGAACTGAAAATCATATAATCCCCATTTCCAGTCTTATGAAAGGACCCATTCAGCTTCCGGCTGACGCGGAGCACGGTCTCTTCCATTTTCAACTGTTTCCATTGGCTATCATACAACAGCTCTTCCTGGTCAATCTCAAGGTTTCCAATTTCGATAAAACAAACGGCAACCTGTGTATCTTTATAGTATTGTGCTTTGGCCTTTTCGGACAGTGCCAGCAAGGTCTGTTTCGTTTCCAGCCTGGTTGTCGTAATCCACGAAACCGTAATACCTTTTTGTTCAAGCCTTTCCTTCACACCAGGATAACTAGTCAGCACTCCATCACTTTCTCCCTTTTCCCAAAGGTGATAATGGTAGTTGTAAATATCCTCTTCATCGGCATCAGCGGGGAATGTTCTGACAAGCAAGTTTTCAACAGGGAAATCCAATTGCTTGAGAGTATCATCCAGAATATCGACTTCTTCAGGGAAATCCATACTAATTCGTTTAAAAACTCCGTCCTTTTGCAGAAACAAATTAACCAATGAGCGATAGATTCCTGTTTCCAGAAATAGAACCCCGTACAAAGATTCATCATCACCCAGGACACTTTTGGCAATCACAAAAGGGATGGGCCCCGAAAAAAGCCAGGCATCGACCTCTTTTTGATGGGTTAACACGATTTCCTTCGTTTCAATCGCCTGTTTATATGTAAAAGGGTGAAAGGTCATTTCCTTTTCGAAATCTTTGGCAACATCCAAAATCCGGGCTACAGATGGCTCGGGACCAACTACTCCAACATGATACAAAAGTTTCACCTCCAACTTATCGGGACGGGCCCTTTGATTTCAAAGATAATGTTTTAGTTCTAATGGTAGTGCATGTTAGGTACCTTGTCCATTCCCTGTTCCTATATAATTATACTGGATATAAGCAGGTAAAAAATCAATTACATATTAGAGTAGCCGGCGATTTAATATGAATCTATGAATGAATGGATTGCTAAGTATTGGAATGAAAATTAATATTATTCTTAAAGTATAGGTTGAGGGGAGAGGTTACAGTGAATGTTACTGTAGAAAAGAGTTGGCTATTTGGACGACTGGACAGCAAGGAGGTAAAAATTGCAGACTGCCGGTTTGAGCTGGGAAATCCGGAGCAAGGAAAAACTCTCTATCATGAAAGCCATATTCCAGGTGCCTATTATTTTGATCTGGAAAAACAAATGTCATCTCCTGTTTCAAAACACGGAGGCAGGCATCCGCTTCCGGAAATCGATGCATTCAGGAACGAGCTTGAAAAGGCAGGAATAGACCATTCCAAAACTGTTGTCGCTTATGACGGCGGGGAAGGGCAGTTTGCCTCCCGGTTTTGGTGGCTGCTTCGCTATCTCGGGCATGAAAACGTCTATGTGTTGAATGAAGGGTTTAAAGGCTGGGTGAAAGCCGGCTATCCAACCACCCAGGAAGTTCCTGAATCCAAGTCCGCTACATTTGAAGTCAAACTTCAAAAAGAGATGCTTGCTTCCTATGAAGAAGTAAAAGAAGCTGTAACAAATAAGGATACTTCTGCAATTTTAATTGATTCAAGGGACAAGGCACGCTTTTTAGGAGAAATGGAACCGATTGACCGGATACCGGGGCATATTCCAGGCGCTATCCATCGTTTTTGGGGAGATAGCATGGAGCAAGGTTCCTTTAAAAATAGCGAAGAACAGAAAAAGAGATTCGCAGACCTGGGTCAAGAGCAGTCTATTATTGTTTACTGTGGCTCAGGCGTTACCGCCACGCCAAATTATATCGCATTAAAAATGGCAGGTTACCAAAATGTAAAGCTGTATGCCGGAAGCTATAGTGACTGGGTATCGCATGCTGATAATCCAGTCGAAAAAGGGGAAGCGCATAAATAAGATACCTAGAGACCCCCAACGAAAAAATAGCCTGCGGACCAATTAATAAACTGTCCGCGGGCTCCACCATCTAAAATAACTCTTCTCAAACAAACACTAAGCAATTCCTGCCTTCATCAGCATTCCGTCCAATGGGCGGTCCATCTTTCCTTCAAGCCATTGGGCCGTTTCCACAAGTTTGTTCAGGTCTGTACCCGTTTGTTCGCCCATTGAATGGAACATATTGACCATGTCTTCGGTGCAGGCGTTTCCAACGGCTTTTGGGGCAAACGGGCAGCCGCCCAGGCCGCCAATGGAAGAATCAAAACGCCGGACACCTGCTTGATAGCCGGCAAGGATATTGGTGAGACCAAGACCGCGAGTATTATGGAAATGGAGGCCTAGTGACAAATCTTTGCCGAAGTGCTCATAAAAGGCAGCAACTACGGTTTGAACCTGTATGGGATTCGCCATTCCAGTCGTATCGGCCAGCGTTATCTCTGTGCAGCCAGCTTTCAAAAATTCTTCCGTCACATTTAGCACCTTTGTTAACGGCACCTGTCCTTCAAACGGACATCCAAACGCGGTTCCGAGCACTCCAGCGACTCCCTTGCCGGAATCAGCGCCCTCCTTGATGACTTTCGATAGTTCCGTGACCGCTTGGTCAACGGTCCTTTTAGCATTTCTTAAGTTGAAACTATCACTTGTGGTAGTGACCACATGGAGGAAGTCCACATCGGTTTTCAGTGCACGCTCAAGACCCGAGCGGCTTAACACAAGGCCGCCGTAACGTATGTCCGCGCGCTTTGGAAGAACTTTCAACAGCTCTTCTGCATCGGCCATTTGCGGAACGACCTTTGGATTGACGAACGAAACGGCCTCAATATTGGTGATGCCGGTATCTATGAGTTTGGTGATTAGTTCTGCCTTTACTTCGGTGGAAAGAATTTTCTTTTCATTTTGCAATCCGTCGCGTGGACCTACTTCACAAATTTCAATCATCCTGGTTCCCCCCTGAAAAAGTGACTGATTTTAATATCATTCAAATGGTTCAATACATTGTCGCGTCCTTGGAAAATATGTTCATGCATGGCAATCCGGGCCCGTTCAGCTTCTTTGTTTTCAATCGCCTTATAAATGATTTTATGAACTTCAAGAGATTGCTGAAGATGGAAATCGGAGTACCAGTAAAAGGAGCGGAATACAATCGGAACAACCACCACCTTCGAAATGTGAAAATGTAAATGCTTATTTTTTGCAGCTGAAACGATCGCTTCATGAAATCGTTGATTCACTTTGACAATTTTGCGGATGCTGGCCATATCGGATTGAAGATGGTCGTGGATCGCTTTTTCATATAGTTCATTTGCGGTTTTCAGCTCAATCAGATCGGCTTCATTTCGGTGCATGGCCGCCTGGCTGGCGGCATAGCTTTCCAGCAGGCTTCTTAAGTCATAAATCTCCTTAATATCCTCTTTCGTAAAGCTTCTGACGCCTACACCCCGTTTTAGAGGAACAACCAGTCCTTCTGCCTCCAATTGTTTTATCGCTTCTCTGACAGGTGTCCTGCTTAAATTCAATTCCTTGGCTAATGTCTCTTCTCCCAGTCTCATACCAGGTACATACTTTCCTAGGATAATGGCATCTTTTATAAATTTGTATGCATCCATTCCAACACCTCAAGGTTATTGTATACAAACAGTATTTATTTTTCAATGAATTTTCTGAAAACTAATAGAAAAGGAGTGAAAATGACCAGTTTATAGGTGGATTTAACTAATTATCTAAAAATTTTTAAAATACGGTTGACTTCTTGTATACAAACCAATAAATTTGTATACATAATCAGAAAATTCAAAACGACAAACCACCTGGGGGGACCAACATGTCTGAAACGAAACTGCCTTTACAAGATTTACGGGTACTGGAATTGGGAACGTTATTGGCCGGGCCTTTTACCGGCAGATTGCTAGGAGACTTTGGGGCGGAAGTGATTAAGGTGGAGCCGCCGGGAAAATCAGATCCGATGCGTGATTGGGGAAAATCAAAGGATGGAGTCGGCCTTTGGTGGCCGATTCAGTCGAGAAACAAAAAGTCGATTACCTTGAACCTGCGCGAGGAAGAAGGACAAGCTATTTTAAGGGATTTAGTGAAAGAAGCCGACATTCTCATCGAGAATTTCCGGCCAGGCACAATGGAAAAATGGAATCTATCTTATGAGATTCTTTCGGAAATCAACCCGAAATTGATCATGGTCCGAACATCAGGTTTTGGGCAGACAGGGCCTTATAAAAGCCGGGCGGGATTTGGAAGTGTTGGCGAAGCGATGGGGGGGCTCAGAAATGTAACCGGTTTCGAAGACCGGCCGCCATCCCGGATCGGCGTTTCAATCGGGGATACATTAGCGGCGCTGTTCGCAACGATTGGCTGCCTAGTCGCCATACATGAACGGGAGCAATCCGGAAGAGGGCAAGTGGTGGATACGGCGCTCTATGAATCGGTTTTCTCGGTGATGGAGAGCATCATCCCGGATTACTTATTGGCAGGCTATATCCGGGAGCGGATGGGGAATATCCTCCCTGGAGTTGCACCATCCAATATTTATTTTACAAAAGACAAAACGTATATTGTGATCGGTGCTAATGCGGATGGAGTGTTCCGCAGGCTGTGCGAGGCGATGGAACAGCCTGAACTCGCCAACGACCCGCGTTTTTCGACCCATCATGCGAGGGGAGAAAACATGAAGCTGCTCGATTCTATGATTGAAGAGTGGACGAAGACCTTGCCGGCAAAGGAAGCACTGGCCATCCTGGAGGAAAAAGGGGTTCCTTCCGGATTGATCTATACGGCAAAGGATATTGTGGAGGACCCGCATTATCAGGCGCGGGAGATGATTCTCCATGTCGAGCATCCACAATTAGGGGATTTCCCGATGCCAGGGATTGTTCCGAAATTAAGCAGAACTCCAGGTGAAGTAAAGCATGCCGGGCCAGAGGCAATGGGCAAGCATAATGAAGAAATCTATCAAAATCTGCTGGGGTATGACCAGGAAAAAATAAAAGAACTAGCGGAAAAGAAAATTATTTAAGGAGGTCGATCAAATGGGCAAGACATTGTATGAGAAAATTTTGGACCGCCATCTCGTTTCGGAAGAAAGAGATCAGCCTTCCCTGGTCTATATTGACCTTCACTTGGTCCATGAAGTCACCTCTCCACAGGCATTCGAAGGACTCCGGATCCAAAATCGCCAAGTGCGCCGTCCGGACTTGACATTAGCAACGATGGACCACAGCATTCCCACCAGGAATCGCTCACTGCCGGTCCAGGATGAGATTGCCCGCAAGCAAGTGGAAACACTTGTGGACAATTGCACTGACTTTGGAATCAAGTTATATGATTTGAAAAGTGCCAATCAAGGCATCGTCCATGTGATCGCTCCCGAACTGGGGATTACCCAGCCAGGACAAACAATTGTGTGCGGCGACAGCCATACTTCTACACATGGAGCATTTGGTGCCCTCGCATTTGGAATCGGCACAAGTGAAGTGGAGCATGTGCTTGCGACCCAAACCTTAAAGCAATATAAATCTAAAACTTTAGCGATCAATATTAAAGGGGATTTACCAAGAGGGACCACGGCAAAGGATTTGATTCTTGCAATTATTGGTCAATATGGCCATGATTTTGCGACTGGATATGTGATTGAATATCGCGGGGATGTGATCCGGAACCTTTCAATGGAAGAGCGAATGACAGTGTGCAATATGAGCATCGAAATGGGAGCGCGTGCAGGGTTGATTGCCCCTGATGAAACGACCTTCGATTATTTGAAAGGAAGGGGGTATGCGCCATCAGGCAGTGACTGGGAAGCAGCACTGACTGAGTGGAAAACACTCCATAGTGATGAAAACGCCCAGTTTGATTTGGAAATCGAGTTTGATGCAGAAAAGGTGACGCCGCAAGTGACCTGGGGAACAAATCCCGGACAAGTTGCCGGCATTTCCGCGACGGTGCCAACCCCGGAAGAACTTCCGCAGGCACAAAAGCGTTCCGCTGAAAAAGCCCTTCAGTATATGGGCCTCGCTCCGGGAACACCAATCACCGAGATTCAGATCGACAAGGTGTTCATCGGATCCTGTACGAATAGCCGCATCGAGGATTTGCGGAAAGCAGCAGCGATTGCGAAAGGCCGCAAAGTCGCCGAAAGGGTTGAAGCGCTGGTTGTACCGGGTTCACAGCTGGTGAAGAAGCAAGCGGAAGCAGAAGGACTGGATCAAATCTTTTTGCAGGCGGGGTTTGAGTGGCGTGAAGCCGGCTGCAGCATGTGCCTGGGCATGAACGATGACCTTGTAGGCCCGGAAGAGCGCTGTGCCTCGACATCAAACCGTAACTTTGAAGGACGGCAGGGGAAAAAGGCGAGAACCCATCTAGTAAGTCCAGAAATGGCAGCGGCTGCGGCGATTGCCGGGCATTTTGTCGATGTACGCCAATGGCCAGCAAAGGAACAGGAAGGAGTAATGGTATAATGCAGTCTTTTAAAAAAGTAACAGGAGTCGCAGCTCCATTGGATGCAGCAAATATTGATACGGATGCCATTATTCCCAAGCAGTTTCTAAAAAGAATTGAACGGACCGGATTCGGACAATTTCTGTTCTATGATTGGCGGTATGAAGATGGCAAAGAGAAACCCGATTTTGTGTTAAACATGGAACCATTCCGGAATGCGCCGATTCTTTTGGCAAGAAAGAATTTCGGCTGCGGCTCATCCAGGGAACATGCCCCGTGGGCTCTTTCAGAGTTTGGCATCCGCGTTATTCTTGCGCCGTCCTTTGCCGATATTTTTCATAATAATTGCTTCAAAAACGGAATCCTGCCGATTGTACTGCCGGAGGACGTCATCCAGTTTCTGTTTGACCAGGCGGAAGCTCAGCCTGGACTGAAGCTTACAGTGGATTTGGAGAGTCAAACAGTAAAAGGCCATGACGGATTTGAGGCAGTCTTTGAAATCGCTCCTTACCGGAAGCAATTATTGCTTGAGGGATTGGACGAAATAGGCGCCACTTTAAGAGCAGAGGAAAAAATCACTGCGTTTGAAGGGAGCCATAAAGTGTTTTATCCTGCCTTAGCGACTGCAAATAGTGTTGATAGCAACTCCTAACTCTCATCTGTGTTAAAGGGGGCAATTACATGAACAAAGACGTAAAAGAACCGATCCAGAAAAAGTGGATTTGGATCGGCCTAGTCATTATTTTACTAGGAAATGTTCCTTGGTATTTTTCCGATTCCATGGTAGAGCCTTATATTTTTGGTTTCCCTTTGTGGGGATTCATCATTTTAATTTTTTCAGTCATTTTAAGTGCGTACTTAAGCTGGATTTGCCTGACGCAATGGAACTTGGTTGAAGACGAAGAAGAAGCGAACAAATAGAGGGGGGATGACCCATGGGTGAATTAACGTTTGCAGGAATAGACGGAATTATCATTTTGTCAGCCTTTGCGATCATTATGCTTGTTATCGGCTATTTTTCCGGCCGGGGTGAAAAAAATATCCACGAAAGTTTAACAGGATATTATCTAGCAGGAAAAAATCTGGGAATCATTGCCCTGTTCTTTACACTATTTGCCACACAATATAGCGGGAATACCATCGTTGGCTATGCGCCTACAGCCTACCGAACAGGTTTTTCATGGCTGCAGTCTATTTCATTTATGACCATCATTATTGGGGTTTATCTGCTGTTCGCCCCTCGATTGTATGTTATTGCGAAAAAGCGGAACTTTGTGACACCGACAGATTGGCTGGAACATCGTTTTAACTCAAAAGGGATAACCCTCCTAGCCATTTTTCTGATGCTGTGGGGATTAGGAAACTACCTGCTTGAACAATTGGTGGCCATTGGCCAGGCCGTTTCAGGTATGACAGGGGGGACGATTCCGTATCAAATAGCTGTTCTGGCTTTTGTATTCGTCATGCTGGCTTATGAATGGATGGGCGGCATGAAGGCTGTTGCCTTCACAGATGTCATGCAGGGAATTGTTCTCTTGATTGGAATTTTTGCCTTCGTGGCCGGCGGAATTTATCTGGCCGGCGGAAGCTTCGGTTCGATAACCCAATTTATCGCCGAAACGGAACCGGCTAAGCTCGCGGTGCCGGCAGCGGAAGTAAATATCAACTGGTTTAGCATGCTTATTCTGGTTGGTCTAGGTGCCAGTATTTATCCGCACGCTGTACAAAGGATTTATGCTGCCCGCAGCGAAAAAACACTGAAGAAATCCTTTGCGCGAATGGCGTGGATGCCGCTTCTTACGACTGGGCTTGTTTTTCTGGTCGGGATTATTGGAATTAAACTGTTCCCAGGCTTGGAAGGGGGAGACTCGGAACAGCTGGTGGGGTTAATGGCCAATGAAATCGCTTCAATTAATAGTTTCTTCTATTGGATTATGATCATCTTCTTTGGCGGAATCGTCGCAGCCATTGTTTCAACGGCGGATTCTGTTTTATTAAGCTTCTCATCTCTGATCTCAAATGATGTTTATGGAAAGTTCATCAACCCTAAGGCGAGTGAGCATCGAAAAGTAATGGTCGGGAAAATCGTTGGCATTATTGCCATCTTCGGTTTGCTTTGGATTGCCTGGAACCCTCCAGGAACGCTTTACGAAATCTTCGTCCTGAAATTTGAATTGCTTGTCCAAGTCTTTCCTGCCTTCGTTTTAGGGCTTTATTGGAAGCGTTTAAATGGCAAGGCTGTTTTCTGGGGAATGGTCATTGGTGCCATTGTTGCAGGAGTCCTTACCTTTACCGGAAACAAAACGGTTTATGGCATCCATGGCGGAATCATCGGATTGTCGCTGAACTTTATCATCTGTATCGTTGGTTCGTATCTATCCTCCGCTTCTGCAAAGAAAGATCCTGTTCTGGAAGAAGATATGAATGTAGTCAATTTATAAGGTAAAAGAAACTAACTTCCCTCAGTTGGGTGATTCCTTGCTGAGGGTTAGCTGTTTAAGGCGGAAGAGGCGAAAAAGTATGGCAGATTTAATGGTAAAAAATAAGGCGGCATTCAATTCCGAACCATGGCGGATGCTGTTGTTCCTGCTATTGGCTCAGCTCCTGGTCGCCTTTGTCGGCCGCAGCATAGGGCCGCTCGGAGTCCTCATTGGAGAAGACCTGAGCTTGACGAAATCGCAAATCGGGATGCTGCCCGCCGCCCTTTTTTTAGGCCAGGCAATTGCTTCGGTTCCGGCCGGGTTTTTAACCGATAAGTTTGGATCACGAAGATTATTAATGGCTGCTGCGTTTTTCCTTGGTATCGGTTTTTTAATTATGACCTTCCTGAGCCAATTTTGGGCTGTCCTTCTTCTTGTCATCATTGGCGGTGTCGGCTATGGATCAATGCACCCCATTACGAACAAGGGAATTATTGAGTGGTTTGCGTTAAAACAGCGAGGAACGGCAATGGGAATTAAACAAATGGGGATAACAGCCGGATCAGCGCTTGCCGGCCTGATTTTACTGCCATTAGGGGCTGGGTATGGCTGGCGTCCTGTCGTATTTGGTGCTTGCGTCCTTTTGCTTTTCAGCGGCTGGATTGCTTCAATCCTATACCATGACCGGATAAGGGTTAAGAGTTCCGCGAACCGGGGTGGGCTCGTTGCTTTTTATAAGTCCATGTTTGGAATGCTCAAAAATAAATCACTCATGCTTGTCAGCTTAAGTGCTGCTGGATTAAACGGTTCACAAATGTGTTTAAATACGTACCTTGTGCTCTTTGCTTATGAAAAGTTTGGGATTACGCTCGTTTTGTCGGGAATCCTTTTTGTTATTTCTGAAGTGAGTGGGACCTTGGGGCGGGTTGCCTGGGGGATGATCAGCGACTTCTTGTTTAATGGAAACCGGGTTGTGATTTTACTTATAATTACAGTTCTGACTGCGCTTTCGAGCTTATCGGTTGCTTTGATTCCAAGTGCTACCTTCTGGACCTTGGTACCCATTATAAGCATATTTGGTTTTTCCGTCGCCGGTTTCAATGGCATTTGGATGAACCTGGCCAGTGAGATCGTCCATCCGGCCCAGGCAGGAATATCAAGCGGGGTTAGTATAATGTTTGGTTCCATCGGGGTTATTCTGATTCCACCCCTATTCGGTTTTATGGTCGATAGAACCGGAAGCTTTACATTTGGCTGGCTCTTCATTGCCGGATTGATGGCTGTGGTCTTTGTTATGCTTGCTTATTTAGCCTTGATTAGTAAAAAGGAAAATTCACCTGAATAGGAATTTTAGAGGGGAGAGGATTATGCATGGAATTTAATCCTGCAGAGCTTGGAGAAAAAGAAGTGTATAAATTGCTGAGTGGTTCGGTTGTGCCAAGGCCCATTGCATGGGTTTCGACCATTTCTGAAGCGGGGGTTCTTAATCTCGCGCCATACAGCTTTTTTACTGTTGCTTCCCGGAAGCCGCCTATGCTTTGCATCTCAGTAGGCCCGGGGGTTGGAGAAAGAGAGGGAACGGAGAAGGATACCCTTGTGAATATACGTTCCCAAAAAGAGTTCGTCATTAATGTTGTAAATTCTAAGCTTGGAAATCCCATGATGAAGAGCTCGGAAAACCTGCCGGCGGATGTAAATGAGTTTGAAGCCGCGGGTTTGACTCCCATAGATAGTGCTATCGTCAGTCCAAAACGAGTCAAGGAAGCCCCAATCCAAATGGAATGCAAGCTTGAACAAATCATTCCGCTTGGTTCTGACCACTTAATCATTGGACAAATGGTGCATTACCATATTCAAGATCAATATTATCTTGGAAATTATAAAGTCAATCTTGAAAAGCTGGATCCGCTCGGAAGGCTGGCCGGAAGTTTTAGTGAAATGAAAGAGCTGTTCCAATTGCCAAAACGGTGATTGTGATTGGGGCTGTGTCTTATTAGGACAGGTTCCGCAGGACTGATTTCAAAGCTGAACCCTTCTTTCAAACCTGAAAAAAAGCTTCCCATGGAGAATCCAGGCTTTTGAAGCCTGCTTTTTGATGGGAAGCACTTCCTTACTTTATACTAACTTCTTTGTATAAGGGGGAAACTCCTTTTTTGTTAAAAAGAAAAAACTAGCAAAAAACCAGCTAGTTTTATTTCACGACTTTTATATAAAAATAAAGGTCCTGCCCATCCTTGTGCGGCTCAGCGACAAGCTCATAGCCATGCCTGACCGCTTCTTCAGGAACATTTCGGAACGATTGCGGGCAATCGGCAATCACTTCGAGCACTTCCCCAATTTTCATCTCTTTTAGCGCATCCAGCGCATAAATGACGGGATACGGTCAAGGCTCCCCGCGGATGTCCAACGTGTAATCAATCTCAAGTTCTTGCGACAATATATTAAACCTCCTTTGCTGCCAATGGTCTTGATTCTTCTATCTTAATTCCTTTCCCATAACGGAAGTGTTTTTCCCACCAGCTGGAGAGAAGGAACCATAGTGCAAGCATGGCCAATGTCCCGATTAGGGCACCTGTTGCTCCCCACGTTTCAATCAGGTTCACTTGCGGCCATCCTTCTGCAAGTGCATTGAAAATCCCGAGGTGATCCCAGCCGTAGGCCAAAAGGGTCGCGCCGACGATATTGCCTGCTCCCACAACCCAGAAGAGCACCTGGCCTTCCATGGCCCGGTACATCATGCCTGTCTCGCACCCTCCGGCAAGAACGATTCCAAATCCAAATAAAAGACCGCCAATGACTGTGCTTGGAGCGGCGACTTTAATGATCTGGACAGCACCAGTTTGGATATAAATAAAAGTGAGAACGACACTGATAATCATTCCGACAGCGATGGCCTTCGACATGATTGCACGCCCGCTGATCCACATATCCCGGAAAGCGGAAGTAAAGCAGATTTGTCCTCTTTCAATCAAAATTCCGAAGAGGGCACCGGCAATCGCTCCAATTGCCAGAAGGTTTTTTCCTGTTGCGAATAAATAAATGATGATTCCTATATATATACAAGCGAACAGCCATCCTAAAACCGGCTGGATCCTGGTATTTTTCACCGCAGTTCTTTTGACTGCTTTTCCAGTGCTTTTACGCAGATTGGGCTTTCCCCGCCACCATTTCGTGTTCACTACCTTTACGCCAAGGTAGGTTCCAATTGCGGTCGTGACCATGAAAATCCATGCATGGAAAGAGAATTGCGGCACTCCCGTAAAAAACGCCGCCAGGTTGCAGCCGAGAGCAAGACGGGCGCCAAAACCGGCGATGATTCCGCCGGAAAATCCCTGGACGAGGCGCCGCCTTTGTCTCGGGAAACGAATCTTAAAGCTGTTGCTTAACAAGATGGTGATCAAGGCACCGGCCAGCATCCCAATCACGATCCAGCCATCTGTCCGGCTGATGGGCGTACCTTCCAATCCTACCAGCTGGAAGTAATCCCATTGCGACACATTCACTCCAACCAACTGCAAGATATGTCCACCCAATCTTGTAAACTCTCCGGTAACGGCCCAAACTGTTGCCGTGAGGCTAAAATACAAGGCGCTCACCAGGCCAGCGAGCCCTAAAGCAACATAGGGATTCCAATATTGATTGAATATTTTGTTGTACAGCTTCACCTTTGAGGTCCATCTCCTTTCGTTTAGGTTGCAAAGCCTAACTCATTAAGATAGTGTTAAAACTTCATATTTTGAAGCCAGCTCAATAAAGTCCGCCATGGAACTGATTTTTCCAGCTGTCAGCTGTTCCTGAACCTCGTAATAGTCAACACAGGTTTTGCAAGCCAAAACGTCGACCCCTTTGGATTCAAGTTCTTTTAGGTGGAGAGAAACAAGCGAGCGTTCTGTTAAGGTGAAAACACCGCTGTTCATACAAAAAACTGCCTTAGGCAGCTCCTCTTTTTGCTTAAGGATTGTGAAAAAAGTTTCCAAAATTCCTTCGCCTAATTCTTTTTCTCCTTTCCCAAGCTGGTCAGATGCAAGTAAAATCACTTTATTCTTCAAATCTTCACCCTCCCTGAAATCATAACACCATTTTAGCAAATAGCAGGTGAGGGACCTATCGGGATTTTGGATAGATGTGGTAGGTGTGTAGAGGTTTTTTCGATAATCTTTAAACCACTGGCCCTCATATTAACGGAATTATATAATTTAAAATAATGAAGCATAAACGCTGTGAAAGGAGCCCGCATGAGATTCCTGATTGAGTACAAGGATTTCAAAAGCAAGGAAACCAATAACAGGACATTACACTTGCTCGACACCTTTTTAAATGAACATCTAATCGGTAAATTCCATGGACATACCTTTGAGTGTATTCTGATCCGATTCATTCAGAATGCTCCGCGAACAAAAAAATTGAAGCTTAATTCCTTATATAAGACGATTGCGGAAGTGGAGGTGAATGGAGGTTTCAAAAATCCGGGTAAATTGGATCTGGAAGATTTTCAACACGGATTGATGAAGGTGGAAGAAGCCATTAAGAAAGTCAGATACATAGAACGGAAAGAACCAATGGATTTTCACGAAGAGGAACTGCTGGCTGACTATAGAAATGCTTTTTCGTTTGTTCCCAAAACGAAGGAAGAACTTAAAGACTACGCGAAAATTGAGCAGGAAATCTGGGTGAAAAACCAGGCGAAAAGGGCAGACTGTTTGATGTACAGCTGTTCCATCCACCCTCGTCCTTTAACCAGGAAAATAGTGGGGATTCGGATATACGACAAGTTTGAAAAGGGAACATTATCTCCCTATGATTATATTTATTCGGAGTTGTTTAGCAATCTATTAAGGAAGGCCAACGTGCTGCTTCCCAATTATGATGAAATTTACATCCATATTGGCGAGACAATGGACATGGCCAAACAGGAAATCGCATTGGAAACCTGGCATAAATATACGTATTCCACCCTTGATATCGCTGCATATTTAGCCGGTGACGAGCAGGTTAGGGCTGAGATGTTGTTTTATAGTGTCTGTGATGGGTTAAGGTTGATCTCCGAATTCGACCATCTAGAAAATGAAAAAATAGAGAAAGTCATCCACACGATCAAACAAAAAGGTCTTGATATGGAATTAACGTATGACTCTAAAACAAATAAAGACTATTTAGCGGAGATTGTTTACAAGGTACCAAAAAGCCACTTGGAAAAAGCGAAGTACAACCTTAAAGTGACAGATTTGACAACAGGGAAAACGTCTGTCAACCATATTGATTTTATTAATACTTTTTATGCCCCCTACAGTTTTGGCAAAATCATCATTAAAAAGAATCAGATTGTGCTAAAGGGAAGGGAAAGCTTCAGAGCGGAAATCTCAAGAGAAGCAGACAAGCTGCCTGATGAGTATGTCTTCAATATAGGTGAGCTTTTTCAAATCACTTAAGGCAATAAGGGTTTCCAGTGAGTACAGTTAATAAGTAGTATGAGTGTTAAAACCCAGGTTCAGGTGAAAAATTGTGTATAATCAATTGAGGGAATGCTCCTGTCAGGGAATTCTATAAAAAGTCACTACAAAAGGGCGAGGTGTCAATATGAAATCATTAAATGAGTGGTTTAAGCAGGGAATGACGACAACCGAATATATTTCAAGCATGAAAGTGAATCGGGAGGGCTTGCTGAAAGTGTACAATTCAAGTCACCTTGAAGAGAATCAAAGGGGCTTCCTTCACGGACTTCAGGATAAGAAGCTTCGGGCACTCATTCTTACGGCAGACTGGTGCGGAGATGCGATGGTCAACATCCCATTATTCCTGAGGATCGCCAATGAGGCGCTTATTGATGTCCGCTACTTTATTCGGGATGAGAATCTCGAACTGATGGATCAATATTTAACCAATGGGAAATCACGCTCGATTCCGATCATTGTCTTGATTGACCAGGAGGGCGAGGAAGTGGCAAAATGGGGGCCGCGTGCACCGGAAGCCCAAAGACTTGCTGATGAATTATTTGGGTCTTTGCCTCCAAAAGGCACACCTGAGTTTGACGAGGCATTTAAAAAAGCCATTCCGGCTTTCCAAAAAGGCCTGACAGAAGACAAAGCTCTTTGGGAATCAATCACCAAGGACATGCTGGCAGCATTGAAATAAAAGCAGAGGGACGGTTCTCGCGCTTCATTGAAGCAATAGAACCGTCCCTCTGTCTCTTTTTACTTGAAAAACTAAAGTTTTTTGCATATACTTAGTTCAGTCAAAGGACAAACTAAGTAGTTCCGGGAATGGGGAATTGAAAATGAAAAAGGTAGTCATTACAGGTGGAAGCGGTTTGCTTGGTTCTGCCGTCATAACCGAATTTTTGGAACATGAGTATGAAGTGGTAAATGCTGACCTGAAGCATCCAAAAGAAGCACTTTGCAGGACGGTCATTACAGACTTGACCAATCTGGGTGAGGTGTATGGGGTATTGGCAGGTGCCGATGCGGTCGTGCATCTAGCTGCGATTCCGGTTGCCTATTCCCATCCAAACGAAGTCACCTTCCAAAACAATGTGATGAGCACGTATAACATTTTGGAAGCAGCGGGAAATTTGGGAATAAAAAAGGCCGTTATCTCATCAAGTGAATCTTCCTACGGTATTTGTTTTTCCAGGCAAAACCTCGGTCCGCAATATGTACCAATTGATGAAGAGCATCCGCAGCTGCCGGAAGAAAGCTATGGGTTATCCAAAATTGTCAATGAGGAAACAGCTCATATGATCCACCGGAGGACCGGAATGCAAGTAGTATCCTTCAGGCTGGGAAATGTCATTTCTCCTGAAATGTATCAGAACTTTCCAGGGTTCATCCATGATCCTGAACAGCGCATACCGATTTTATGGAGTTATATTGATACACGTGATGCAGCAACTGCTTACCGGCTGGCCGTTGAGACAGACGGGCTGGGTTCTGTTGCCCTAAACATCGGGGCGGATGAAACCAGTATGGATATCGAGAGCAAACAATTGATGGAAAAATGCTTTCCGGATGTGAAAGACTTCAGGAAGGAACTATCGGGCTTCGAACCTCTGCTAAACAATGAAAAAGCCAAGAAACTCCTGAATTGGAAGCCCACTCATAAATGGAGAGACTATGTGAACCTATAATTCTATATATTGAAGGAGTGACAAACGATGACGAATGGTCTACAAAGCACGACTACTTTACATAATGGGGTGAAAATGCCATGGCTGGGCCTTGGTGTTTTCCTGGTCAAGGACGGCGAGGAAGTTGTCAATTCTGTCAAAACGTCTCTTGAATTGGGCTACAGAAGCATTGATACAGCTGCCGTGTACAAAAATGAAGAGGGAGTCGGCCAAGCGATTGCCGAGTCCAATGTACCTAGGGAAGAGCTGTTCATCACGACAAAAGTCTGGAACGCCGACCAAGGCTATGAAGCTACTCTAGCTGCATTTGAAACCAGCATGAAGAAACTGGGGTTGGACTACCTGGATCTTTATTTGATTCATTGGCCTCTTCCTTCCCAGGGCAAATATGTTGAAACGTGGAAGGCGCTTGAAAAGCTTTATAAAGATGGCCGTGTCCGCGCCATTGGGGTAAGCAATTTTAAGATTCACCATCTTGAAGAACTCATTGCCAATAGCGAAATTGTCCCAATGGTCAATCAGGTGGAATATCATCCGCGATTTAATCAGCGGGAACTGCATGAATTCTGCAAAAAGCACAGCATCCAGCTTGAAGCATGGTCACCGCTGATGCAAGGCGGCCTGCTCGAGGAACCAGCCTTGGTTGAAATCGCCAATAAATATAATAAATCCACCGCCCAAATCATCATTCGCTGGGATATCCAGACTGGAGTCGTAACGATCCCTAAGTCGGTCAAGCCGCACCGTATCGCTGAAAATGCGGATGTCTTTGATTTTGAACTCACACAGGAAGACATGGAGCAAATCAATGCCCTTAATCAGGACCAGCGCCAGTTTGCGGATCCGGATGACTTTGATAAAATATAATCGTACTTATGCACCTATCAAGCATAACCTTTCCTCCATTGAAGAAGGGTTATGCTTTTTTGTGCCATCTATTCTGAATTGTAAAACTATTCTTTACATAGTATTTTTATTATTGTAAAGTAGTATAAGAAAAGCTATAATAAATCTATCGCAAAAAGACAGTTGTCTTTTTAGAAGGGACTGCAGATGATTTAGGCATTTATAATTCTTTCTAATGGTTATTATTTTAACAGACTAGAATAATGGGGGAATATTTCTATGAAAAGTTTATGGGGAATGTGGAGCAGGCTGAGCCTCGTGAAGCAAATCATGATTGGATTGGCAGTCGGGATCCTGCTTGCCGTACTGGCTCCCAGTGCAGGGAAACCGCTTGTCATCCTCGGATCTTTATTCGTGGGTGCGTTAAAAGGGATCGCACCTGTACTTGTATTCTTTTTGGTGATGGCAGCCATCGTCCAGCATAAAAAAGGTGCGAAAACCAATATGAAAACCGTTATCGCGCTTTATCTGTCAGGGACCTTTTTTGCGGCGGTGGTGGGCGTAATCGCCAGCTTTTTATTCCCTGTCGAGCTGACACTGGCGACAGGCGCTGAAGGTTTTACCGCCCCTGGCGGTGTAGTGGAGGTTCTTCGTACATTATTGATGAACGTCGTCGATAATCCATTCAATGCGATTGCGAATGCAAACTATATTGGGATTTTAGCGTGGGCGCTGGTTCTCGGTTTTGCTTTAAGAAGTGCATCTGATTCAACTAAAACATTGATATCCAATATTTCAGATGCTGTTACGAAAATGGTAGGCTGGGTCATCAAGTTTGCGCCGTTCGGAATCATGGGGCTTGTCATCGAATCCATCACGACCAATGGTCTTGAGTCCCTATTAGGGTACGGAAAGCTTCTTGCTGTCCTAGTCGGGTGCATGCTCTTTGTGGCTTTTGTCATGAATCCGCTGCTCGTTTATGTGACGGCACGGAGAAACCCATATCCGCTGGTTTGGACGGCTGTAAAAGTAAGCGGAATGACGGCCTTCTTTACCAGAAGCTCCGCCGCAAACATTCCTGTGAACATGGAATTGGCCAAAAAGCTGGGCTTAAATAAAGATTCTTATTCTGTTTCCATCCCGCTGGGAGCCACCATCAATATGGCGGGCGCTGCGATTACAATTTCCGTCCTGACACTTGCTGCGGTTCATACATTGGGCATCCAGGTGGATTTCGCCACAGCCCTCATCCTTAGTGTATTGGCAGCTGTCAGTGCATGCGGAGCTTCCGGTGTCGCAGGCGGTTCACTGCTCCTGATTCCTCTGGCAAGCAGCTTGTTTGGTATTCCAAATGAAGTGGCGATGCAGATTGTTGGAGTCGGCTTCATCATCGGTGTCGTTCAGGACTCCGTTGAAACGGCACTCAATTCATCAACAGATGTCGTTTTCACCGCCGCAGCAGAATATAAAGAACTGCGCAAAGAAGGTAAAGCAGCAGAAATACACGAAATCGCGTAAAACTTGGGGACGGTTCTTGTGCTTCAAAAGAAGCACAAGAACCGTCCCTTTTTCTTTGGATATTTTCACCTACTTACACTATGTGCTAAGTACACAATAAAAATGAATCCCTCGTCCCGTGTACTTCCGCCTCCTTTTTTTAACACTCGACCCAAGTAAGCAAGCAAAGATTCTACCGCATTAGGAACCTCCATATATTGTATAAAAACCAGTGGGAGCATAAGAGATTGGATAAACAAAATTTACGATACAGGTGGATTGTTTTGGGTTGTGTGCTGTTTACCTATCTATTGATGTCCACTCAGCGGACAGCTCCGGGTTTGGTCACAAATGAAGTGATGAGGGAGTTTTCGGTGAATGCTTCGACTATTGGGCTCCTGGCGAGCATTCAGTTTTTGGTTTATACGGCGCTGCAAATTCCGATGGGGCTGTTTGCGGACCGCTTTGGGCCCAACTTTTTTCTGGTCGGCGGTCCTCTTCTAACCGGGACGGGAACCATCATTTACAGTCTTGGCACACATGAAGTGGTCTTGTTTTTTGCCAGGACCCTTACGGGAATTGGCGATGCGACCATCTGGGTCAATATGGTGCTGATTTTGAGCCGGTGGTTCAATGTCAGGGAATTTTCCTCTTTAATTGGAATTGCGGCGATGACGGGGAGCCTCGGGTTTCTGGTGGCGACCGTCCCGTTTGCAGCCTGGATTGATCTCCTTGGATGGCGACCAGCGTTTTTTTCGACTGGGATCCTTTTATGTGTATGTGCGTTTCTTCTCTACTTTGTACTGGTGAAAAAACCAAATCAGCCCCTGTTTGAGAAAAGGAAAATCAAACGTGAAAAAACGGCCGGGCTGTTGCGGAGGATCATGTCCAGCCGGCAAGCATGGGCGCTGTTTCTCTGCCACTTTGGGCTTGTCGGTACCTATGTGGGTTTCATCGGTTCATGGGCGGTGCCTTATGGGATGGATGTGTACGGAATGTCCCGGACGGAAGGCAGCCAGCTCGTTTTAATCGGTTTGGTGGGAGCTCTCATCGGTGCTCCATTGGCTGGTCAGCTATCAAGCATGCTGGGAATGATTAAAAAGCCTTATATCGTCGTGCATGCCTTAATTGTTCTGTGCTGGTCAGCCTTCCTCGTTACTGGGGCGAATCCGCCGCTTTTCTTTTTGACCATCCTTTTCTTTGTGATAGGTCTTGCATACGGCGCCAACGCCTTAACATTCGCTGCGGTGCGGCAATCTTTTCCGGTGGGCGAGTCAGGCATCGCCTCGGGGTTCGCGAACACAGGCGGTTTCTTGAGCGCCGTCTTGCTGCCCAGCATTTTTGGTCTCGTATTAGATCAATTTCATGGTTACTACTACGGGTTTATTACCCCCGTCGTCTTTTCAGCAATCGGGTTAATTGGGGTACTATTGATGCAAAGGGACGGTTCTCGTGCTTCAGAGGAAGCATGAGAACCGTCCCTTTGTTTTATTATGAGAAAAAGATGCCTCAATGAAAATACAAAACTGTTGAAAAAAGAAACATAAAATAATATAAAATGTCCACAAAGTCCCCTTGACAAGATGGCCAGAAGGCGATAGAATTCACTTACAGCAACAAGTGATGCGATAAACAACATTTCTCATATGTTCTACATTAATTTGGAAGTTCAATTGGAAAAGTGTTGCATTTTATGCTATCTCTTCCGGTGAAGCTTAGCTTGCTCCATAATAACCGCGCTTACAAAATTAGGTTCTAACAAATCTGTCTAGTTTATTCCTTTTATTGTAAGCACTTGCAGTGCGGCGAAAACAGCAGGCAAAACCCATCCTATATCTGGAAGTTGCAAAATGAAACACATTCCTGTCCGTGCACTTCTAAAGGCTTCCCTGCCAAGTAATCATCGGGGATGTTTTGACTGATTTGAAACCGCCTTCTTTTGATGATGAAAGCGCTCTGGCCTCGTAGAATGTAACGTCCTTTTTATGTCAAAAATGAGAAATGGTATCCATCCATATTTTTTAACTTTAAATGAAAACATTTACAGAACAAGGGGGAGTATACTATGGAACCAACAGGCATCCAAATGGTTTCCGGATTAATACTAGGGGTAATTGTACTAATTTTGCTTGTTTTAAAAACGAAAATCCACGCTTTCGTGGCATTGATTATTGCTGCTTCGATTGCGGGTCTTGTGGGAGGCATGGTTCCTGGTGATGTGGCTGCGGCCATTTCCGGAGGATTCGGGAGCACGCTTGCATCGGTCGGTATCGTAATTGGTCTTGGTGTCATGATGGGCCGCATCCTCGAAATTTCAGGTGCTGCCGAAACACTAGCCTACTCGTTAATCAAATTTGTCGGAAAGAAAAGGGAAGAATGGGCAATGGCGATTGCCGGTTACATTATTTCAATTCCAATCTTTCTTGACTCTGCCTTTGTTATCTTGAATCCTTTGGTTAAGACGCTTTCCAGGAAAACTGGGAAATCCGTAATCTCAATTGGTGTTGCTTTAGCTGTAGGT
Organism: Mesobacillus campisalis; assembly: GCF_000986785.1. GTDB lineage: Bacteria > Bacillota > Bacilli > Bacillales > Cytobacillaceae > Mesobacillus_B > Mesobacillus_B campisalis. Next base: position 90,631 of record NZ_LAYY01000001.1, on the reverse strand, counting down.
CTAGTGCTTACACACTCATTGGTCCCTCCAACACCGGGTCCATTGGGAGTAGCGGGTATCTTCGGAGTGGACATTGGCATCATGATAGCAATGGGTCTAGTGTTCGCGATTCCGCTGATGATTGTCGGTGTTTTGTATGCAAAATGGCTAGGGAAGAAAATCTACCAAATTCCTGATGATTCGGAATCAGGCTTCTCCAGACCTGAAAAACCAATGACGTATCCGGAAATGGTGGATATTATTAATGACAGATCAAAAGAACTGCCTTCCTTTGCACGTTCCATTATGCCAGTTATAATTCCGATTCTGCTGATATTTGTGAATACTACGCTGGCTGCTTTGGAGTTAACTCAAGGTATTTATGGAATCCTGATCTTCCTTGGCCAGCCGATCATTGCGGTTGCCATTGGTCTGATAGTTGCAATCTATGCTTTAGCCAGACAGCGGGGACGCTTGGAAACGCTTGAAGAGATGGAAAAAGGAATCCAGGATGCGGGTATTATCCTGCTTGTTACTGGTGCCGGCGGAGCGCTTGGAAATGTATTGCGCGAAAGCGGCACAGGGGATTACATTGCCCAGCAGATTGCTGATATTGCGATGCCGGCTGTGCTCATTCCGTTCTTTGTTGCTACGATGGTTCGTTTAATCCAGGGTAGCGGAACGGTTGCCATGATTACGGCAGCCTCCATTTCAGCACCTATCCTTGCTCAAATGGATGTAAATATGGCACTTGCTGCTATGGCTGCTTCTTTGGGTTCGCTTATCTTCTCATATTTTAACGACAGCTTCTTCTGGGTTTCCAACCGTATGCTGGGTATCAAAGAAGTTAAAGAACAAATCATGGTATGGTCTGTGCCGACGACGCTTATGTGGTTCGCAGGATTTATCTGCCTTTTGATTGCCAACATGATTCTTTAAGATGATAATATAATGAAAAGGGTCCATCCTTTATGGGCCCTTTTTCTATAGAAATCTTTAATTATAATGGCTGAAATCGCTTTATAAATGGCTTTTCCTTTGAAAAGAAATCGCTTATAATGGAAATGTGTTGCAAAATGCAAATATCCGGAAGTCATTATAAATGAAAACAACTTAGACAGGTGGGAATATAGAATGCAAGCTAAATATGAAAAACTGAAAGAAATTCTGAAAGAAATGGACAATGTCGTTGTTGCGTTTTCCGGCGGTGTCGATAGCACACTGCTGTTAAAAGTAGCGGTGGATGTTTTAGGAACCGAAAAGGTCCTGGCCGTAACAGCTGATTCCGAGACATACCCTTCAAGTGAACTGGAAGAAGCAAAGAAGCTTGCCAAATGGATCGGGGCTAACCACCAGGTGATTGAAACCTCTGAACTGAATATCCCGGGTTATGCGGAAAATGACCGGAACCGCTGCTATTTCTGCAAAAATGGACTGTTCGAAGAAATCGTCCCAATCATGCAGGAAAAAGGGTTCAAGAATGTTGTCTACGGCTTGATTGCGGATGATATGAGCGAGCACCGTCCAGGAGTTCGTGCAGCCCAGGAACATGGGGTACGCGGACCGCTTCAGGAAGCAAACCTTTATAAGGAAGAAATCCGCGAGCTTTCCAAACAATTAAATCTTCCTACCTGGGAAAAACCATCCTTTGCCTGTCTTTCATCGCGAATTGCCTATGGAGAAAGAATTACACAGGAAAAGCTGACCAAGGTGGAGAAATCCGAGGCATATATCAAGAGCCTGGGAATCAGGCAGGTGCGCGTCCGTACCCATGAAGACATTGCCAGGATCGAGGTAGAACCGCAGGAGATGCAGCTTGTTTTATCCAACCATAATGCAATCGTGGAAAACCTCCAGTCATTCGGCTATAAGTATGTGTCCCTTGACCTTCAGGGCTATGTGAGCGGCAGCATGAACAAAGTGTTGAAAAATGGCCAGTAGCCAAAGAGAAGTTTTAGGAAAAGGAAGCATAGATGATTTGTGCAGCAAAGGGTGAGTTGGAACATGATTAAAGCATTGGCTATCGTCCCGTATGAGGGGCTGTATGAAATGATGAAAGAAGTTGCTCAGGAAGTTGAAGATATCCAGCTGCATATTGAGCTTGGGAACCTGCAGGAAGGAGCTGCGATTGCACGGGAGGCTGAACATGAAGGCTATCATGTGATTATCAGCCGCGGTGGTACAGCTTCGCTGATACAGGAGGCTGTATCCATCCCGGTGATTGACATCCAGGTATCGGGGTATGATGTGCTTCGCATTTTAACCCTTGTGAAAGGATTTTCCCGAAAAGCGGCGATTGTGGGCTTCTCCAATATCACGCATGGCGCGTCAACGATTTGCAAACTGCTGGACTTTGACATCGAAACATTGACCATCACCAAAGAAACAGAAGTCAAAGAAATTTTAACGGGTCTCAAAAAGCTTGATTGCGAAGTGGTCATCGGGGACGTGGTCACAGTCCAGGCTGCCAGGGAGCTAGGCTTGACAGGGGTGCTGATCACCTCTGGAAAAGAAGCCATTTTGGATGCCTTTGAACAAACGAGAAGGTCATACCGCATCTATTCGCGCCTGCAGAAGGATGTTTCATTCTATAAACATCTTCTGGATTGCGGCGGGCAGGCTATTGCGGTTATGGATCAAGAAGAGAACCTTGTGTATACAAATGAAACGTTTTACAAGGAATTCCAATGGGGAAAACTGAGGAATTTGCCAGGAATGAAGCAGCTGCTCCAGGAAAGCCTCATCTCCAATGACAAAATCACTAAAACACTTCATCTTAATGAGGGATTCTGGAACATTTCTACATGCACCATGGATCGCCACACGATCATCATGATGAATAAAACAAATTTCAATCAGGAAAATGTTCAAGGCATTGATCGGGATCTGAGTGCCATCGAGCTTCATATGTCTGTTCCGTATATTCCAATGACGGGAAAAAGCGAAGCCTTTCAGCGGGTGCTGCAGCAAATAGATGAATACAGCACCATGAAAGACCCTGTATGGATTTTTGGCGAAAAGGGAACTCGGAAAAGTGTGGCAGCCCACTCCATCTATTTAAAAAGGGAGCAAGGCAATGGACCTTTTATCATCCTCCACGGAGAACGATTAAAGCGGGACCAGCTTAAGGACCTGCTAAACGAAGCTTTTTTCCATAAATACAGCAACGGGGTCTTGTTCCTGAAGAACGTTGATAAAATGAGCTCCTATATACAAAAAGAACTCCATGCCATTCTGCAGATGGAGGGCAGTAACAACCTGAAATGGCTGGTTTCCTCCAGGGATGACATCGCAGAAAAAGTGAGCAGCGGGGAGTTTTACCCCGATTTGTATCATTCTTTGGCAGCATTAACCATCCACATCCCGCCGCTAAGGCAACGAAGGCAGGATATCGAGGATCTGGTGCATGTGTTTATCTCGGAGCTTCATCCGAAATACGGCAACGGAGTCGTCGGGATACGGCAGGATGCCCTCGATAAACTCATTCACTATGACTGGCCGGGAAATGTGGAACAGCTGAGGCAAGTGATTGAACAGCTATTCTTACAATCTCATGCCTATTATATCGAGAAGGAAGAAGTAGTTGATCTTTTTAACCAGCTGGAGCAACAAGACAAGAAGAACGACGCCCTCACACCCGTTGATTTAAGCGGTACACTTGAAGAAATTGAAAAACAGGTGATTGCGAAAGTTCTGGAAGAGGAAGGACTGAACCAGTCCAAGGCGGCTAAACGTTTGGGAATAAACCGTTCTACATTATGGCGCAAGCTGAAAGAATAGCTTGCGTTTTTATTATGCCGCTTTGTTGCAAAAAGCAACGTTATCAAAATAAAAATAAAAAGTTACACTTAAGTATTGCTTAATGCAACGTTTTAATTTACACTATGTATGTAAGCGTTTTGCATGTGAAACAGAAAACCCAATTTAAAAAAGCCGTTCTTGCTTCAGATCTAATAAGGGTAATAAATCCATGCATAGACATTATGAGCGAAATTGCACACTAAACAAACAGGATCACAGAGTAAAGGGGGGAGAGCAGGTGAAACTAGCTGTTATCGCCGATGACTTAACAGGAGCTAATGATACAGGCGTCCAATTTGCCAAAAAAGGGCTGAATACAACCGTATTATTTGCACATACACAATTGCAGCCATCCCATTTTAATGAGGATGTGATTGTTTTAAATTCAGACAGCCGTGCCTTAGGTGCAGAACAGGCATATGAGGCCGTTTATCAACTATCGCGACAATTAGAAAACCTGGGTGCCGGCAATATCTTCAAAAAGATTGATTCCACCATGAGGGGAAATATCGGACCTGAGATTGATGCGGTCATGGATGTTTTTAATTATACGACTTCATTTGTGGTTCCGGCTTTTCCTAAGAGCAATCGAACGACCGTCCAAGGGAAGCACTATGTGAATGGTGTCTTGCTGGAAGAAACAGAAATTGCACATGATCCTGCTTGCCCTGTAAAAGAAAGCTATCTGCCAAAATTGCTGCAGGAGCAAAGCAAGCGGGAAGTTCAGCTGATTTCGATTGATGATGTCAAAAAAGGTAAAAACCATCTATCCCAAGTCATGAAGAATGTGTCTTCAGGCGAGGGTTCGAACATCATTATTGTGGACGCAGCGGCTGATGAAGACCTTGAGATTATCGTTGAAGCTGCCGAATCCCTGGAGAAAAAGGCCCTTTGGGTTGGCTCGGCGGGAATTGCCTATCATCTTTTCGGCACTGATGAGAGCCAGGAGCCGGAAGCAGCTCCCCAAGCGGGTGAACGGGATCCGGTGCTCTTGGTGGCTGGAAGTGTCAAGTCCATCACTGAGGATCAGATTCAATATTTAAAAGAAACCAATCATGTTGCAGAAATTGTTCTATCTCCAGAGGAATTCTTTTTTGCAAATAAGCGAAAACTAGAAATTGAGCGCATTGTGAAAACTGGCCAGGAACTGCTTGATAAAGGCGATTTGGTGGTCAGCACCGACCGCAGGCAGGAGACAATCGCTAAAGTCAAGGAGCTCCAGCAAACCCTGGGCCTGACCAACTTCGAAGTGGGCCACACCATTGCTGAGGCTATGGGGGAAATTGCCGGCAGATTAATTGAAAGTCGGAGCATCTGCGGAGCTGTCCTCACAGGCGGTGATATTGCCGGAGAGGCGTGCAAGGTGTTAAACGGTGAAGGGATACGGGTAATTGGGGAAGTGGAAGCCGGAATTCCTTACGGGAAGTTGTTCGGCGGCTCCTTTGACGGCCTTCCACTGGTGACAAAAGCAGGTGCCTTTGGAACCGAAAAGGCCTTTGCCAAGGCACTTCAAACCCTTACGCAAGCTGATTCACATGTTAAAAGCTGATGGGTGAACCAATCAGGCTATATACAGCATCTTTCTTTCAGGAGCAGATGCGAGAACTTATGAGACGAGAAAATGGGAGGAAACTATGATGGCTACAACTAAACCAACAATCGCAATTACAATGGGGGATCCTTCAGGAGTCGGCCCGGAAATTATCGTAAAATCCTTGAATGACGAAAAGATTTATGAGAACTGCTCTCCATTCGTGATCGGCGACCTTAAAATTTTAAAAAGAGCGTTGGAAGTTACCAATATCAATCTGGAACTGAACAGCATTTCAAATCCGGAAGAAGGCAAGTACCAGGCAGGTACGATTGACATCCTTGACCTTAATCTCGTTTCTGAGGACCTTCCTTGGGGACAGGTTTCCTCCGAGGCAGGAAATGCGGCGTTCCGCTATTTGGAAAAGGCTATCGGATTTGCAAATGAACAAAAAATCCAGGGAATCTGTACTGCACCACTAAACAAGGAAGCTCTTCATAAAGCGGGCCATATCTATCCTGGCCATACGGAAATCCTTGCCGAACTTACTGGTACAAAGGATTTCGCCATGATGCTTTCTGCACCAGGCCTTAGAGTCATCCATGTTACAACCCATATTGGATTGATGGATGCGATTAATAAAATTAACCCTGAACGTCAATATACAGTCATCAAGCTTGCACATGATACGCTGAAGAAAGCAGGCATTCAAAATCCGCGCATCGCTGTATGCGGCATCAACCCGCATGCCGGCGAAAACGGCCTGTTCGGAAATGGCGAAGAAGAAGAAAAAATCGTTCCGGCTATTGAAAAAGCCCAGGCAGAGGGAATCGATGTGCAAGGTCCGCTTCCAGCTGATACCCTATTCTTCAGAGCGAAGCGCGGCGACTTTGATATCGTGGTTGCCCAGTACCATGACCAGGGGCATGGACCAATCAAAGTATTGGGCCTTGAAGCTGGCGTCAATATTACGGTCGGCCTGCCAACCATCCGTACAAGCGTTGACCACGGAACCGCTTTTGATATCGCCGGTAAAAACATTGCCGATGAGCTGTCATTAAAAGAAGCGATCCGCATGGCAATTGAATTGGCTCCGGATCAATTATCTTAAGGAACAGAAAATGGAAGCAAGGGGTCTGCAAGGCCTCTTGCTGCCTTTTTATTATTTCGAAAGGGGAGTTGGATGATGTCTTTTCCTAAAATGGCCAAAATAAGACAACATTTTCACGTTGAGAGTCTGGAGAACATCCCTGCTGCGATTGCAGAACAATTTGCTGCTGTTAAGGCTGACGAAAAAATCAAGCCTGGGATGGAAATTGCGATTACAGTGGGAAGTCGGGGGATTAACAATATCCCGCTGATTGTCAAAAGTGTCGCAGAGGAAATCAAGAAAAGAGGCGCAACCCCGTTCATTATTCCGGCTATGGGAAGTCATGGCGGAGCGACTGCTGAAGGGCAAATCGAGGTGCTGGAAGGGCTTGGGGTGACCGAAGAATCCACCGGCTGCGAAATCCGTTCCTCCATGGAAGTGGATGTAATTGGCGAAACCTCTGAAGGGGTACCTGTTTATATCGACCAGCATGCGAATAAGGCGGATGGCATCATCGTCATGGGCCGGATTAAGCCGCATACTGATTTTAAGAATAAAATAGAAAGTGGAATCCTGAAAATGGCGTCCATTGGGATGGGCAAACATAAACAGGCGCTGGCTTTACATACTTACGGCATCAAAGGAATCAGTGAAATGATGCCTGAGGTGGGAAAAGTCGCGATCGCGAATTCCAATACCCTGTTCGGAGTTGGGATTGTGGAGAACGCCCATGAAGAAACAGCGATCATTGAGGCGATTGAACCGGACGAAATTGAAAAGCGTGAGCGTGAACTGCTGAAGCAAGCGTTTAAGCTGATGCCAAGCCTGCCGGTTGAGGATATGGACATCCTCGTTGTCGACGAAATCGGGAAAAACTACAGCGGCACCGGCATGGATACGAATATCATCGGCCGCATTCGCGTACTGGGTGTGGAAGAGCCGAAAAAGCCTAGCGTGAAATATGTGATAGCTTCCAATCTGAGTGAGGCCAGCCACGGGAATGCCCTGGGAATCGGTTTGGCCGATTTGACGACACAGCGTTTATACGAAAAAATCGATTTGAAAACGATGAATGAGAATGTGGTCACCAGTACGTTTTTAGCCCGTGCTGCAATCCCAATTGTCCTCGACAATGACCAGGAAGCATTAAAAGCGGCGCTCCGTGCCACTTGGGGCGTAGCTGCGGAAGAGGCCAGGATTGTACGGATTCCAAATACCCTCCATATCGGGGAGTTATACGTGTCCGAAGTGATTTTTAACGAGCTGAAAGATCAAAAAAATATTGAAGTACTAGAGGATTTGCAGGAAATGAAGTTTGATGAAAATGGGTATTTCCTGCCAATGTAATAGTGGAAAACAGCTTCCTGGGCGGGAGCTGTTTTTTTTGTGGTGCGGGATTCTTTTGGTCCTGAAAGGAAGGCATCTTGTCCGAAATCAGATCGTATTAGGACAAGATGCTGCTGAAATCTGGGCGCGGAGTCCGAAAACAGTCCGTAATCGGACAGGATGGAGCTGGAACCGTGGCATCGAGTCCGAAAGAAGTCTTGATTCGGACAGGCCGAAGCAAAAACCTGAGGATCGAGTCCGAATGAAAATCCCTTCAAGGCCCCTAAAACTCGCAATCATACACCCCGGGCCCCAGAGCATCCTACTTATAATATGTATCCCTAGTATTCCCGAAAGCGGTAAAGTTCTTCTTCATGATCCGGCGAATTGTCTTTTCATTAAGACCAGTTTGACACCACTCATAGATGCTATGGGTGGTAATGTTTCGATCAGGGAAAAGCAGCTTAAATTCCTCCATATGCCTTAAAATAGCATGTTCAATTTTTTCCTGTCCTCCGCAGTTCTCACATACCAAATGGTAATTGACAATATAAACCTTAAACGATTTGCACGTTTTACAGTAACATCCTTTTTTCACCTGGCTGTATTCATAGGCTGGTGTTGCGGAAAAAGGATTTTTAGGCTGGTGGAGAGTCATTAATTTTTGGGAAAGTTTTTTGTGGCCATCATCCAGCTTGGAAGGGGTTTTATCGAACTCTTTTAAAAAACGATTTACCTGGGTGGGCAGAATCAAGGGCTGGTTCATTGGGGCTTGGTATAGAGTGAATTCCTGGTTGATGAAAATAACGAAGCTTTCAACGAGGTAATGTAGCCTGTGGATTTGCAGCAGATGGCGGAACAGGGTAGTGCTCCTTTTTAATTGATCAAGCGGATTCTTATATTCGCGGCCGGATGCCACGCTGTAAAATTTGTCTGAATCCAGGAAATAATCTCCTTCAAAATTTTTAATATCCAATAGATAAATAACCCCTTGCGAGACAATGGTGGAGTCAATCTGAAAATACGAGTTATTTACCTCAAGCAGCATGTCATTTAAGATGTACCTCTCCTCTAAAATATTTTCCGCCAGCGTGTCAAACTTAACTTCGCCTTCATAGCCTTTTTCAAGTTTGAAATATCGGCTTTTGTCTTTTTCTGTTAACTGCATCCTCGTGTTTAAATAGCGCATAGTCAGCAGTTCATCTGATTCCTTTCGTTCTTTGAGGATCATAATCGACTTCCTTTCTTGGTTTCTATGCTAATTGTATAAAAATTGAATGAAAATCGCAGGGGAGAATAGGACAAATTTTTGTCCAACCCTCGTAAGGTCAAATTCGCTTTTTGGGCTGATAGGCAAGTTACCAAACTCGGCATCGGGCAATAAGTTACTTGTATAGGCTGAAGGGGGTGAGAAGTTGGGAAGGAGAATAAAACATACCGAGCGTGACGTGGATGCGTTGGCTAGGCTTATGCTTGCGGAAGCAATCGGTGAAGGTCCTCTGGGGATGACGATGGTAGGTACGGTTGTAGCCAATCGGGTGGAAGCAGATTGTGCTCCGGATTTCAAAAATTTGCGCAATATTAGGCATGCCATTTATCAAACCATCCCTGGGACTGGAATTCCACATTTTGAGCCTGTCTTGAATGGATCCTTGTATACACAGCGACCCGATGAGGAGGACCTCCGTAGAGCCAGGGATTTGCTTCAGGGTTACCGGCACCCCCGCGCGAGGATGAACTTATGGTTTTTCAATCCCAGTCCGGGAAAGACCTACCGGGAACCTTGTACCCCCACGATGCCAAGATCCCCGATGACGGTGTTTGAACATGCGCATAAAAATCATTGTTTCTATGTTGCCGTACCGGGCTACTGCCCAGAATTTTACCGATAACAGAAAAAGGAGCTGAGCTTCCCATGACTTTTGGAGACTCTTATTTTTATCCAATGAATTATCATTCTGGTTTTTCTCCGGCATCCATGATGCGGACCATGCCGGCGCAACAAACACAACCTGCTGGCTTCCCTGCCGGAGCGCACTCTGGTCCCACATTTTCCGTCCCGGTGGTTCCGATGGGAACTGGGCAGGGTCTTCCAATGGGAGCAGTGGAAGAATCTTTTATCGAAAACATCCTGCGCTTCAACAAAGGGAAGGTAGGTACCTTCTATTTTACTTATCAAGGCAACAGCAGATGGAATGCAATGGTATACCGCGGGCGCGTTGAAACGGCCGGCCGGGACCATATTATTATCAGTGACCCTGCCAGCGGGAGACGCTACCTGCTGCTGATGTCCAATCTGGATTGGGTGGAATTCGAGGAACAGATTAATTACCCTCATCACGAAATCAGCCCTGCTGTCGAGGCGTCCCTTGAGACAACCGAATAAGGTTTGCAGGTAGATAAAAACATCTTCTTCATGGAAATGGCCTTTTTGTCTTTTGACGATGACTATCTGAACCTTTCCCAGACCTGGAAACTGCTTTTAGACCCCCACATTGTGGAGCTGCCTCCCGTATTCTTTGTTAGAGATAAAGAATATGAGGGGAATTTTATGAGTAATAAAGCCAAAGGAGCCCTTGCAATGGTTTTAGCAGGGGCGGTTACCTTTTCAGTGACCAATTCTTTCCTGCCAGAACCCATGAATCTTATTGCCAAAGAACTTTCTTTGCATATGTCGGGGGATTCCAGGAAAACGGGATTGATCAAGAAACCGGAGATAGCCGTTACAGACACAAATCCGAAAGAGGCACAAAAAGGGGCTTCAGATGATTCTGCTCGTCCAATAAGCAATCCGGCAATGAAAGCAAATGCGAATTCCAGCCAGACTGGCGGGAATAAGGCGACGAAAACAATAACTCAACAACCATCTGTTTCCAGCAGTACGGCCACCGCTAGCCAATCAAGCGGGCCTGCTCCAAAAGCAAGTGCTCCAGCAAAGGCCGCACCGCCAGCTCCTTCGCCACCCAAGCCGGCTAGTGTGAAGAGTCCTGTTGAACCTGCCAGTCCTGTTCCGGCTGCCGAACCTGCCAGTTCAGCTCCGGCTCCCAAACCTGCGAATCGGACTCAAGCCGAGCCTGTGAGAAACCCGAATGAAAATGCGGCAGTTAATGCCACTGTAAAGAGTGAAAATGCTGCGACAACGAATCGGGGGCAGGAGAATTCCCAAGCTGCGAAAGATAAGGGAACGGCCAATCGGGAACAAAACGGAAAGAAAGACAATTAAATGCTATCCAGTGAAAAGATCACCACAGAAAGGTGATCTTTTTTCTGTGAAAAAAAGCCTTTCCCAAATGGGAAAGGTCTGATTAGTTTAGCCTTCAATTGTCATGTCCTGGGTGGCATTTCCGTTGCGCTTAAGCTTCCCCCAGCCAACGGTTACCCCTTTAATTGCTGAAAGGAGGGATTTGATCACCACATAAGTCATCAGCTGCTTGTACAAGATTCGCTGAAGCAGCAGGGACCATAGCGGTTTGGGACTTTCTTTTTCCAATCTGAAAGCATAGAGCGACGCCAACAAATCCAGCAAATAAAAAAGAGTAAATCCTATCAGTGCTTTTCCGGCATGACCTGTAAACAGGGCGATTACAAACAGAATCTCTGCTATGGGCGAGATGATTTGAAAGAGGTACTGGAAAAGCCACATGTTTGGAAGGGCAACAAACCCTAATGAGCCATGTTTTTTATTGAATAAAGCGTCCCGATGTTTCCACAGGCATTGCAGTGTTCCGTAAACCCACCGGTAGCGCTGTTTTGCCAGGCTCTTAACATCTTCCGGCACTTCTGTAAAGGCATAAGCTTTTTCTTCGAATTCAATCTTCTTCCCGTTGCGCAATAAAGCAAGAGTAAGGTCGGTATCCTCTGCCAGCGTATCTTCTTGAAAATAGCCGGCGTCCGCCACCGCTGTCTTGCGCCAGGCACCGATTGCTCCAGGGACAACCGTAATGCAATTAAGGGCGGCAAAGGCCCTTCTCTCTAAATTGAAGCCTGTCACATATTCGATATGCTGCCAGTTTGTCAGGAGATTTCCCTTATTGCCGACCTTAACATTCCCGGAAACTGCCGCTACCTGTTCATTTCTAAAATGGCTGACAAGCAATGAGATCGCATTTTCGGCAATGAGGGTGTCCGCATCAAGAGCAATCACGATTTCTCCTGACGATTCCTTAAAACCAAGATTGACGGCCGAAGATTTTCCGCCATTGGCCTTTTGGATTAATTTCACGAGAGGATGGCTGTCATACGCTTTTTGTACCTCAAGCGCTGTATCATCCCTGGATCCATCGTCAATAATCAATATTTCAAAGTTTGGATAATCACTCGCTAAAATGGAATCGATCGTTTTGCAAATCACTTTTTCTTCATTATAGGCTGCAATGACAACAGAGACAAAAGGTGTGAAACCAGGTTCGTTCCTCGTTTCCTTATACCGTTTCACCTGTCTTCTGGAAAGGAAAACAAACAGGGCCAGCCGCAAAATCCCCAAAAGGATGGCAGAATAGAACAAGATGGCAAGTCCAAATTTCCATCCTTCCATAAGGAGGAACACAGCTTTGTTGTAGATTGAATAAGGACTGGTCTGGTGTATTGCAGGATTAATGGCGCTGTGGTTTTTTCCGATCAGTTCCCCCACGGTCGTAAAGGTGTAGCCCTGTTGTTTAAGCTCCTTAATGACCATAGGCAAAGCTTCCACTGTACTAGACCGGTCGCCGCCAGCATCATGAAACAAAATCACATTTCCTTCTGGCAGCTGATACAATATTTCGTCAACGATTTCCTTGCTGGAAAGTCCTTTCCAATCGCTTGAATCAATGTTTTGGCCAACCATCGTATATCCCATCGCCTGTGCTTGCCATATGACCGATTGCTCGCTTTCGGTCGCTAACATTGTATCGGCGTCATAGGTGGGGCGGAACAGGGTCATGGAATGGCCGGTGATTTCCTGGAACAATCGCTGAGTTGCATTCAGCTCCAATTTTAGTCGCAATGGAGTAATGGCTGTAAGGTCAGGATGTGTAAAGGTATGGCTGCCTACTTCATGGCCTTCTTCATGCATTCGTTTAATAAGGTCACGATTCTGCAAAGCATTTTCCCCAAGAATAAAAAAGGTGCCCTTGATTTGATGCTGGTTGAGAATGTCCAATATTTGCGGTGTATAAGTTGGATCCGGCCCATCATCAAATGAAAGGACAATTTCCTTTGATTGGGGTGTTCCATGCCGGGTGACTTGAGTGGGCGTTGGTAAAGTAACGTAGGTTTCACTCTCGATCAGCCCGTCTGCGCCCCAGTCCATTTTCCGTTTTCCTTCTTTTGATTGAGAAGCAATCGTCAGAATCTCCCCGTTACCTAAATGGTGCGCCTGCTTGGGGCTTGTCAGGGTGTTAAGCGTGTCTGTTGGCTTGATGAGTTCATCAGGCTGGTTTATGAAGTTCCAGATAGCAGGATCTTCTGAACCTAGCCGCCAAAGAGCAATTCCATTTGATCCGCTGCCAATCGCCAATTTCATTTGATTATAGAAGGTCGCGGCATCCAAAAACCAAACGGTATGGTTTTTCCTGTTCTTTTTATAGCGCAAATATGGATTGCCCGCTTGTTTGCTCCAATGGACTTGGAGATCCGTCCCAGTGCCAAGGTTCATGATTTCCTGGAAGGAGATGGGCTTCGCTGGCAGGCTGGAGCCTTCTTCCCAGTCGTATCCATAGCTTCCTAAACTGATGATCAATTTTTCAGGAGGGATACTCAATTCGTGCAAACTCTGTTTCGCCCACTCAATAGAGGCGATTGGTCCAGGGGTGCTTTGGGCATGATGCTCGTCATATAACATGACCATCATACGATCAGCGCTGGCCGCCAAGCCAGCATAATCAAAACTCTGGTTGTCCGGCGGAACATCCACTGTGACCATAAGCCCTTGGGGGTGAAAAGCTTGATAGACTTTTTGCATGAATTTGGTGAAATGGTCTCTATCCTTTGGCTGGATTTCTTCAAAATCGATATTAATGCCATCAAAATCATTTCTTTGTACAAAGTTTAGCATGCTATCGATAAATTTTTCCTGTGCTCCCGGCTCAGTAAATAAGCGGTGCAATGCATTGCCGTCCCACTCGTCGTTTACGACATTATTCACAAGGGGAAGGATCTTGATATTATTTGCTTTTGCTTCTTCCACGATAGACTGATCAATTCTGGTCACCAGGTCAAGATTGGAAGTCAAATGCAGCCACTCTGGTATCAAGGTTGAAATGGAATCTTTATTTTTTTGAAAAGACGTTTTGCTGTTTTCATCCCAATCGACGTAAAAAGCATACACTTCCTGCTGCTCCTGCAGTTGTGCCTTGTTAACCATTGCAGATTTATTAGAAGTGGATGACAGCTTGCTTTCTTTCAATCTTTCATTAATGGGCTCAATCCCGTTACTCGCAGTGGTCCTGGTTTCTAGTTTGAGCTCTGGTAAATCCGGGGTGGTACTAAGGCTTTCAATAAAAATAGCAGAAACGACGACCATTAAAATCAGGAAGCCTGCAGCCATCCGCTTAATAATCGTCCAGCGTCTTTTAGCCGGATCAAGGAAAACATGGTCATGGCTCTGCTGGTTTTTTTTCAGCCCTAAATTGTAAAACCAGTGGAAGAAAAAATAACAGAGAAGACCAATGAATCCTCCGAAAATACCTGAAATAACCGCTTGCGAAGTGCTAATTTTATTTTCGAGGGCGGAGAGCAGCCAGGAATCTTTTAATAGATGCAATACTGGCAGGTCCCGAATATGCGGAATAAAAAATGTAATCAATGCTCCCAGGAATAAGGCTATGACGTTAAGCCGCAGCAAAAGGGATAATACAGGCAATAAAGCTATTTTCAGTAAGCTATCAAATGGCAGAAAGGCCAGGAAAAACCCGAGGGTACTTGCAACCGCACCTGCATTTCCGGTTACAGGGGCAAACAATGACCTGACACTCCACCTCAATACCACATTCATGAAAACTCCTCCTTAATGGGTAAGTGCCGTAATATGTAAGTTGATTCACAACAAATCCTCTCAGGGTATACCTTGCAAGTGACAGATGGAAAAATGACTTACAAAAGAAGCTTAGGCAGTCAGCTTACTATTTTGGGGGTAGGGCGGAAAGTTTTTTTAATATATTAAATGATGAATGTAATTTCAGGGAGAAGATTGTTTGAAAAACGGCAATCGTCAAAACGTATGCTCTTTGGTTACGATGAGAATGACTATAAGTAAATGGCATTTTATATAACGCTATGTTAGCATTGACAAAGATAACGAAAGAGGAAGTGAACGATAGTGATCAACATCAGTATTCCAAAACCCAATGTTACCATTACGAAACAGAAGAACCCTGAATTAAGCAATATTTACGGGTTTACTGATTTTCATCTTATCCCTAGAGACAAGGGAGGGATTTTTATGTTCTATAACCAGAATAAAGAACTGCTCTTTGTTGGAAAAGCGAGGAAATTGAGGCAAAGGATAAAAAAGCATTTTGAGGATACTGTTTCTCCAATCAAGATGCATAGGGACGAGGTAACCAGAATCGAGGTTTGCGTCATCGATGATCCGGTCCATAGGGAAATTTATGAAACGTATATTATTAATGAACTCAAGTCCAAGTACAATATTGACAAGGCGTTTTTTAGATAAGTGAATCCCCAACAGTGGAGTTTTCCCATGCCTCCAGCTAAAAACAACGGACTCGCCGATTGGCGGGTTTTTATTTGTAAATAAAATGAAAAAGAAGCGAGTTGTCTATTCGCTTCTTTCTAGGTTATTTCCATCCGTATCTTCGGGCTTTTTACCATTCCTTTGGTTCATAGTTCAGGTCTCTGAATAATTGGGTTTTCTCTTTCTTTGATAAATCTCTCCATTGACCAGGTGGGAGGTTGCCCAGATGGATATTCATGATTCGTGTACGCTGCAGCCTGTAAACCTCGTAGCCTAACGCTTCGCACATGCGGCGAATTTGGCGGTTCAACCCTTGAGTCAGGATGATTTGAAAATCAAATTTTGATAAAGGCGTTACTTTACATGGAAGTGTTTTGGTTCCCAGTATCTTCACACCCTCTGACATATTCTTCAGAAATTCGGGAGTAATCGGCTTGTCCACTGAAACGATATATTCTTTTTCATGCTTGTTTTCAGCTCGCAGAATTTCATTAACGATGTCCCCATCATTTGTAAGAAGGATTAAGCCTTCAGAATCTTTATCCAGCCGGCCGATATTAAAAATCCTCAATGGATGGTTGACTAAATCAACGATATTTCCTTTGACATTCTTTTCGGTTGTACTTGTAATTCCTACAGGTTTATTCAAAGCGATATAGACATTATTCCTGGCCACCCTGACAGGTGCTCCATTTACCAGTACATCATCCCCGGGATTGACCTGGTCGCCTATTTGCGCCCGTTTGCCATTGATGGTGACTCTTCCTTCACTAATCAATTTATCGGCACCCCTTCTTGATGCTTTGCCCGCTTCACTAATGTATTTATTGATTCGGATCGTAATCACAACCTTATGTTAAAAATGGATTAATAGCTTATTTACTATACCCTATTTTAAAAGGGTAATCAAAACGGGGCCGCCGGGATTGCCATTTATTTTTTGTGGATACCAGTATACAGGCTATGGTATAGTGGTCTAGCTGAATTTTTGAAGATTAGAGGAGATATGATGGGGAAAGAATGGATCCTTCGGTGGTCTTTTTTTGTTTTCGGCCTGATGGTACTGGCGTTGGGAGTTGCCTTGACGGTTAAAGGAAAGCTGCTGGGAATAGGCCCTTGGGACGTGCTCCATTATGGACTGTCACTAAAAATTGGACTGACGATTGGGTCTTGGTCCATCCTTACAGGATTCCTGCTGCTTGCGGCTTCTGCCCTAGCAACGAAAAAAATCCCCCAAATAGGCGCCTTTTTAAATATGCTGCTGCTTGGAATTTTTATTGATGTGTTTATTTGGCTGCTGCCAAGCATTGATAGTGTTATAGGAGCAGTGATTTCCTTTATTCTGGGCATTGTCCTTATCGGATATGGAATTGGGCTTTATGTTTCCGCCGACCTGGGTTCAGGGCCGCGTGACAGCATCATGATCATGCTTGTTGCCAAAACGGGATGGAGCATCCAATGGGTCCGCAATGGGATGGAACTTTTTGTCCTAATATTGGGCTGGATATTGGGAGGACCTGTTGGAATCGGAACAGTTATCATTGCCTTTTTCCTGGGTCCGATTGTCGGTTTTTCTTTGCCGCAATGCAAAGTACTGCTGGGGAATTTTCTTAATAAGGAAGAGCATAAAAAGCTGGCTGCTTAAAACGGATTTAGACAGCTAATGTAAAAAAAGCTGGACCGAGTCCGAAAGCGGTACCCAATCAAGCCAAGAAAAAAGGCAGATCCAAGAGATGAAAATGGACTGCCTTTTTTATATTTATTTAGAGTTCATTACCGGTTCTCCTGCCTCAACAAGCACTTTATTTCGGCCCATGAAGACGGCGAGAACGATAATTAAGGCTCCAGTCCCGAAAAGAAGCCATTCAATCTGCATGAAATCGGCAATGGGACCGAAGATGAGCATGCCAATCGGCATCATCGAGGTCGAAATCATCCCAAGGACTCCGAACACTCTCCCCAAGTAATCTTCATCAATTTTCTCCTGTAACAAGACAGTGGCAGGTGTATTGAACAGCGGCAATGCCACACCGAATAAAGCCATGAACGCTAAATACAGCCAAAACGCCGGGGCGATGCCAAGAGCCACTGTACATGCTCCCATAACCAGGCTTGAAAGGGTAAGAGTTTTTATTTTATTGGGAAATCCTCCCCAGGAAGCAATAATGGCCCCTCCCGCCATCATGCCAACTGAAAAGGCAATTTCGATGGCAGTCAGCCGCCATACATCTGCGCCAAAGCTGCGTGTCACCTGCAGTGGCGTCAAAAAGGAGGCAGGAGCCATCAACACGAAGAAAATGGCAAAAAACAGAAAGAATGTCTTCAAAAAAGCATGACCGCCTACATACCGCAGACCTTCCTTAAAGTCGCTGAGATAGCTTGTGGTGAGTTTTTCCGCTGCCTTCTGATGTACCTTGATTTTCAGGAAGCCTATGAGGGTAACAATTGCGATCGCCGCTGTGATTACATCGATAAAAAAGATCATTTCAAGCGATGTAGTGGCCAGCAGCGCGGCACTGACCATTGGCGAGACAAACATAATGATAGCTTGGATGCTGCCGTTTACGCCGTTCACCTTTGTCAGCTTATCCTTTGGAACAATCTGCGGTAAAATCGCACCGACTGCAGGAGTCTGAATCCCTGTTCCAACCGCCCTGATTGCTGCCATCAAGAAGAGCAGCCAAATGGCATCGTAGCCATTTAAAAACAGGATGGCAAGAATTAGTGTGGAAACAGCTATAAGCCCATCTGCTGCAATGATCAGCATTTTCCGGTTATAGCGGTCGGCCCACACACCTGCTACTGGAGACAAAATAAAAGTAGGAATAAAACCGCAAATGATATAGAGCGTCATCATCAATCCGGATTGTGTGGAGAGCGTAATATGCCACATAATGGCGTATTGGACAAGGGACGAACCAAACAGTGAAACCGTCTGGCTGCTTAAAAAGAGAATGATGTTTTTAACCCAATTGTCCCTGGGATTGTCGGGGGCTGTGTTCATTTACTAACAACTCATTTCTATGAAATTTTGGCGGGCTATACTACATTAGTAGTAGGGGTCTGCATAATCGTAGCAAAAAAGTCCTATGCATACAACGACATAATGATAAAATGGAAAAGACATAAGAATGACAGGAGAGCACGTTTATGAAGAAAATCGGAATCCTGGCTGGATTACTGATCGTCCTGCTTACGGCAGCCTATGTTTTGGTTGGGAACTATTTTTACAATTTCGCGTTAAGTGCACAGCAGGAAAAGGAGTTCCTGGAAGGAAATCCGCATCTGGCCGAAAGTGAAGCGGTATCCGCAGCGGTTGCCGAGGAAGCGGATCAGGCGGACGATTCTTTTAAAAAAGAGCATAAGCCGGCAAAGTGGAAGGTCGTCTCAGCGGACAAGCTGCAGCTTAACTTGAATGCCAATGTATATGAAAATGATCTCCCGGAGCATAAATGGGCGGTCGTCGTCCATGGATATACCAGCAATGCCGAAAGCATGACAAGGTACATCCGGAATTTTCACGAAAAAGGCTATCATGTGGTTGCCCCTGACCTTCGCGGCCATGGAGACAGCGAAGGGGATTACATCGGCATGGGGTGGCACGACCGCAAGGATTTACTTTTATGGATTGAACAAATCATTGAAAGGGACCCGGAAGCGGAAATCGTCCTGTTCGGGATTTCAATGGGAGCCGCGACGGTCATGATGGCAGCAGGGGAAGAGGAGCTGCCTGCCAACGTCAAGGTAATCGTTGAAGATTGCGGTTATTCCTCGGTCAGCGAGGTGTTTGTCTATCAGCTGGATGATTTGTTCGGGCTGCCGGAATTTCCCGTAATGAATGCAGCCAATACAATAACCAGGCTTCGGGCGGGCTATGACCTTTATGAAGCAAATGCCGTGGAACAGGTTGCCAAGAGCGATACACCAATGTTGTTCATCCATGGGGAAGGTGACACGTTCGTTCCGTTTGAAATGCTGGATGAAGTATATAATGCCGCCAAGGTGGAAAAAGAAAAACTCATTATTCCGGAAGCCAATCATGGAGACGCTGAAAAAGTCGACCCGGTCACCTACTGGAACACTCTCTGGAGCTTTGTTGACAAGTATATGGATTGATTTTATGCACACATCGCGTCATGGATGTGTGCTTTTTGCATTCTTTGACCGAACTAACAGCAGCTGGGTAATGACGGCGAGAATCGGCAATTCCAGCAATGGGCCAATTACCAGGGTCAAGGCAATCAGCGGCTGATCCGGAAAAGCTGTCATCGCAATTGCCAGAGCAATTGGTGAATTCCTTGCCAGAGTGGTCAGACTAAGGCTTGCCCGATCACCATATGGGAAATGCATCAACTGGCCAACCTTTTGGCTAATGATGAAATTAATCACAAAAAATACCAGTATCGGGATGGTGATTTGCCCCATCAGTTCAAGGTTCTCCAGAAGCAATTGTCCATGGGAAGCGAACATCGCCGCAATGGCCAGGCCGAGGAAGAGGATGGGGAGGGCACTTAGCCTGTTTAGGAGATTTTCCCGGGCCTTCTGCCTGTTTCTAAAGAATGCTTTTGTCAGAGAAGCCAAAAGGAAAGGCAGGACCAAAACTAGTAAAATACTTTCGATAAGAAAATCAAGTTCCATAACCCCGGATGCACCGCCGAAAACAAGGAGGTAAACAGGCAGCAGTATTACCTGCAGAACGAAGTTCAAGGGCAGGACCGCAGTTGATAAAGCCACGTTTCCCCTGGCGATTCCAGTAAAGACCAGATACCAGTCGGTGCAGGGAGTGACCATCAGCATAATGAAGCCGATGTAGAGTGCTTGGTTATCACCTAAAAACAAGGATGCCAGGAACCAGGCGAAAACAGGTGTCCAGATAAAATTGATGATGACGGAAGTGTATGTAAACCTAAGGTTTTTAAATGCACTCTTTATTTCTTCAATAGGGATTTGCAGGAAGGTGATGTACAGCATGGCGGTTAATAATGGCACAATCAAAACGGCAGCATGGGTGCGAATGAGCTCTGCCTGGCCGGTGATTAATCCAAGCATGACCGATAAGAAAATGATTAATGTATACAGCTTCTCGATTAAACTCAAAGTAAATCCACCTGTCAAAATAATTTTGCATCCCTGCCATTTTACCATAGTGGGGTAAGCTTTTGAGAAGGAAGAGTTGCGATTGCCTGCCTGACAGAACGTTACCAGCGGGATGCAGGTCTGATTCGGACAGGGCGAGGAGAAAACAGGTGTCTCGAGTCCGAATGGAGGCCTGATTCGGACAGGCCGAGGAGGAAAGCGGTGTCCCGAGTCCGAATGGAGGTCTGATTCGGACAGGCCGAGGAGAAAACCGGTGTCTCAAGTCCGAATGGAGGTCTGATTCGGACAGGCCAAGGAGAAAACGGGTGTCTTGAGTCCGAATGGAGGTCTGATTCGGACTGGCCAAGGCGGAAACTGGTTGTTCGAGTCCGAATGGAGGTCTGATTCGGACAGGCCGAGGAGGAAAGCGGTGTCCCGAGTCCGAATGGAGGTCTGATTCGGGCAGGCCGAGGAGGAAAGCGGTGTCCCGAATCCGAATGGAGGCCTGATTTGGACAGGCCAAGGTGGAAACTGGTGCCTCAAGTCCGAAAACGTGCTCCATTCCGCCAAATTGAAGTGTAAACCTTTGGCTCATGACCGAGAGGGATTTCAATTAGGGCAGCTAGATAGACTAGCACGCATGAAAAAAACTCAGGAAATCACTGTCAGATTTCCTGAGTTTATTTTTTGATGCAGGAGAACCGTCCCCATGCTTCAGTAGACGACGACGGGGTCGTGGACGTTGAGGTTGTCGTAGACGGTTTTCATGACGTTGGCCTGGACGTTGACGCAGCCTCCGGATCCTGCTGTGAGGTAGGCATTGCTGTTCCAGTTGGTCCGCCAGCTTGCATCATGGAATCCTTGGCCGCTGTTGGTGAACGGCGCCCAATAGTCGACCTGGATTGAATAGGTGCCGCTGCCGACCGAGGTGCCATTCAGGGTGTATGGGGAGCGTTTAAAAAGGATATACCATACTCCCGGAGAAGTGTCTTCCCCTGTACTGTGTCTCCCGGTCACGACATTCGTTGTAAACACCTGCTTCCCGTTCCGGTAAATCCAAATCCGCTGTTCTTTAATCGATACCTCGGCATAGGTGTCACCAATGCCGTTATTTGCGATTGTCTCATAGCCGTATCCTTCATTATTCCAGCCGTTTCCGCGAATATGGGAAGCAGAAACTGAAGTTTCCCCATTTTCAAATGCTTTTTGCATGGCTGCTGTTTCCTTATCGACATCAAGTGCCCAGCCATAGCCTTGGCCTTTAACGGAAATGACGGAACCCGAATGGGTCTTGAACTGAAAATCTTTCCCCAATGTGGATTGGGTGTCATTGATTTCGGCGATTTTCTTTTTAAGGTCGCCAGGGTCAACCGAGACCTTCATTTCTTTTGAAACGGTGGCATTTTTAATATAATCGCTGCCTTTGATAGAATGAACCTTATCCTGTACCTTATATTCCACGGTATGGTCGAGAAGCGCCTGCAGCGTTTTCTCTTCATTTTTCACAATCTCACTGTCTTCATTAATGGCGCTAAGGTAGAGCGGGCTCAGATGGATTTCACTTGTATAACCATGCTGGTCGTATTCTTTCAATAGATTTTCAACGTCATATTGTTTGCCATCTACGCTTTTCGAAATGACAATCTTGCCATTTTCCAGGGACGCGTGGGCATCTATGGCTGAAGTCAGCCCGGCATTTAGCGAGAGGAGTTTTTGTTCCACCTCTTTTTTAAGTGTCATGCCCCTATATTCATCCTGCTTGCTTGGCATTAATGAATAATTGCTTTCCTTGAAAGAAGGAAAGAAGGTCCACTGGCTTTTCAGCAGCTTTTTGACCTGCGGTAAATCCTCTCTGGTTATATTCATCTCTGTAGCTTTTCCATCAAGAATTAATTGGCCTTCAATATATATATCATTATTTAACGCAGTGGTTTGCAGCTTGTTCAGGGCGTTTTCGGCTGTAAGTCCGCTGACGTTGATTCCATTGATTGTTCTATTAAAGTTAAAATGGGTTGCCTGGTAATAGCTCATGGCCGCAATGATGACGGCTATGACAGCAAGGCTGCCCGGCACGAGTATTTTCCAGTTTTTATACCATTTGTTTTGTTTTTGACGTGTTAGATGAGTGATCTCATCTGTTTGTACGACTTGTGCCATACATCATTCCTCCCCCATACCTTGGAGTTCTTTCAAAAAGTTTACATTTACATTACCTATATATTACACTTTTACTACAATTCTACAAGATAGGTTTAGATGAAATTTGTCGTTTCTTGGAAGTTTCCTAAGTTTTTTTTATTTTCCTCCTTTGGATATAACTGGAATAGATACTATTTTCCTAAACGTATAAAGGCAGGTATAAGTTTCAATTTGGCTTTGAAAATTTTCCTTTTTAATTGAGTTATTGCATTCCGTGACTTTTTTTGCTATTATCGTTTCATAGCTAACGATTATGAAAATTTAGGAGTGATTCAATATATATTCATTTGATGAAGAGGGTGAACTTCTTCGCGAAGAAGTAGATACGATTAATCGTTTGACTAAGATTCCCATCCAGTCGCTGAATTTGGATGCGGTCGCATTAGTGACCAATTTATACCGGATTGCCCAGGGAGTAAGGAACAAGATGGAACAGGAAGTGCTGGCTGAATATGGTTTATCATGGACCGCTTTTTCCATGCTGTATGATTTATGGATCTGGGAGTCCGTGGAGACTAAAAAATTGGCGGAATCAGCCGGGGTTTCAAAAGCCACAATAAGCAATATTACGAAAACACTTGAACGAAAAGAGTTGTGTTATAGGAGAAGCGATACCCGTGATCGAAGGATGACTTACGTTTCGATAACCGAAAAGGGGAAGTTAGTGATGGAGGATTTATATCCGCGTTTCCACCAAGGTGAGGTTGCTATAGTATCGGGTCTGTCAGAAGCTCAACAAAAAACAATGACACAATTACTCCGAAAAGTAATTCGCGAAAACTTATTTTAAAAATATAATAGTGAAAAGCGATGACAGGAAATCCAGTAGTGCTTATCTCCCTGTTCAAAAGAGAGTCGGTGGCCGGTGCGAACCGATACAAAGATAACACGAAATACATTCCTTGAGCTGTCTTTGATAAACAAAGAACGGGCGACCGTTAAATCGTTGAGCGGAAGGAATTTTTCCTTCAATAAGGGTGGTACCGCGTGAAATAGTCAAACCACGTCCCTTTTTTCAGGGATGTGGTTTTTTTGTATTTAATTTTAGGAGGAATGAAAATGAACAGCATAATCAAACAGTTAAGCGGGGAACAACATGCCGAAGTAAAGAGGCAGATGAAGCTATACAGCCAGGGGGTACAAGAGATCATTCCAGCCGAAGATCTGGAGAATAAAATAGCCAAGTCCATTCTGGAAGATAAGCCTCTTAAAATCAAATTGGGGTTGGACCCATCTGCACCGGATGTGCATCTTGGACACACAGTAGTGCTGAACAAAATGCGGCAGTTTCAGGATAATGGCCATATCATCCAGCTGATTATTGGGGATTTTACCGGCAAGATTGGCGACCCAACGGGAAAGTCGGTGGCAAGGAAGCAGCTGACTGATGACGAGGTCCAGCATAATGCCAAAACCTACTTCGAGCAATTCGCAAAAGTCATTGATATGGAGAAGGTGGAGCTGCATTACAACTCAAAATGGCTGTCAAAACTGAAGTTTGAGGATGTCATCCAGCTTGCCGGCAAAATTACGGTGGCAAGATTGATGGAAAGGGATGACTTTGAAGAAAGGATTGCCTTTGGAAAGCCTATTTCGCTGCATGAATTCTTTTACCCTTTAATGCAGGGATACGATTCGGTTGTGTTGGAGTCAGATGTCGAACTTGGCGGAACCGACCAGCATTTCAATGTCCTGATGGGAAGGCATTTTCAGGAGAAGTTCAGAAAAGAAAAACAGGTTGCACTGTTGATGCCATTATTGGAGGGGCTTGACGGCGTTGAGAAAATGTCCAAATCGAAAAAGAATTACATTGGAATCGATGAAAGCCCTGAGGAGATGTACGGGAAAGCGATGTCCATTCCGGACGAATTGATGGTGAAATACTTTGAATTGATTACAGACTTTGCTCCTGAACAAATCCAGGATATTAAGGAAAAACTGGAAACAGGCAAGCTGCACCCAAGAGATGCCAAGATGCTGCTGGGCAGGACCATCGTGAGAATGTACCATGGAGAAGAAGGAGCACATAAAGCAGAACAGCACTTTGTTTCAGTTTTCCAGAAAGGGGCCTTGCCTGAGGAAATCGCCAAAGTCGACTGGAATGGTCCTTCCGAAGTTCCAGTTTTAGACTTGCTAATCGATTTGCAGCTATTAAGTTCGAAAAGTGAAGCAAGGAGAATGATTGACAACAGGGGAGTGAAAATCAACGGTATCAGGGTAGAAGATCATCACCTGCGAGTCATGATTACGGATGGATTGGTGATTCAAGTTGGGAAACGGAAATTCATTAAAATTACGACATCATTTTAAGGTATAGAAAGTCTGGCGCTAAGGCCAGGCTTTCTTTTATGGTTTCCACAGCTCTTAAAGTGGTAGATATCTAATATCAACTATCAGGAGGCATACAAATGAGAGTACTGGTGATCGGAACGGAGGACATGACAGGAGAGCATGTTGTGAAACTGTTGGCGGACAAGCAGCATGAGCCGGTTGCAGTCGTAGGTTCGCAAAACAAAGATTCGTTGATGACGAAGCTTGGTGCCACGGAGGTGGTTGTCATGGAGGCTCAGAATTTTTCAGAGGCGTTTGCCGGTTGTGAGGCAGTCATTTATCTTGGAGCTGCAAGCCCGAGGACCGGTGAGGGAAAACCCATCCTGATCGACCATCAGACCATGATAGCCTCGGTGGAAGCAGCGAATAAACATGATGTGCAGAGGTTTATTCTGCTCAGCCCGCTGCGTGCGGATGAAAATGAAAGCGGCGGTCCGGGAACCATCGGAGGCAAAAACCAGGCGGAGGAGCTATTAAGGCAGGAAGAGATTGCCTATACAATCATAAGGCCGAGCGAGCCTGTGGAAAAGCCGGGAAGCGGAAAGGTAAATGCCGCACCGTCACTGAAAGATGAACATGGCGAAATTCCAAAGGAGGATTTGGCTTCGGTCCTGGTCGAAGCGCTCGACAGCAGGGAAACGTTCAATAAAACCTTTGATGTGACATCAGGCGATACTCCGATTCGCGAGGCGCTGCAGCAATTGTAAGTTTCATCCTAATTAAAGCAAAGGGGGATCCATAATATGTCCAAAATGAAAAAATATCTTCCTGCGGTATTGAAGGGGAGCGCTGTCCTTGGAACGGCTGCAGCTGCCGCCTACCTTTACCGCAAAGACGATACGCAAAAACAGCATTCAATCCTAAGGAATTTTCCCTTGCTGGGCCGGATCCGGTACATGACAGAGCAGATTGGACCCGAGCTAAGGCAGTATTTGTTTCAAAGCAATACCGAAGGCACACCGTTTTCCAGGAAGGAATTCCAGGATGTGGTCAAAGCGGGTAAATACAAGGAGCGCCTGATTGGCTTTGGTTCCGAACGGGATTTCAATGAAGGCGGCTACTACATCCGCAACAGCATGTTCCCTAAACTCCTGGAAGAACTGCGAATCGACAACAGCCAAAAGATTAATACAAAAGTGTATGAAATTGATGAAGAAGGACTTATGAGCCGGAAGGAGCACCGCGAGGACCGGCAGATTGACCCATACCTTCTCCGTGACGAGGATGCCGTTATCATTGGAGAAAATACTTGCCGGGAGCCGTTCAGGCTAAAAGGGCTTGTCGGCCAGTCGGCGATGAGCTACGGCGGACTCGGAGAAAATGCGATAACGGCTTTGTCAAAAGGGCTTGGCCTTGCTGGTGGAACCTGGATGAACACCGGGGAAGGGGGACTGTCTCCTTATCATCTTGCCGGGAACCCCAATATCATGATGCAAATCGGCCCCGGGTTGTTCGGCGTCCGGACTCCCGGAGGGGAATTTTCCTGGGAGGAATTCAAGAAGAAAAGCGAGATTGAACAGGTAAAGGCCTTTGAAATCAAATTGGCACAAGGTGCGAAAATCCGCGGCGGGCATATTGAAGGGCAAAAAGTGACCGAGGAAATTGCCAGCATCCGCCTTGTGGAGCCCTGGAAAACAATCAACAGTCCTAACCGGTTCTACGAATTTAGCGACTACTACGGTCTTTTTGATTTCGTGGAAAGAATGAGGGATATCGGCGGCAAGCCAGTGGGAATCAAAATTGTCGTCGGGGACATGGACTCCCTTGAGGAAATGGCAAAAATCATGAAAGAGACAGGCAAGGGACCCGATTTCATTTCCGTCGACGGTGGCGAAGGTGGAACCGGGGCCACTTACCAGGAGCTCGCGGATGCCGTCGGGCTGCCAATCATGTCAGCCCTGCCGCTAGTCGATGAGATGCTGAAAAAATACGGAGTGCGTGACAGAGTCAAAATCATTGCATCCGGAAAGCTGGTTACTCCGGATAAAATTGCCGTTGCCCTCGCACTTGGCGCAGATCTCGTCCAAATCGCCCGCGGCTTCATGATTAATGTTGGCTGTATCATGGCAGGAATCTGTCATACCAACCATTGTCCCGCCGGGGTTGCCACCACGGACCCTAAGCTGCAGGATGGACTTGTGGTCGAGGAGAAACAATACCGCGTCGCCAATTATGTTGTCTCCCTACGAGAGGGACTGTTCAACCTCGCGGCGGCTGCCGGGCTTGATACTCCGACCAAGTTCCAACGTAAGCATATCGTGCATAAGGACGAGTGGGGAAGGATCTCCTCCGTGGCTGATGTTACTCTGAATCCGGAAAAGGTGACAGAGATTAGGGAAAAGGAAAAGGTGGCGCGGTAAAACACGGGGACGGTTCTGCTGCTTCTGAAGCAGAAGAACCATCCCCATGCTGCATTTAAAAACTTTGTATAATGCCTGTACAAAGTAGTTGGTAAGCGTTATACTACATTTGTAGACAACAAATGCTAGGGAGGCTATTATGAAAAACTCGAAACCTAATGAGCCTATAGTGACACATATTTTCACGGCTGATCCTTCTGCCCACGTGTTTGAAGGGAAGCTTTATATTTATCCTTCCCATGACCTGGAGCATGATGAACCTTCCAATGATAATGGGGACCAGTATAAGATGGAGGATTACCATGTTTTATCGATGGAAGATGTAGATGGGCCTTGTGTTGATCATGGTGAAGTGCTTCACCTCAAGGATATTCCATGGGCGAGCAAGCAGCTTTGGGCACCAGATGCGGCCTACAAGAACAACACTTATTATTTATTTTTCCCGGCAAGGGACAAGGACGGGATCTTCCGAATTGGCGTAGCAACCAGTCCGAGTCCTGCAGGACCTTTCAAGGCGGAGGAAAATTATATTCCTGGCAGCTTCAGTATCGATCCGGCCGTTCTAGTCGACGAAGACAACAAGGCGTATGTCTATTTCGGCGGCCTATGGGGCGGACAGCTGGAAAAATGGCAGACAGGTATTTACCAGCATGATGCAGCAGGCCCGGCAGCTTCGGAACCGGCATTAGGCCCGATCGCAGCGGAACTGACGGATGATATGCTGAATTTTAAAAGTGAGCCGAAGGAAATTTCCATTGTGGATGAAGAGGGTAACCCAATTCTTGCCGGTGACGAAGACAGGAGATATTTTGAAGGCCCATGGGTCCACAAATATAATGGACTTTATTATCTTTCCTATTCTACCGGTACCACTCATAAAATTGTTTATGCCGTGAGCGAAAACCCAATGGGTCCATTTACCTTCAAAGGGACGATTCTTACCCCGGTCATCGGCTGGACGACCCACCATTCAATTGTCCAGTACAAGGATAAATGGTATCTGTTCTACCATGACAGCTCCTTATCCGGCGGTGTGAACCATAAGCGGTCCGTTAAATTCACGGAACTGAAATATAACGAAGATGGAACGATCCAAACCATTGCCCCTTATGAAAATAAATGACGTGAAAAACTCTAGTAAAATATTTTTAAAAATCTTAGTTTATCCGATAGACAAACTAACCTTATAGTGCTATAATTTAATCATACAAAGGACATACGAAACCTTTTGTAAGCATTTACATGATGAAGGAATTAAAAATGAAAATACTAGGAGGAATAATCCCATGGCTTATTTCGAAACAGTGAATAAAATTCAATTTGAAGGTGCTAAGTCCACCAACCCGTTTGCATTTAAATACTATAATCCAGAAGAAAAAATTAATGGCAAGACTATGGAAGAACTTCTTCGCTTCTCTGTTGCCTACTGGCACACATTCACAGCGGACGGTGGAGACCCGTTTGGTGCAGGCACAGCGATCCGCCCTTGGGACCATCTTACAGGCCTTGACTTGGCGAAAGCACGCGTGGAAGCCGCATTTGAACTTTTTGAAAAATTGAATGTTCCTTTCTTTGCTTTCCATGATGTGGACATCGCTCCAGAAGGAAGCACGTTGAAGGAATCCAATGAAAATCAAGACGTCATCGTCGCGATGATCAAAGATTACATGAAAACTAGCAAAGTAAAATTGCTTTGGAACACAGCAAACATGTTCACAAACCCGCGCTACACTCATGGTGCCGCGACTTCTCCAAATGCCGATGTGTTCGCTTACTCTGCAGCGAAAGTGAAAAAGGGCCTTGAAGTAGCAAAAGAACTTGGCGCAGAAAACTATGTATTCTGGGGCGGCCGTGAAGGCTATGAAACGCTTCTGAATACAGACATGAAGCTTGAGCAGGACAACCTGGCACGTTTCTTCCATATGGCAGTTGACTATGCAAAAGAAATCGGCTTGAATGTTCCATTCCTGATCGAGCCAAAGCCAAAAGAGCCTACTAAGCACCAGTATGATTTCGATGTGGCTACTGGTCTTGCATTCTTGCAAAAATATGACCTGACAGACTACTTCAAGTTCAATATTGAAGCAAACCATGCGACTCTTGCCGGCCATACGTTCGAGCATGAATTAAGAACTGCCCGCATCAACGGCATGCTGGGTTCTGTTGATGCCAACCAGGGAGATACCCTTCTTGGCTGGGATACTGATGAATTCCCGACTGACCTGTACACTAATACACTAGCAATGTATGAAATCCTCAAAAACGGCGGCCTAGGCCAAGGCGGTTTGAACTTCGACGCCAAAGTAAGAAGAGGTTCATTTGATGCGGAAGATCTTTTCCATGCACATATCGCCGGAATGGACGCATTTGCAATTGGTGCAAAAGTTGCGAACAAGCTAATCGAAGATAAAGTGCTTGACAGCTTTATTGAAGAGCGTTACAGCAGCTTTACAAAAGGCATTGGTCTTGACATTGTGGAAGGAAAAACGAATTTCCGTGAATTGGAAGCATATGCTCTTCAATTGACAGAAATCAAGAACACATCTGGCAGAACAGAGCGCCTGAAAGCTGTCATTAACCAGTACCTGCTGGAAACACTATAAGTTTAACTTCCAATTATAATCATAAAAAATGTGCTGGACGTTTATACTCCAGCACATTTTTATAGAAAAGGATGATTGTGATGAAATATGTAATCGGTGTGGACCTCGGGACAAGTGCCGTCAAAATCCTGCTTGTGGACCAAAACGGGCAAGTGTGCAGCGAGGTTTCAAAATCATATCCTCTCATTATTGAAAGATCCGGTTATAGTGAACAGAACCCGGAAGAATGGGTGGAGAAGACAAGGGAAGGATTGGCTGAACTTATCCAGCAATTCGAAGGAGAGGCAAGCGATATCGAAGGCATCTCTTTTTCCGGGCAGATGCATGGACTTGTTTTAGTCGATGAAAACCACCAGGTACTTAGGAATGCCATCCTGTGGAATGATACAAGAACAACAAAGCAATGCGGTGACATCTATGAGACCGTTGGCAAACAGAAGCTTCTCGACATTACCAAGAACCCTGCGCTGGAAGGTTTTACATTGCCGAAGATTCTTTGGGTAAAAGAAAATGAACCTGAGATTTTCGCACGTGCAAGCGTATTTATGCTTCCAAAGGATTATTTACGCTATCGCATGACTGGCCAGGTGCATATGGATTACTCCGACGCTGCCGGCACGCTGTTGCTGAATGTAGCTAAACGGGAATGGAGCCAGGAAATTTTAGACCTTTTCGGGCTGACCCAGGAGTTCTGCCCGGCTTTAGTGGAGTCCCATGAGTTTACAGGCAATGTAACTGCTGAATTTGCCCAGGCAACTGGACTATCGGAAGCTACGAAAGTATTTGCAGGAGGTGCCGACAATGCCTGCGGCGCGATTGGTTCCGGTATCTTATCAGAAGGAAAAACCTTATGCAGCATCGGAACATCTGGTGTAGTGCTTTCCTACGAAGAGAGAAGCGATCTTGATTTTGAAGGAAAGGTCCATTATTTCAACCATGGAGAAGAAAATGCCTTTTACACCATGGGTGTGACCCTGGCAGCAGGCTACAGCCTAAGCTGGTTTAAAGACACCTTTGCCAAAGAGGAAAACTTTGAACAGTTCCTCGAAGGCGTCGCTGAAGTTCCTGCGGGAAGCAATGGTTTGCTGTTCACTCCTTATCTAGTTGGCGAGAGAACGCCTCATGCGGATTCCAACATCCGCGGCAGCTTCATTGGGGTTGATGCAGCTCATGAGCGAAAGCATTTTGCCCGTGCCGTGCTTGAAGGCATTACGTTTTCCCTTCATGAATCGATTGAGATTTTCAGGAGCAGCGGGAAAACAATCGATTCTATCATCTCGATTGGCGGCGGTGCCAAAAATGAAACATGGCTGCAGATGCAGGCAGATATTTTCAATGCAAAGGTTGAAAAACTGTCTAGTGAACAAGGCCCTGGAATGGGAGCAGCGATGCTTGCAGCATACGGCAGCGGCTGGTTCGGCTCTCTAAAAGAATGTGCCGAGGCGTTCCTGCAAACAGCGAAAACGTATAAGCCAATTCCGGAAAACGTGGAAACGTACCAGAAGGTCTTTGGAATCTACCAGCAGGTTTATACGCAAACCAAGACACTTAATGATCAGCTGCGCGAATTTAGAAAATAACGATTAAACCCCACAATCCGTGGGGCTTTCTTTTCATTTACCCATAAAAGGAGGGAAAGACATGAGTCACATTGCCAACCCTATTTTACGAGGATTCAATCCCGATCCTTCTATTATAAGAGTGAAAGATGATTATTATATCGCCACTTCGACTTTCGAGTGGTTTCCGGGTGTCCAGATCCATCATTCAAAGGACTTAAAGAATTGGCGCTTGCTTACCCACCCTCTTACCCGCAAGAGCCAGCTGGATATGCTAGGGAATCCAGATTCCGGCGGCGTCTGGGCTCCGTGCTTAAGCTATCATGCGGGAACGTACTATCTAGTATTTACAGACGTAAAAAGTCATATCGGACCCTTTAAGGACACTCATAACTACTTGATTACCGCCCAGGACATCATGGGGCCGTGGTCGGAACCGGTTTATCTGAACAGCAGCGGATTTGATCCGTCGCTTTTCCATGACGAGGACGGGAGAAAGTGGGTGGTCAATATGGTTTGGGACCATCGTAAGAACAAAAACTCATTTGCTGGAATTTTACTGCAGGAATATTCTCCACAGGAACAAAAGCTAACCGGTCCCATTCATAATATATTTAAAGGGACTAAGTTGGGTCTTACCGAAGCCCCTCATCTCTATAAACATAATGGTTATTATTATTTAATGACCGCTGAAGGCGGGACAAGGTATAACCATGCCGTGACGGTAGCCCGAGCGACTTCGCTCTTTGGTCCGTACGAGGTCGACCCGATTGGGCCTATCCTGACATCGGCCGGGAATCCCGAGCTGCCGCTGCAAAAAGCGGGTCACGCGAGCATTGTCCACACACAGGCAGACGAGCTATACCTTGTCCATTTAACCGGCCGGCCGCTAAATTCCTCGCTTAATTGTAATCTAGGCAGGGAAACGGCGATACAAAAGGGCCTCTGGACAAAGGATGGCTGGCTGAGGCTGGCAGGCGGGGGAACGGAACCGCAGGTAATGGTTGAGGCACCGGATTTGCCGGAGGCTCCTTTCGAAAAAGAACAGGGAATGGACCATTTTGATGAGAAACAACTGAGCATTCATTTTAACTCACTACGCGAGCCGTTTTCAGAAGACTGGATGTCACTGACAGAGCGGCAGGGATTTCTAAGGCTAATTGGCCGGGAATCCTTTAGTTCTGCCCACAGACAAAGCCTGATTGCCCGCCGGCAGCAAGCCTTTTCTTGCTCCGCTGAAACGGTTGTCGAGTTCGAACCGGAAACCTTCCAGCAAATGGCCGGGCTGGTATACTATTATAACTCAAGGAACTATTATTACCTTTGGATCAGTCATGATGAGGAAATGGGGAAATGCCTCGGAATCATGTCAAGTGACCAGGGGAAATACGATGAACCTTTGGACCGTCCAATTTCGGTTGAGGGATGGAGCAGAGTTTATCTAAAAGCAGAACTGGACTATGAAAAGCTGCAGTTTTATTATTCGGTGGATGGGAATGAATGGCTGAAGATTGGCCCAGTGCTCGATGCAAGTAAAATTTCGGACGACCATGTTGAACAAAAGGTTGGCGGTGTTTTGCTTGACCAGGGTTTTACGGGTTCATTTCTTGGAATTTGTGTCCAGGATTTAAGCGGCACCAGGAAACATGCCGATTTTGATTATTTTAACTATCAAGAACGGACAGGGGTCGAACAATAAGGTATTATTTCTTAAAGGAGGAAATGGACATGAAATATCGTGAATTAGGAAACACCGGAATCAACATCAGTGAAGTCAGCTTTGGGACTTGGGCAATCGGCGGTTCCTGGGGAAAGACGAGCGATGCAGAAGCCATCAGATCCCTGGAACATGCCATGGATAAGGGAGTTAACTTCTTTGATACCGCCGACGTTTATGGAGACGGTCACGCCGAAGAACTGCTCGCCAAAGCTACGAAAGGGAAGGAAGACGAAATTTACATAGCCACAAAGTTCTGCCGCCAGGGTGATATTTTCGACCCGAAAAATTACAGCTACGAACAGGTACGTGCCTATTGCGAAGATAGTCTTCGCCGTCTGGGACGCGAGAGAATCGACTTGTACCAGATTCATTGCCCTGCAACCGAAATCCTTCGAGATGGAGCCATATTCGAAGTTCTTGACACACTGCAGAGCGAAGGGAAAATCCGCCACTACGGTGTCAGTGTCGAAACGGTAGAAGAAGGGCTGATTTGCCTTGAAAATCCCAATGTCAAAAGCCTGCAAATTATTTTCAATATGTTCCGCCAGAAACCGCTTGAAACGTTAATTCCTCAGGCATATAAAAAAGGGGTTGGACTGCTGGTTCGTTTGCCGCTTGCGAGTGGACTGCTTACCGGAAAATTCACAAGTGACCATGTGTTTGAAGAAGATGACCACCGCCGATTCAATGAAAATGGCGAGGCCTTCAATGTCGGGGAAACTTTTGCGGGACTTGGATTTAAAAAGGGTGTGGAGTTGGCTGACCAGATAAAATGGATTGGAGAAGGCCGCGGGTCGATGGCAAGCGCGGCGTTGCGCTGGATTCTCGACCAGAAGGAAATCACGTGCATTATTCCAGGGTTTAAGAACATGAAGCAAGTCCAGGACAATCTTTCCGCGCTGGAAACCAAGCCTTTCTCCGGGGAAGAACAGCAAGAAATTTACCGTTTTTATGAGGAGAAGGTAAAAGACTTTATCAGAGGACCTTATTAATAAAATAAGGGTAAAGGCTGACCGTTCGGAGGGATTCGATGAGTAAAACTGCAAATCGGGCTTATGGCGCCACGGAATGGATTGCGAAATTTGCCTATCTTAACTTGTTGTGGATTGGTTTTTCGCTGCTAGGCCTGGTCGTACTGGGATTCTTCCCGTCCACGATTGCGATGTTCGCGATTATCCGCAAGTGGCTGAAGGGAGAAACTGACATTCCCATATTCCGTACATTTTGGACGACCTACAAAGCAGAATGGGTGCGCGGCAATGGGTTAGGGCTGTTCATGGCTGCTATTGGAGGGATGATTGTCCTAAACCTGGTGTTTATAAGGAACTCGGGCAGCGCGGGCATAAGCGTAATCCAGATTCCGTTATATTTGTTCATGCTGGCAGCTTTGATGACCATGTTCTATCTATTCCCGGTGTATGTTCATTATGAGCTGAAGCTTGTTCAAATGATCAAAAATTCATTTTTGATGATGGTGATCAGCCCGCTTGAAAACCTTGTGATGATTGCAGGGGTCGCTGCTGTAATTTTCGTGGTGAGATTTCTGCCGGGTTTCGGATTTTTCTTTGGCGGCAGCCTTTCCGCAGCCATCATCATGGCGGCAGCCTATGTGGTGTTTAATAAAATGGCCAAAAAGCAGCAGCAGACGTAAAGGACCAGATTCTGGTCCTTTTTTAATGGCGTAAAAAAAGGGGAGGAGGGCGATGAAATTGCGGGCTAGAGCGCCCATTGGCGCAAAAAAAGGGGAGGGTGGCCGGCGAAATTGCGCCTAGAGCACTTCTTGACGCAAAAAATGGAAATGCAGGACGGCCAAATTGCGCCAACAGCGCCCATTGGCGCAAAAAAGGGGAAGGAAGGCTGCAAAATTTACGTCAACAGCTCTCATTAACGCAAAAGATAGAAAGGCAGACCACCAAATTTGCGTCAACAAGGCCCATTAACGTAAAAAAAGAGAACTCAGCAATAACATTTGCGCCAATACCCAAACAAAAAAGACCGATGCAGATTTCACTTCCTAAGGTGAAACCTGCATCGGTCTTGTGTCATGCTGCCAATCAGCCTTTAACCGAGCCTGCGGCCATTCCTTCCACGATCTTGTCGCTGAGGAACAGGAAGACAAGCAGGACTGGAATGATGCTGATAACGAGAGTCGCCCCAATCGCGCCCCAATCAGTCAGATACTGTCCGACGAAGTTGTTGATTCCGACGGTCAGGGTTTTAAACTTATCGGAACTGATGAAGGTGTTTACGAATACGAATTCGTTCCAGTTGTAAATCATGTTGATGATCGCTGTTGTCGATAAAACCGGCAGTGTCATCGGAAGGGTGATTTGAAAGAAGATGCGGTGAATCGAGCATCCATCCATAACTGCCGCCTCTTCGATTTCCCGAGGGAAGGTTTTATAAAAGCCGAGTAAAATCATAATCGTCAGCGGCAGGTTAAACGCCGTGTAAGACAAAACAATCGATGCTGGGTGATCAATCAAGCCGGCATTGTTAAACATGTTGAACAACGGGATGATAGTGGAATGGAGTGGAATCATATAAGCTACCAGGAATAACCCAAGAACAAGACCGCTTAACTTCCAATGCATCCGTGTAACAGCAAACGTCACGAAACTGGCGAGAAGAATCGTCAAGACGACG
The DNA here is from genome assembly GCF_000986785.1 of Mesobacillus campisalis. Lineage (GTDB taxonomy): Bacteria > Bacillota > Bacilli > Bacillales > Cytobacillaceae > Mesobacillus_B > Mesobacillus_B campisalis. The sequence goes on along the minus strand of NZ_LAYY01000001.1, from coordinate 54,735 downwards.
GACAGTACCGTAATCCAGACGCTGTTGAAAAAGTACAGGCCGATATTCCCAGCCGTCCATGCCTTTGTATAGTTGATCCATTGAGGATCTTGGGGCAGGGAGAAGGGAGACTGGCCAAATACTTCCTGATTGGTTTTTAATGAAAAGAACACCAGCCAGATTAACGGGTAAATCTGAATGACCGCAAACGCTCCTAATATAAGATAAAGAAATCCATAGCCGATTTTGTTCAAAAAAGATTTCTTTGTTTCGCTGGATGTTGAAAGGGTCGTTGTTGTCTTTTGTGTACTAACCTCACTCATCTGTTTCAATCCCCCTTAATATTGAACATCATCATCTTTAGATTTCGTTAGTTTCGAAGTTAACCAAGTCATCAGAAGACAGATAACAAGGAGCCCAAAGCCGATTGCACTTCCGTAGCCGAAGTTGTTCAATTTGAATGCTTCTTTGTACATGTAGGAAGCAATTACTTCACTGGCTCCGTTCGGTCCGCCGCCAGTCATAACATAAATCAAGTCAAAATACTTCAATGATCCGACCACTGCAAGCATTATCGTTACTTTAAATACGCCGGAAATAAGCGGAAGCTTAATTTTATAGGCGATTTGCCAAGCGTTGGCACCATCGATTTTCGCTGCTTCAATCACTTCATCAGATACATTTTTTAATGCTGCATAGTAGATAAGGATGTAAAACCCGGCATACTGCCAGATAATCGGGATAAAAATGGCATAAAGGGCAACATTTGGATCTGCCAGCCAAATAGGTGTATTTTCAATCCCAAAAAACCCAAGAAATTTGTTGAGCATTCCGTTGGATGGGTCAAAGATTTTCATCCAAAGCTGGGCGATGGCGACAGATGATAGTAGCATTGGAATCAAATAGATTTTACGCAATAGATCCGAACCCTTAATTTTGCTAGCCAGTACAAGCGAAATCCCGAGATAAAGCAATAAGCTGGCCGTTGAGAAGATGGCTAATTGAAGCGAATGCCATGTGCTTGTCCAGAACATATTGTCCTTGATGAGGGTAGCGTAGTTTTCGAGGCCGATGAATTTCATCTCGCCCATGCCGCTCCAATCCATAAACCCGTAATAGCCTGAAAGCGTAACTGGTATATAGATGAGAACGAGGATGAGAAGCAAAGCCGGGAGTGTGTAAAGGGTGATCACGAATTTATTCGACATTACATTTTTCATGTTGGATAGTCCCCTTCCTTATAAGAAAGAGGACATATTTTCAGCAATATGCCCTCTTACCGTCAATAATTATTTCTCAGCAGCAAGAGCTTCTTCTTGTGTCTTGGCAAACTCTTTAGGAGATGACTGTCCTCCAAATAAAGCCTGAATCTGGTTCAAGTGAACATCCGCTACGCGGGCAGACATTTGAACATCCGCATAAAGGGTAATATTGGACGCATTTCCTAAATCGTCTAAGATATCAATGTACATTTGAGCAAGATCTGTACCGGCAGTATCCACTTTTGTAGCTGGGATGACACCGGCTTCCGTTACGGAGCGCTTACCCCATTCTTCAACCAGGTAAGAAACAAATTCTTTTGATTCGTCCTTCACTTTGGAAGCTTCGGAGACAAACAGACCAACACCAGGGCCGCCGACAAAGCTGTCGATGTTTCCTTTTCCGCCTTCATAAGTAGGGAACTTGAAGTAACCGATTTTTTCTTTAAATTCCTCAGCAACATCAGGGCTAGTTGTATAGTTAGGAAGCTCCCATGTTCCCATTACATACATAGCTGCTTGTTCGTTCATGAAGTAGCCTTTCGCTTCATCATTGGACAAACCATTGTAACCTTTAACAAATGCATTCATATCAACAAGTTTTTTGATTTCTTCAGCTGCTTTTACAAGCGCAGGATCTTCAAAGCTTCCAGTACGGTTAATTGCATTGTTCAGAGTTTCAGGTCCGCCAATACGGTCGGCAAGGTACATGTACCACAGAGAGCCTGTCCAGCGGTCTTTGTTTCCGACTGTGATTGGAATCACGCCATTTTTCTCAAGAGTTTCAACAACATTCAAGAACTCATCGTATGTTGTCGGCACTTCAAGGTTATGCTTTTCAAAGATTTCTTTATTGTAATAAACAGGTGCAATGTTCAGTTCAAGAGGGAGGCCGTATGTTTTCTCTTCCATCGTAAAAGCTTCGAGGGTTCCAGGAACAAATTCCTCTTTCAGGCCGCCTTCAAGGACATCGTCCAGTGGGGCAAACATATTGCCATCTACGTATGGCTGCATGTATCCAGCTGCCCAGGTGATTCCGATATCTGGAAGCTCATTGGAAGCGGATAGTACCTTGATTTTTTCCTTGTACTGCTCATTGTTCAGGATTTCAGTTTGGATGTCGACATCAGGATTTTCTTTTTCGTAATTTTTGATAATGTCATCCACGATTGAATACTGTGCATTGGCACTTCCCTCAGGCCACAAATGCATCATTTTGACAACGGTTTTATCACCGTTTGAACCTGAATCTCCTGATGTTTCAGAAGATGAGGAACAACCTGCAAGAGCCAGACTTCCTGCCAATGCCATTGACATGACAGCGGTAAACGCTTTCTTTTTCACCGTTTGGTACCCCCTTAATATTTGTATGTTTCTGTCTTACAAGTACAGTCTATCACCGTGGGAATATTCTAAAAAGGCACCTGCGATTGGGAAAAATACTACTATTTTTAGAAAACCCTTTCATTGGCTGTCTTTTCGGTAGGCACTGGGGGTCATTCCCTCGATTTCCTTGAAGATCTTAATGAAGTATTTCGAGGTTTTATAGCCGACTTCTTCGGCAATTTCACTGATCGGCATCCTGGTGGATACAATCAATTCCTTGGCGCGCTGGATTCTCCTTCTTGTCACATATTCGCTGAAATTCAGTTCCACTTGCTCTTTGAACAGTACACTGAAATAACTTGGGTTCAGGTGCACCTGGGCAGCCACGTCTTTTAGCGTTAATTCATCGTTCAGATGCTGGTCGATATATGCCATCGCTGTGCGGATGGAGTCTTTGGTGGAATCGATTTTAGTGTTGGCATTCACAATTTTCTCATCCACCACTTTTTCAATCATGCCCAACCTTACTTGCTTTTCGAACACCTTAACGGCTTCCTCCAAGGCTTCAATCAGCTTCTTTTTGCCGATTGGCTTCAATAGATAGTTCACGACGCCAAGCCTTAATGCTTCCTGGGCATATTCAAATTCGGAATAAGCCGAGATGACAATCACGACAGGGGACATGCCTTTTTCCTTAATCGCTTTTAACAGCTGCAATCCGGTCATCTCTGGCATCTGTATGTCGGTGAACAGAATGTGAATCTTTTTATTCTCCGCAATCCTGAGGACTTCCTCACCGCTTTCAGCGGTGAAAATTGCATACTCCCCATTATTCCAGCTCTCGAGTGCCCGCTGGAGGCCCTGCCTGGTTCTTGGCTCATCGTCCACGATGACAATATTTTTAGTAAACATTTATTCCCCTCCATCGACCGGTAGTTCAAACGATATTTTTGTTCCTTTGTTTAATTCACTTTCAATCAATAAGTCGGAATGTGTAAGGCCTTTGTAATACAGTTTTAATCGTTTATAGACATTGGAAATGGCCATGCCTTTCCCGCTTGCTGATGAAGTGCCTCCCGTTTTCATTGAATTCCGAATCCATTCAAGCCGCTCCTGATCCATTCCGGAACCGTCATCGCGGACAGTGATTCTGATTCTATCCCTGCTGTCTTGTCTGACAGGTTCAACGGTTACTGAGATCATGCAGCTTCCGGCTTTTTTGCCGGCTCCGTGGAGAATGGCATTTTCGACCAGCGGCTGGATGATCAGCTTTGGTATCCTTATCTGCTCATATTCTTCCGGTACGGAGACATGCCATTGCAGCCGGTCGCCAAAACGCATCTCCATGATTTCCATATAATCGCCGATATGCTTGATTTCATCTTTTAAATACACCCAGTCATCATCGGTTTCCTTTGTGATGGTATAGCGGAACAAATCGGACATGGCGACAACCAGTTCGGCCAATTCTTCTTCGTCTTTTTCCTCCAGCGACCAATGCAGGGCATCCAGTGTATTAAAGAGAAAATGCGGATTGATTTGCGCCTGCAGGGCCTTCAATTCACTGTGGCTCCGGAGAATTTCCTTTTGGTAGACCATCTGGATGAGATGGTTGGTTTCTTTTACAAGCTGATTATAAGTGCTGTTTAGTTCATTGATTTCATTGACTGACGAAACACTGGGATTCAATGTTAACGAACCTTCTCCTGCACGCTGCATGGTTTTAGTCAACCTCAGGATCGGTCTTGTGATGATGGTTGACAGGAAATAGGAGAATATCGTGAAAATAAAGGCCCCGGCAATCCCGGTCAAAATAATTCCGGTCCTGATGGCGGATATTCCTTCTGTCAGCTCGCTTACCGGAGTCAAAATCAGGACTGTCCAGCCGGTCAGTTTGGAAACCTGTTTTGTGACCATGTAGTCACGCTGATTTAATTGAACCGTAGTTTCATTGCTTTCAATAATGCTAGTGATATCTCCGGGATAATTTTGGATGATTGGGTTCTGGTCCGAATCGAGCAGGATTGAATATTGGTCGTTATCATACGTTTCGTTGGCAAAGGTAAAATGATCGCGGTTTATGCTGATCAAAAGATACCCGCCATTCCTGAATTGCCGCTCCATCAAGCTAACCCTCCGGATAGCCAGGAAGTTATTTTTATCGTTGGGATCGTCGCCAATCCAAACCATTCTTCCTTTGGCGAGATTGGCCTCGGCAATCCACTTTTTGTCGATACGGTTAATTAGCGGGTCATCATCAAGCGGGATAATGCGCTGCTCCTGAGCTGAAAACAGCTGAAACCCAAAGATCCCGTCTGTATTGCCCATAATTCTGTTCACCCGGCCCATCAGTTCTTGGCGCTCCAGGAAGGTGATCTCTTTGCCGTCATAAATATCGGTTAAAGCCTGTTCAACTTCTTCATCGGTCATCACAAGCTTTGCCGCCATGTTCACCTGTTCGTAAAGGGATTCCATGCGGCCGTTCGCTTCAATCGCCACCTGCTGGATTTGTTTTTCAGCATTGCTTTTCAATAAAGAAGAAACTTGCCTTAATGTAAGCAAACTGACAATCAGCAGCACGATGATCATAACCAGTAAAAAGATAAACAGAAGCTGGTTGCGAAGGGTATTCCATTTTTTAAGTGAATTCAGCATAGTTGTTTCCCTTTCATTGGAATTGTTCTGTTATTGCAACAACGTGAAAAGTTGACAGCGGTTACAAGTAGGTAAACTTCACCAAAGTGAACATCATTTTTTATCATATTCATCACATGATATAGGCTTTTCCACCTAGAACCATTATAACATCTCCACCCAAAGAATTGAAAACTTAGTTTATTTGCCGAATGAACTAAGGAGAGGGATGGGCTAAGTATAAGGGGAAGGATATAAAGAAGCCGGGAGAAGGCATTTTGCCTTCTCCCGGCTTAATGGGAGGCTATTCATAAATATAACCGATGACATCCAAGGCCTGGTCGACACTTTCAACCGTCACATTGGCCTTATTGGAAAGCTCTTTTAAAGGGTGGATCAATGATTCGGGCCGGATGATAATCGTCGGTTTGTTCATGGCAATCGCCGTGCTGGCATCCATTGCCGTATTCCACTGCTTGTATTTTTCGCCAAATAAGGCTATGACGATATCGGATTTCTGCATCAGCACCTGTGTCCTGAAGTTGTTAATGTCCGATGCAGCATCATCTTTATATAAGCTGCCCGGCTGCTTGCCAAGAATGTCCTCGCCGACATTGTCGGATCGGTCATGGTTGGTTTGCGGAGAAACAAAGGTTAATGAAAGCTTCCTTTCTTCGGCCTTTGTCTTAATTTCCTCTCTCCAATTGCTGTGAATTTCCCCTGCTAAATAAACGGTTAATTGCATCGCTAATCCTCCTGTCACAATTTGATCTAATTATATAGTAGCCAATTTGCAGCGGATTTCAAAGCGGAAGGGGTTCCTTTGTTTATTCCGCTTTATATAATGAAATGAGACTATTAAAATTTTTTTGTAACCATTAAAATTTTATTTGAAATATTGTGTGGGGGGTGGTATGATGGCTATGCGAAAAAAGTTATTCATATAATAATATTTTCGTAACACTATTATCTCATTTATCTTTTTTTTGAAACTATTTGAAAACGTTTACAGAGGAGGCGGAAAGGATGGAGGCTGATCTCAATGCCCAAATATTCAGCCTGGCAAAACGGACGGCTGATATGCTGGTGAAAATGTTTGGAAGCAGGTGCGAGGTGGCCGTCCATGACTTTACAGATTTGAAACATTCGCTTGTTTATCTGGCGGGAAATGTGACAGGCAGAAAGGTAGGGGCACCCATTACTGATTTGGTGCTGACGGAGCTCAGGAAGGGCCCTGCGGACATTCAGGATATCCCAAATTATAAAACTTCCGCCCGAAATGGCACCGTTATGAAATCGTCCACCGTATTTTTAAGAGACAGTGAGGAAAAGGTCATTGGCGCACTTTGCATTAACTACGATGTCACCCAAATGCTGCTTTTCACCAATGATATGGAGGAATTTCTTGGGGTTGATCCGAGCCAGGCAAAGGCTGAAAACTTCCATACCACCGTTCAGGAAGTCATCCATGATATGGTTGATCAGGTTGTATCCGGTTTTAAAAAAGCCCCTGCACATTTGCTCCTGGAAGAAAAAGTGGAATGCGTAAGATTACTCGAAGAGAAGGGCGCGTTCCTGATCAAGGGATCGACAGAATACTTGGCTAGTGTTCTTGGTGTTTCAAAGTTTACCATCTATAACTACCTTCAAAAAATCAGGACTCAAAATGAATACCAGATGCAGGAATAGTCTGAAAATAAACTATACCAATATACTAAAATTCGAGGGGAATTATCATGGAAATACTAAAAGGGACTTCATTGTTATTACTGGTTTTAGCAGGATTCACTCTTTTCAGCTATAAAGCACCAAAAGGATCGAAAGCAATGGCGGCGCTTGCTGGGGCAGCGTGCGCGGCTTTCCTTGTAGAGGCTTTCCAATTATATGTAGGGGGAGATTTACTGGGATTTGAATTTCTTGGTGAAGTTGGAAGCGCTGCTGGCGGAATGGGCGGTGTAGCTGCAGCAGCTCTTGTGGCTCTTGCTGTTGGTGCTTCACCTGTTTATGCGCTCTTGCTTGGAGTAAGTGTTGCCGGCCTTGGCCTTCTTCCAGGATTCATTGCCGGATATCTGGTCGCCTTTCTGGTAAAATATATTGAGAGAAAGGTTCCTGGCGGGCTGGATTTGATTGTCATCATCGTCATATGTGCCCCGCTGGTTCGTTTCATTGGAGAAATCATGACACCTGTGGTGAATGCCACTCTCTTGAATATCGGCGGAATCATCACAGAGACGGCCAACAGCAATCCTGTCCTGATGGGAATTATCCTGGGCGGAGTCATTACGGTTGTTGCGACGGCCCCGCTAAGTTCAATGGCGCTGACAGCGATGCTTGGACTGACAGGCGTACCAATGGCGATTGGAGCCCTCGCTGTCTTCGGTTCATCGTTTATGAACTATGTCCTGTTTGACCGCATGAAATTTGGTGACCGCAAAACGACGATTTCCGTTGCGATTGAGCCTTTGACCCAGGCCCATATCATTTCAGCGAACCCGGTTCCGGTGTATGCGACCAACTTTATCGGCGGGGCAGCCTCAGGTGTCATCATTGCCTTATCCGGCTTAATCAACAATGCGACGGGAACGGCTACTCCAATTGCCGGCCTTGCGGTTATGTACGGCTTTAATGACCCGGTAAAAGTAACGATCGTGGCCTTGTCCTGCGCTGCTGTCAGTGCAATCGCCGGATTCCTTGGCTCAATGGTCTTTAAAAATTATAAAATCAAAAAAGTGGCAGAGCTTGAAAACAACGAAGCTGTGGAAAAAGCCGCATAGTTGCGCTAAGATAGAGTGTTAAAGGAGAGTTATAAAATGAAATATCGTTCTGCTTTTGATATTATTGGTCCGGTGATGATCGGACCTTCCAGCTCCCATACGGCGGGAGCTGCACGGATTGGGCGGGTTGCCCGCAATTTATTCGAAAAACAGCCTAAAAGAGTCGTCATATCCCTTTACGGATCGTTTGCCAAAACATATAAAGGCCACGGTACCGATTTGGCGCTTGTTGCAGGCCTGCTCGATTTCGACACGTTCGACGAAAGAATCAGGGATTCCTTGGCAATCGCAGAAAAAGCAGGGATGGAGGTTGTTTTCCGGCCGGAGGAAGCCGTGCCGGATCATCCGAATACGGTGAAACTGAAACTGTACGATGATGACAGCGAGATGGAAGTTGTCGGAATCTCGATTGGGGGCGGCACGATTGAAATCAAGGAGATCAATTCCTTCCAGCTGAAACTGTCTGGTGATCCGGCCATCCTCGTTTTCCACCAGGACCGATTTGGGGTCATATCATTCGTCACTTCCGTTTTGTCAAAATATGAAATTAATATTGGCCATATGGAAGTTGCCCGCAAGGAAAAGGGCGAAACAGCGATTATGATTATTGAAGTGGACCAGCGGATTGATGAGGATGTCCTTGAGGAACTGCGAAAGCTTTCCAATGTAAACAGGGTTATTAAAATCGTTGATTAATAATAGAGCACAAGTTTTATAGAGCAATGGAAATATGTATCATCGGGAGGAAACGCAATGTTTCGAAATGTAGCGGAACTTGTTTCGCTGGCAGAACAAAAGCAGGTGAAAATAGCGGAAATCATGATTCAGCAGGAAGTGGAAGTGACGGGGCTGTCTCGTGAGGATATCATCGCGAAAATGGACAATAATCTGCAAGTGATGGAACAGGCAGTGGAACGCGGCCTTCAGGGAGTGAAATCCCAAACAGGACTCACTGGCGGAGATGCCGTCCTGCTCCAAAACTATATAAAAAGCGGCAAGGCCCTTTCCGGCCCGCTCTTATTGGATGCGGTCAGCAAGGCGATGGCCACCAATGAAGTAAATGCCGCGATGGGTGTCATCTGCGCCACGCCGACAGCAGGGTCGGCAGGAGTCGTTCCAGGTACTTTGTTTGCGGTGAAGGAACAGCTCAACCCCACCCGCCAGGATATGATTGAATATTTATTTACAGCAGCAGCCTTCGGTTTCGTCATTGCCAATAATGCGACGGTTGCGGGAGCAGCTGGCGGCTGCCAGGCCGAGGTTGGATCGGCAGCCGGCATGGCCGCAGCATCGATTGTGGAAATGGCAGGAGGAACGCCGAAGCAGGCCGCAGAAGCAATGGCCATTTCGCTGAAGAACATGCTCGGACTTGTTTGTGATCCGGTGGCAGGCCTGGTCGAGGTTCCATGCGTTAAACGGAACGCAATGGGAGCGTCCAACGCCTTGACAGCAGCCGACATGGCCCTGGCCGGCATCACCAGCCGGATTCCAGCCGATGAAGTCATCGCCGCCATGTACGCCATCGGCCAAACCATGCCATCTTCCCTGAGAGAAACAGGCGAAGGCGGCCTGGCCGCAACGCCAACAGGGAGAAGACTGGAAGCCGAAATCTTCGGCCAGCCAAAACCAAAACTCAAAGACTATCTTGTTTAGCAGAGCAGGGGGACGGTTCTCCTGCCTCATTTTGAACAGCCTAACCCATGGGATAGGCTGTTTTTTTAGCATAAACCGCCAGAAAGAAATGCTGGCTGCCGGTTGCGAAGCGGATGATGCGCGAGAACCGTCCCCATGCTTTCCCTGCCTGTCAAAGGGGTATAGTAAGGGTAAATGGAATACAGAGAGAAGGAGGCAGCAGACTATGGGTGATTCAGGAGAAATTAAACGTGACCAGATAAGTGATTTAATCAAATCGATTTATGATGGGTTGGCGGGTTCGGTTTTGCCTGAGCCTATTAAAATGAAGATAAAGGGGGAGCTGGAACAGCTAAAAGAGCTGACCCTTGATGCCAGGCCTGCCAGGATTGCGATTGTGGGAAGAAGGGGTGCCGGAAAATCGAGCCTGATCAATGCGATCTTTGGGGAAATGCGGGCCGAAGTCGGGGATGTAAAAGCGCAGACCGGTATGGGAAAGTGGCATGAGTTCACGTCGGAGTCCGGAAATCTTGAAATCCTCGATACGAGGGGCCTGGGGGAGGCAGACAATCCGGAAGAAGGTTTTTCATATGCCTCTGCGATGGAAGAGGTACAAGCTTCCATAAAAGAACAATGTCCGGATGCCATTTTGTTTTTATGCAAAGCAAAAGAAGTGAGCTCCAGGATTGATGAAGACCTGCAGCAATTATCCCAGTTGAAAACTATGATTCAAAACGAGCATCAGTATGATGTGCCGATTGTGGGGATAGTCACCCAGGTGGATGAACTGAGTCCCAAGTCGGCACAGCAGCCGCCGTTTGACCATCCGGTAAAACAGAAGAATATGGCCGACGCTGTTGAAGTCTTGGCTGTAAAATTGCGGGACTATGTTTCCGAACCTGTCCAGGTGATTCCGGTGAGCAGCTATATGGAATTCGATGATGGGAAGATCGTTTATGACGTTCGCTGGAATATCGATGTCCTGCTGGATTACCTGATTGAGCAGCTTCCAAACGAAGCGCAGTTAAAACTTGCCCAGTTGTCCAAGCTGAAATCAGTCCAAAAAAAACTCGCCCGGAAAATAGGGAAAAGCGTTTCCGGGGCAACGGGGGCGATTGGGGCCAGTCCCATTCCCATAGCCGACATCCCCGTCATCACCGGGATGCAGATGGCGATGATTACCGCCATCGGCCTGATTGGTGGAAAAAAGCTGGACAAACAAGGAATCAGGGAATTTCTGAGTGCCCTCGGAGCCAACGTTGCGGCTGGGTTTGCCTTAAGGGAAGCGGCCAGACAGCTTCTGAAAGTGATTCCTGTCGGTGGCCACATTATCTCCGGAGTGGTAGCGACCGCAGGAACATTGGCCCTGTCCGAAGCGGCTATCGCCTATTTTATTGAAGGCGTGTCGATGGACAAGGCAAAGGGTGTTTTTCGGAGGGTTTTTAAGGAGAAGCAGGAATAAGGGAGGATATTATGTCTGTCACCTTATGGCTATTGCCAAATAACTGTGGTGACAGGCATTTTTTAATTTGAAATGAAGCAGCAGAACCGTTCCTGCGATTCGTCAACCAGATTGACAAAATTGCTGTTTTTCTTTACATTTAAATAGTCAACCTGGTTGACTATTTAAATAGGGAGAACATCTCGAATACCAGTGAGTAAAGGTGATTCAGATATAACTCTTAGACTACCAAAGAGAAGGGGATCACAAGAGAATGGTTCAAGTGGAACAGCAAAAACAAGCATATGAAGCCGACCAGATCCAGGTTCTGGAGGGACTCGAAGCGGTCCGGAAGCGGCCGGGTATGTATATAGGCTCGACCTCGGCAAAGGGCCTTCACCACCTCGTGTGGGAAATCGTTGACAACAGTGTGGATGAAGCCCTTGCAGGGTATTGCGATAAAATCAGTGTAACGATTGAGCCGGACAGCAGCATTACCGTGAGTGACAATGGCCGGGGAATCCCCGTCGGCATCCATGAAAAAGAGGGCAGGCCGGCAGTAGAGGTGATTTTGACGGTGCTCCATGCCGGAGGCAAATTTGGCGGCGGCGGGTACAAAGTTTCCGGGGGCCTGCACGGAGTCGGGGCCTCGGTTGTCAACGCGCTCTCCTCGCAGCTGGAGGTCTATGTCCATCGCGACGGGAAGATTCACCACCAAATGTTTTCGCGCGGCATACCGCAGGGAGAATTGGCGGTTATTGGCGAAACGGATCGGACGGGAACAACGATCCATTTTGTGCCGGACGGGGAAATTTTCACTGAAACCCTTGAATATGACTACGATACCCTTGCTACCCGCTTGCAGGAGCTCGCCTTTTTGAACAAGGGTATTTCCATTTCCATCCACGACAAACGCGGTGAGGGAAAAGAAAATGAATATTTATATGAGGGCGGCATTATTTCCTATGTGGAACATTTAAACACTGGCCAGGGAGTCCTTCATCAGGAGCCGATTTTTATCGAAGGAAACCGGGAAGGAATTTCCTTGGAAATTGCGCTGCAATATACGGAGGGATTTGCAAGCGTCATCTATTCGTTTGCGAATAATATCCACACATACGAGGGCGGCACGCACGAGTCCGGATTTAAAACGGCCCTGACAAGGATGATCAATGAATATGGCAGGAAGAGCGGGCTCATAAAAGAGAATGAAGGCAACTTCTCCGGCGAAGATGTCCGGGAAGGGCTGACAGCCGTGGTTTCGGTGAAGCATCCGGATCCGCAGTTTGAAGGGCAGACGAAAACGAAACTGGGCAACTCGGAGGTTAGGACCATCACCGAGTCTATTCTTGCGGAAAAACTGGAAAAGTTTTTATTGGAAAATCCAACAGCAGCGAAGACGATCGCCAATAAAAGCCTGGTCGCCTCCAAAGCGAGGCTCGCAGCCAAGCGGGCGCGTGAATTGACGAGGAGGAAGAGTGCCCTTGAGGTTTCTACGCTTCCCGGCAAGCTTGCGGACTGTTCTTCCAAGGATGCCAGCATCAGTGAAATTTATATCGTTGAGGGCAACTCGGCCGGTGGGTCGGCGAAACAGGGCCGTGACCGGCATTTTCAGGCGATATTGCCGCTGCGGGGGAAAATTCTCAATGTCGAAAAGGCAAGTATGGACCGGATCCTGCACAATGCCGAAATTGGAACGATGATCAAGGCATTTGGAAGCGGGATTGGTGAAAACTTTGATCTGGGGAAGGCACGTTACCACAAAATCATCATCATGACCGATGCCGATGTCGATGGTGCCCATATCCGCACGCTGATGCTAACCTTTTTCTACCGGTTTATGAGGCCTTTTATCGAGAATGGCTATGTGTATATCGCCCAGCCGCCGCTGTATAAAATACAGCAGGGCAAAAACATCACATATGCTTATAATGACCGGGAGCTCGAAACGATTATGGCCGCGCTGCCAAGCTCACCCAAACCAGGGCTGCAGCGTTATAAAGGGCTGGGGGAGATGAATCCCGAACAGCTTTGGGAGACAACCATGAATCCGGCCACCAGGACTCTGCTGCAGGTCAGCCTGCAGGATGCCATGGACGCCGACGAAGTATTTGAAATGCTGATGGGAGACGAAGTCGAACCACGCCGCCAATTCATCGAAGAAAACGCCATCTACGTCCGAAACCTTGATGTATAGGGACGGTTCTCCTGCTTCAGGAATGAATGAAAGCCAGATAGTTTCCGCTTGCGGAACCCATCTGGCTTTTTTAATTACCGTTTGAAATGCAGAAAAAATCACCCTCATAAAAATAACCGAAAAGGCTTTCATTAAAATCCACCCTGTACGAACAGATGCCAGTATGGCTTTCGATTACTTCCGTGATGGTGCCTTTCTTGTTTTCAAAGCCTTTTAAATAAAAGAAATCCTCTGGTTCCATCTCTGCTTTGGCTTCAGGCGGGATGGCCTTTATCAATACGAGTTCCCCTTCAACAGGGCGCTCCAGAACCCCCACATTCCTGTTCGGCTCATTCATCTTCCAAACCCCAGTCGGACGTCAAAATTTCCCTGAGAAGCTCCAATTTGTCTGCTCCGATTTTAGCAGCAATTTGCTGTTCGATTCCTGCTTTTAACGATTCATTCTTTTCATAGCATTCCTCACCCAGCGGGGTCAGCTGGATGCATTTATCTTTTTTGTTATTCTCCAGGGAGCTGATTTCCACTAAGCCTTTAGCTTCAAGCCTTCTGATGAATTTGTGTGTCGCTTGCCTGGAAATATCCACACTTTTCGTCACATGCGCAATGGTTGGTTTCTTTTTATAAATTCTTGACATGATGAACCATTCTGAATTCGATATGTAAATATTGCGTGTTTCGTTCCACAATTTTTCCGTTATCTCGCGCAGCTGCAGGTGACGCTCGCTGATCAGGTCAATAAAATCTAGGTCTTGCCATTCAGGATTCAACCTTTCCACTCCTTTCCCTCTTTTTTTGCTTTTACTATACAAAAGGGATGGTAGATTGTCAACGAAGTTGACAAAATTGTTTAAATAGGTTATACTAATTTGTAAACCAAGTTGACATATATGCAGAAAAGGGGATATGGATGATGTTTAAAGTTGGCGATGTGATTACCTATTCTGTCCATGGATTATGTAAAATTGATGATATATGTGAAAAAACGATTGCGGATGTCACCAGGACCTATTATGTGATGCATCCGTTAGGGGAGTCAAATTTAACCATCAGCAGTCCGGTAAATAATGATAAAGTCGTCATGCTCAAGGCACTCGACAAGAAAGAGGCACTGGAAATTATCCAGTCCTTCAGCAAGCCGGGAATTCCCTGGATAGCCGATGTCAAGCAACGGGCCTTGAAGTACAATACCATCGCAAAAGCCGGGGACCGGATGGATATAGCTAAAACGGCCAATACGCTTATGCGGAAAGAGCTCGAGTACAAAAAGGACGGCAAGAAACTGTACGAACAAGAGCGCAAGCTGTTAATCACCATCCAGGGAATCTTGTTCAAAGAACTGGCAATCACATTGAATGCCTCAGTCGAAGAAATTGAAAAGAAAATTAAAAGAATGCTGTAAAACATGGGGACGGTTCTCCTGCTTCTTTCGGGAAGCGAGGGGAATCGTTCTTTTTTACGTTGTGGGACAGGAGCGCTTTTTTGAACCGTCCACATGCTTTCTTTGTTGCAGGCTCTATTTTATACTAAATAAAACTTAAAGAAGCAAAGAGGAATGAGTATGAAAAAAACAGAGAAGATTTTCCTGGATTACAGCAGTGACCATGATTTAAGTGATGCGGAAAAAGATATTCTAGCTTTTTTAATTCAGAAGAAGTTCGAAAACGAGCAGTTGAGCATCCGGAAAGCGGCAGATGAGCTGTTTGTCTCCACCACTTCCATTATCCGCCTGTGCAAGAAGCTGGGGTTTAGCGGCTATAGTGAGTTTATATACAATTTAAGCCTGAAGGTAAAACAAGCGGTTGATTCGGATACCGGCAAAATTACTGAGATTCATCAGCCAATGGAAGACGCCTTGAGTGAGTTCATCAATCATTTTCGCACAACATTCAAGTCCATCGATGAGAAAAGCATCCAGGACTTCCTGACGGAAATCGCGCAGCACAAAATGATTTATTTTTATGGAGCCGGTTTTTCGACGCTGTTTTCCAATTACTTGGCCAAGAAACTGGAGCTGTTCGGCTATTATGTGTCAAACACAAGTACAAGTGACAGCAGGGCGATTTTCTTCAATAATATCCAGAAATATGGATTATTGATCATCTTTTCACGGTCTGGTGAAACAGGGAAGGTGATTGAAAAAGTCCGCATCGCGAAGGAGAAGGGGATCAAGACCATCCTTTTTACAGGTAACAGCAAAAGCACCACGGCAGGGATGGCTGACATTGTTTTCACAGTCCTGGACCCCACCATCGAGTCGCAGCAGGAATTCCAGGTTACCTCGTTTGAATCGAATATGTTCATGCTGATTGATATCATCCTGATTCTTGCGGTTAAGCAGGGGATCATCAAAGAATATTAGGTTCCTGTAACATGTTACTTTATTTGTTGACAATGTACAGAAACGCCGGATCCTCTTCCGCAGCCTGGGAAACCGGGCTATACTTTGAAATGTAATTCATATGATAACGTTTACTTCAGGAGAGAGGAAGGCTGCACATGAAAAAAGTGGTGAATGGTCTCCAGCTATTTGGAAAGTCCTTGTTTGCACCCATTTTAATTTTGCCGATTATCGGTTTGTTTATTGCTTTTGGCAACGTATTCGGGAACGGCAACCTGGCACAATACGTTCCGCTAATGGAAAACCCGGCAATTCAAAATTTCGGAAAGTTTATTTCATCCTCAGCTGTGTCGATTCTGCAAAACCTTGCGCTCGTTTTCGCGGTGGGGATTCCAATCGGCCTGGCAAAAAAGGATAAAGGCTACGCCGCCTTAACAGGACTCGTTACCTTTGTCATTTCATCAACGCCATGCATCAGGTCCTTAAGCTTTCCGAGCGGCTGGTGCCTGCCGAGGCGATGCAGCTTTCGGGACAATCGACTGTACTCAATGTCCAGGTGCTCGAAATGGGCGTGTTCGCCGGAATTTTAATCGGTGCGCTGGTGGGCATTCTTCATAACAAATATTGTGATACAGAGTTTAAAGGTGTGCTGTCCATCTACTCCGGACACCGGTTTGTCGCCATCCTGGCGATCCCAAGCGCGATGATCCTGGGTGCGCTTGCGGCTGAGTTCTGGCCGATTGCCCAGAACGGAATTACCGCGATGGCAAATGGAATCAGAAGCCTTGGCAATGCCGGTTTCCTCATTTATGGATTCATGGAGCGAATCCTGATACCAACTGGTCTTCACCATCTCGTGTACACCCCGTTCCTATACACGGAGCTGGGGGGAACGGCGACAATTGCCGGCGAAACGATTCATGGTGCGAGAAATATTTACTTTGCTGAAATGGCCGACCCAAGTGTTGCGGTGCTAAGCAGCACAGTCAACTGGGATGCACGCGGCCTCGCAAAAATGTTTGGTCTGATGGGTGCGGCCCTTGCGATGTACGTGACCGCTAAAAAAGAGAAGAAGGCAATGGCGAAGGCCATCCTGGTTCCAGCGGCGTTTACATCCTTTCTTTTGGGTGTCACTGAACCACTGGAATTTGCTTTCCTGTTCACGGCACCAATCCTGTTTGTGCTCCATGCGGTGCTCGCAGGAACGGGCATGATGCTTCTGAATATCTTTGGGGTCCATGCCATCGGCGCGAATGGGGTTATTGACTTCCTGCTCTACAATCTGCCGCTTGGAACCACAAAATCCAACTGGCCTATGTTCATCCTCGTCGGATTGATTATGTTTGCTGCCTACTTTATCATCTTCAGGTTCCTGATTTTAAAAATGAACCTGAAAACTCCAGGGCGTGAGGAAGGAGCAGCAGTTTCGCTTAAACCGGCAGCTGCAGGCACAGCTAAAAGCGGTACGGCGGCAGCTCCAGGAACAAACTCGTCCCCGCTTGGTGAAACCATTGTAACGGCGCTGGGCGGCAGTGAAAATATTGAAAGTGTGGATAACTGTTATACGAGGTTAAGGCTGGTTCTCAAGAACCCTGAGGCGGTCAATGAAGAAGTGCTGAAGGAGACTGGCTCAAAAGGAGTTATCAAGTCAGGAAACAATGTTCAGGTTGTTTATGGATTAAATGTAAAGTCGGTTCGGGACCAGGTCGATAAAAGATTGGGAGGACTAAACTATGAAAACATATAAATTAGCGATTGCAGGCGGCGGAAGCACTTATACTCCGGGAATTGTGAGAAGTCTGATGGACCGGCTGGAGGACCTGCCATTGTCGGAAATAAGATTTTACGATATCGATGGTGAACGTCAATCCAAGGTGGTCGTTGCCGCCAAAGCGGTGATTGCCGAGTACAGTGATTCCATTAAAGTGATTGATACAACAGACCCGGAAACAGCCTTTGAAGATGCAGACTTCGTTTTTGCCCAAATGCGTGTCGGCAAATATGCGATGAGGGAACTGGATGAAAAAATCCCTTTATCTCATGATGTTGTCGGCCAGGAAACATGCGGCCCAGGCGGACTGGCATATGGACTGAGAACCATCTTCCCAATGGTTGAGCTCATCGATTATGTGGAGAAATACGCGAAGGAAAGCTGCTGGATTGTCAATTACTCCAATCCTGCCTCCATCGTGGCGGAAGGTGTCCGCAAACTCCGTCCACAGGCGAAGGTTATCAATATTTGCGATATGCCGGTGGCAACCATGAGGAACATGGCTGGAATTCTTGGAGTTGACCGTGAAGACCTTGTTGTCGACTACTTTGGTCTGAACCACTTCGGCTGGTTCACAAAAGTCGAAGTGGATGGGGTGGACCGTTTGCCGGAGCTTCGCGAACATATCAGCAAGTACGGTCTGCTGACAGAGGATATCTCCAAAATTGACTATCGCCATGCGGATTCTTCCTGGATCAAAACCTTTAAAAATATCAAACCGCTGATGGATTTCTTCCCGGATTACATTCCTAATCCGTATCTGCAATACTATTTGCTGCCAGACTATATTGTCGAGAATTCAAACAAGGAATATACTCGTGCCAATGAAGTTATGGACGGCCGGGAAAAATCTCTGTTTGAAACAGTAAGGAAGTACGAAGATACTGGCATTCTCGAGGATGCCTTCCATGTCGGAGTCCACGGAATTTTCATCGTCGACGTAACGGTCTCCATTGCCCAGAATCTAGCCAAGCGCTATCTGGTCATGGTTGAAAATAACGGAAGTATTCCAAACCTGCCAGCTGATTCGATGATTGAAGTACCGGCATTGATTACCAGCAAAGGTCCTGTTCCTGAATATGTAGGAGAAATCCCATATTTCCATAAAGCGATGATTGACCAGCAGCTGGCATCCGAAAAGATTCTCGTAGAAGCCATCACGGAAGGCTCCTATGAAAAAGCTCTGCAGGCCTTTACCCTTAACAAAACGATTCCTTCCGCCATCGTCGCCAAGAAAATACTTGATGATCTAATTGAAGCCAATAAAGACTATTGGCCAACCCTTTATAAAAAGTATCAAGAAGGCGTGCTGGTTTAAAACATAGGGACGGTTCTCCTGCTTCCTTTTTCAAGGAAGCAGAGAGAACCGTCCCTTTGCATTTTATAAATGCTGATAAAGTGGTATAAAAGAAGGAGAGAAGGAAGGAGGTTGTATGATGTGCGGCCGGTTTTCTCTTTTTGAAGATGTGGAACAGCTGATGCAGCAATTCGGATTTGAATTTGCCGGAGAATGGGATCCTCGCTTTAATGTGGCGCCGAGCCAGCAGGTGCTTGCTGTCGCTCCGGGAAAGGACGGAGGACGCAAAGGAGCCATGCTGCGCTGGGGCTTGATTCCTTTTTGGGCAGAGGATGAAAAAATAGGCTATAAAATGATCAACGCAAGAGCGGAAACCATTGAGCAAAAAGCGAGTTTTAAGGGCCCGCTGAAAAAGCGCCGCTGCCTCATTCTTGCCGACGGATTTTACGAATGGAAACGAATCGGGAAGGATAAACAGCCATTCCGGTTTATGATGAAGGATGAACAGCCTTTTGCGTTTGCCGGGCTGTGGGAAACCTGGAAGAACGGTAGGGAACCCATTCATTCGTGCACGATCATCACCACCGAAGCCAATGCGCTTGTCGAGGATGTGCATGACCGGATGCCTGTGATCCTCGGAAAAGACCAGCAGCAAATCTGGCTTGACCCTTCCGTGGAGGAGCCAGCTCTTTTGAAGCCTCTCCTTGTTCCATATGATGCGGGGGAGATGAAGGCATACGAAATTTCAACCCTCGTAAATTCACCAAAGAATGACACCAGAGACGTAGCTCTGCCCTTGAACAGTAAATAAAGTTGGTGCGGGGGCGCGCTTTATTTAACTAAAGCGTGCCTGACCCGCTGTGCGTTAATGTGGTAAAGGGTGCCTGACCCCGTCACGTGTGTTTTTCCTGGTGGATTTCTTTTTTTACTGCTTCGATATCGGTGCTGCTATATTTGGCGGTGCCATGTCCTCCTGTGGTCCGCGCCATAAACGCTTTTGCTTCGTTATAAGACATCCCCGAGTTGGCATTTCTCGCTTTTACGGCTTCAATATCTGTACCTGCTGCTGTGTATTTTTTCATCTTAATCACCTCTTGATTATGTTGGTCCTGTGCGGCCTTAATTATCCCGTGAAACACTCCATGCTAAACCTCAACAACAGCCAATAAAGGGAGGTGATCAGAAGCTGATGGGTCAACCAGAATCGTTTCGGCGCTCACCACCTCAGTTTCCTTGCTGACAAATATATAATCCAGCTTTACCCTGGAATTCTTGGCCGGATAGGTCAGGTTCCTTTCCTGAGCTTTGTTGGTGTCCTGCATATAGCTGGCCGCTAATTTCCAGCTTTTTGAGTTTGGCCTCATGTTCCAATCGCCCATCACGATCGACCTTTTATTGGCCACAGCTGCCTTTCCTAAAATATATTCGGTTTGTTTGCGATGAAGAAAAGGGGCGAAGCTTAAATGGGCCACATACAGGGAAAGTGGCTTGCCGCCAATCTCGATTTCTGCTTCCAGCAGGGACCGGTCTTCTACCACCTTTGGCAAAAAGTCAAATGGGTGGTTGCGGCTTTTTATAATCGGATACCGCGAGAGAATGGCGTTTCCATATTGGCGGTTTCCCTGGCTCTCAAGTGTAATTGCTGGTCCAAAAACATGCTCCATATCCAGCTTTTCTGCAAGCCAAGCTGCTTGATCTACAAATTCGCTGCGTTTGGAATATTGTTTATCTACCTCATTAAGCCCGACAATATCCGGGTCAGCCGAACGGATTACCTTGCTTATTCTATTCAAATCCACTTTACGGTCTAACCCTCTTCCATGGTGGATGTTGAATGTTAAAATTCGCAACTGAATGACCATCACCGCTTTCCTTGATGTTCCTTTTGTAACATAGGGTTCCCTTTTTTTCATTTTCATTTGCCTAAATCATTAATAAGTTCAATTGCCAGCATGAGCAGTGACATCTTGTAACCGAAGGCATGGATACAGTAATCTATGCCTTTTCCTCGGTTCTTCAGGAACCGCCAAGTTCTTAAAATACTAAACAATCATCTTAAAAATGATGATAGAAAGTAGACTGAATTATCTGTACAATCGGGTCACGCCTGTTCTCTGCAATTTCACCCTGCAGGGAACGTGCCATCTTTTACATTTTGCAAAGGAGGATGTAACCAATTGAAACTTAAGGAGGAAAGGAAAGGGATGATAAAGGCTCTTCGCCTGCTGCTTTGCGTTCTTTTGCTGACGGCTTATATTCCCGGTTTCAACGCCGCTGCTTCTGCTTTAGCTCCTTCAGGCTTAACTGCCGAGGGAAGCACTGGTAAGGTATACCTTGAATGGAACGCTGCAGAAGGTGCCAATTCGTACACCGTGAAACGCAGCCTTGCTTCGGGAGGCCATTACACCAAAATTGAAAGCGTTTCCGAAACCAACTATACCGACACTAGTGTCACAAATGGCAATACTTATTTTTATGTTGTCAGTGCTTCCAACGATTCAGGGGAAAGTGGACCTTCAGAGGAAGCCGCAGGAACTCCGGGAGCCTACCTTTTCAGTGACAATTTTGAAGACAGTCCGCTCGGAGCCGGACCAGAAGGATATATCGAGCCAGTGGGCTCTAACACACCATCAGCGTTCGACAGCACCAATAATGCAACTGTTATCAGCAACAAACACCTTACCAACACCTATGGCAACATATCGGGTGCCGTTGCAGGTAATGACAGCAATGTTCTTTGGGTCAATGACAGCAATGCGAGGCGCGGAGGCTTTAACAGACCGTTTACACCTATTACAGCCGCTTCCCAAAAAGGAGTAAGTGCCACCGCTGATTTTATGCAGCCAAAAATCATGGGCGATTCCTACACCCTGGAATTGCTGGACAGCAGCGGGAAGACGGCTCTTTCGTTCAAAGTCGGCAATTTCAATGCACTCAAGGCAAACACATGGTATAACGTCAAGTATGTGGCCGATGTAAAAGCTAATACGGCCGATCTGTTTATCAATGGCGAGTATTACGGGAATCATTCATTTGCCTCCCCGGTAACCGATATTGCTTCGGTGAATGTAAGGACTCCGGGAACCTCGACCGGAAGTTCGTACAGCGATAATGTAGCTGTCGCGGTCCACGACGTGGTTACCCCGCAGAACCTCGAGGCCGCCGGAGCCAATCATAAAGCCGTGCTTGCCTGGAATCCCGCTAGCGGAGCAGATTCCTACAATGTTTACCGAAGCGACAAGCCAAATGGCGTTTATGAAAAAGTGGCATCCAATGTGAGCACAAATATGTATACTGATCATGACGAGCAGAAGCTGATCAATGACAGAGACTATTTTTACATAGTGACATCTGTGAATCAAAACGGAGAAAGTGCCTTCTCCAATATCGCCAAAGCCTATGTAAACAACGTCCCGCCTCCGTCAGCAGAAATTATTGATTTTAAGGCTGCTGCCAGGGACAGCCAGATCACTTTGTCATGGGAAGATGTCCCGGAAGCTGATTACTATACGCTTGAAAGAAGCACCACGCCGGAAGGACCTTTTATCCAGCTTTTGAATGGAAATTCGGAAAAAATTGAAGGATCTTCCTATCTCGATAAAAACCTGCGCAATGATGCTCCTTATTTTTATAAGCTGACAGCCTGGAATGCAGGCGGGGCAGGGTCTTGGAAACTGCTTGAAAAAGCATCCTCTGCGGCGCCGCTGCAAGCCCCGGTTGTCTACAGTCCGGAGTCACTCAGCAATCAGGTGGACCTGCGCTGGACAGCTGTCCCTGGAGCGGATGCGTATAAGATAAGCCGCAGCACAGCAAGCGGCGGGCCATATCAGGCAATAGGGACGGCAGCAGGAACGAGTTACTCCGACCAATCCGCTGAAAACGGGAAAGTTTACTATTATGTGGTTACAGCCTCTAATAAAAAAGTGACCAGCATGATGTCGAACGAGGTCAAAGCAAGGCCATTCAAGCAAGTTTCCGGTGCACCAGAACAGCCGAAGGACCTCCAGGCTGTGGCCCATGAAGGAAAGGTAACTCTCACCTGGGAGGCGGAATCTGATGTCACGTCCTATAATGTGAAGGTCTCGGAAACAAGCGGGGGCCCTTACACGATCATTAAGTCAACTTCAGAAGCATCTTTTGAAGACACAAATGTAAAAGACGGAACCACCTACTATTATGTCGTAAGTGCTGTTAACGAAAAAGGCGAGAGCCAAAGCAGCGAAGAAGCCGCTGTAATGCCTGCCAAGGTGCTAACCGTTGATCCTGCTGCTTCATCAAACGGGGAAACGGTATTTACTACCATTCAAAGTGCAGTTGACAGCATCCCAGCCAACAACAGCAACCGGATTATCATCCATATTGCTGAAGGAACTTACAACGAGAAGCTGGAGATTAAAAAGCCTTATATCAGTCTTGTCGGTGGGGGAATGGATAAAACGGTCATTACCTATGGCGATTACGCAGGAAGTCCTGCCACACAGGGCAAGCCGGGACATACAGGGAACACCTTTTTAAGCCAGACGGTAAAAGTGGAGGCCGATCATTTCCATGCTTCCAACCTGGCGATCGAAAACAGCGCCGGGCCACGGAATGAAGTGGCGCAGGCTGTTGCCCTTAATATCAAGGGAGACCAGGCGATCTTTGAATCTGTAAAACTAAAAGGATACCAGGATACGCTGTACAATGGCAACGGCTCGAAAGGCAAGGGCCGGCAATATTTTCACAACAGCATCATTGAAGGCGATGTCGATTTTATTTTCGGCGAGGCATCGGCGGTTGTCCTGAATAACAACAAGATGGTGCTCGTCAGCAATGTTCCTGAAGGTGCAAGCGCCGGCGGACATATAACTGCTGCTGCACAGGCCAATGTCAGTGACAAGGGATATGTGATCCTGAACTCGCAGATTGTGGACGGCGCTTCCGCAAAGGGCACTTACGATTTAGGCAGGGCCTGGAAAGACTATGCACGCGTAAGCTATATTAATACGCTGATTGATTCAGAGAATTTCGACCGCAACGGCTGGTCGGCATCCTGTGCCGGGAGCTGCAAACAAAGCTATTTCTTTGAATACAACAGCTACGGTCCTGGTGCAGATGCCTCATCGCGCATCTTGTCCACCCAGATGACTGGAGCAGAGGCAAGCGTCTCTATTCCGCAGGTGTTCGACGGCTGGAATCCGACTGTTCAAACGGTGATGCCGTACGTGAACTATCAGCCAGCTGTTCAGGCGGCAAACACCACCTTTGATCAAAATAAGCAGGGTGACATCCATGCTGTTATCCATGGAAGCGGGAAAAAGGTGACGAAGGTAACCAACGGGAAATCTGTCCTAAAGAAGGCGGATTATACAGTGGATGGAGATGTTCTGACACTCAAGAAATCGTATCTGGCTGGATTGAAGGAAGGCCGCACTACCCTTGATGTCCATTTCGCCAATGTGTCGGTTCCGCTCACGATCAATGTGATCGACAGCACGGTGGATGTAGGCAAGGAGGTTCTTCCTGTAAATGACGGCTGGGGTTCCTTTACGACCGGGACGACAGGCGGGTCAAAAGCAGATGCGTCCCAGATTTTTACTGCTACAAATCGCAGCGAACTCATTCAGGCCCTCGGCGGGGATTCCGTCAACAATGATAAAAATGCCGCGCCAAAGATCATTTATGTCAAAGGCACCATTGACATGAACGTCGATGAAAACAACCAGCCAGTTGGAATGGAGTATTATAAGGATCCCGAATATGATTTTGGAAAGTATTTGGACACCTATCATCCGGACACATGGGGAAGGGCCTCACTTCCATCCGGCCCGCTTGAAGAGGCGCGTGCACGCTCGGAAAAGAAGCAGGGTGAAAACATCCAAATCAAAATCGGTTCGAATACGACCATCGTTGGTCTGCCAGGGTCTGGAGCCAGGATTTTGGGCGGAAACCTGCTGATTCAAAATGTCGATAACGTAATAATCAGGAACATCGAATTCGAGAATACATTTGACTACTTCCCGCAATGGGACCCAACCGACGGCAGCACGGGGAACTGGAACTCGGTATTCGACATGCTGACGATTAAAAATTCGACGCATATCTGGATTGACCATAACACGTTCAGCGATGGCAGCATGCCTGACGACCAGAGCAACACCTATTTTGGCCGCCAGTACCAGCAGCATGACGGATTGATGGATATCACCAATGCATCCGACTTGGTGACGGTGTCGTATAACCATTTCCACAGCCACGACAAAACGACGCTTGTAGGCGGCAGCGACAGCTATACAGACGACGAGGGGAAAGAACGCGTCACTTTCCACCATAATTACTATCAGAACGTCACCGAGCGTGCGCCAAGGGTCCGCTACGGGCAAGTCCATGTGTATAACAACTTTTATGAAGGGACAAAGAACCATGAAAGCTACCCGCATTCCTACTCGCTCGGAATTGGGTTTAAATCACAAATCTATGCGCAAAATAATTTCTTTGCAATGGATGCAGGCGCGCAGGCAAGCGATATTATCCGCATCTGGGGCGGCACACAGTTTACTGACGAAGGCTCGGTGCTGAACGGCACCGAAATCAGCCTTTCAGCCGGCACCAATCTAGCACCGGTAGACTGGAAGCCAACACTATACACATCAATCGATACAGCCAAAGACGTACCAGAAATAGTAAAAACAAAAGCAGGTGCGGGAAAACTGTGAAGCGGGGCCTGCTTCATCTTTCAGAATCCAATCAGAACCAGGCATAGAGGACATGTTCCATGCCTGGTTCTTGCTTTTTAATGAAAATAGAGGAGAGGAATCAATAAATAGGAGCTAGAATTAATGATGATTATCTATGAATCTGCCAGGCTTCGCAGGCCTGTTAAGCCATAAAATAGAGCACGAGCACTGGACCTCAGTTTGCATGGTCAATTATCTGGTGTACAGTTATGTTACAGACATTTCGTCGTAAGCACAGGGTGGCGTGAGGGCACCCATTTTGCAGTAAAGGCAGAAGGTTTTTAGCGAAAAAAGTAATTTCGAATTGTTTGCATAGGAGGGTGTGCAATGCAGCCTTTTACACAAAATGTAATCAACGTAATTAGGAATATTCCCGAAGGACGTGTCATGACTTACGGACAAATTGCTCGGGTGGCCGGCAGTCCGCGCGCAGCCCGCCAAGTGGTGCGGGTCCTTCATTCGATGAGTAAAAAGCATCACCTTCCCTGGCACCGTGTGGTGAACAGCAAGGGGCAAATTTCCATCAAGGAGGATGATTCCTACCATGAACAGCTGCTTTCCCTTGAAAGCGAAGGAATAGAAGTTGGAAAGGATGGATCGATCGATTTGGGGAAGTATCAGTATTTTCCTGAGTGAAACAAGGGGACGGTTCTCCTGCCTCATCAAAGATGAGGCAGGAGAACCGTCCCCTTGTTTGCTATTGACAGTAGATTTGGCGTGTTGTAAGATTAATTTAAATTTTCCGATTATTAAAAAGAGTTTCCGCTCAGTGGAAAAATGGGGGATGTAAATGATAAAAACATCTTATTGTTCTTCAATGTTTCATCCGTTGAAACGGGTTATTGTAAAACATCCCGAGGATGCTTTTATTAGCCAGAAGCATTTAAGTGAAAGTTGGCAGGAATATCACTATTTAGAAGAACCGAATTACGAAAAGGCATTGGCCGAATACGAAGAGTTTCTCGCAATCTTGAAGAAACATGTTCCCCACATTGAATATCTCCCTGCTTCCGGGGAGGTTGGGCTTGATTCGATTTATGCCCATGACCCCATCAAGTTTACTAGGGAAGGGGCAATTATATTAAAGTCGGGAAAGCAGCTGAGGCAGCCTGAAGCCATGGTGTACAAGGAATTTTTACAAGAAAGAGGGATTCCGGTCATCGGGGAATTGACTGGGGAAGCGGTCTCGGACGGGGGCGACCTTGTCTGGCTGGATGACAGTACGCTGGCGGTTGGGCTGGGGTACCGGACAAACTCCGAAGCTATAAAACAGCTAAAAGAAATCACGGCTCCTTTTGTCGATGACTTTATTGTCGTTCAGCTCCCCCATGACCATGGAGAGAATGAGTGTCTCCACCTTATGTCATTTATCAGCATGGTCGACCGCGATCTCGCACTGGTACATTCCCGCCTGATGCCGGTGTTTTTCCGTCAGCTTCTGATAAAAAAAGGAATTCAGCTGATTGAAGTCCCGGATGATGAGTATTTTACGCTCGGATGCAATGTTCTGGCTCTTGCCCCCCGTGTTTGTGTGATGGTGTCCGGAAATGAGGTGACAAAACAAAAGCTGATGGACGCAGGGGCAATCGTTTATGAATATGCCGGCAATGAAATCAGCTTTAAAGGAACAGGGGGGCCTACTTGTTTAACCAGTCCCGTCGTTCGCAGCAAAGAATGAAAAAAAGCTGCAATTCCTTGAGGAACAGCTATTTTATTAAGAAATAAAAGGGGAAGGTATTTTATGTTTAAAAACGTGATTGTAAAATCGCCGGGAAAAAGCTATGTGAACGGATTGACCACCTCCAATTTGGGAAAGCCGGATTTTGACAGGCTGCTGGAACAGCACGCAGCCTATGTGGAAGCCCTGAAAAAATGCGGAGTGGAGGTAACACATCTGCCAGCTAGCGAGGACTTTCCTGATTCTACCTTTGTGGAGGATACAGCGGTCCTTACTTCTGATTTCGCGGTAGTTTCAAATCCGGGAGCGGACTCAAGGAACGGGGAAATTGCTGAAATGGAGAGGGTGCTAAAAGGATTTTATAAAAAGCTGTATAGCATTAAAGCTCCCGGCACACTTGACGGCGGGGATGTCCTGCAAGCCGATGGCCATTTTTATATTGGAATCTCCGCTCGCACCAATCAGGAAGGTGCCCGGCAATTAAAAGAAATACTTGAAACGGAAGGCTACAAAGCGGCCATTGTTCCGCTGAAAGAGTTCTTTCATCTAAAAACAGGCGTCGCCTATCTAGGCAACAACCTGATTGTTGCAGCAGGGGAGTTTGTCGATCACCCTGACTTTGCCCACTATGAAAAAATCATTGTTTCGAGGAAGGATGAGTATTCGGCGAACTGTATTCTGGTGAACGACTTTGTGCTGATTCCAAAGGGATATGAGGAAACCAAACTCAAAATCGAACAGGCAGGCTACAAAATGATTGAGCTCGACATGTCCGAGTTTCAGAAGCAGGACGGCGGTTTAAGCTGTCTATCACTTAGATTTTAAATATTTGAAGAAAATGTACGGAGAAGGGTGAAGGGAATGCAAGGATTATTATGGGATAACCCAGACAGCCTGCGGAATCTGCTTTGTGAACTGGTCAGCTGGGAAAGCCGAACACATACAGAGGGGGAAAGGATCTATTCTTCTAAACTGCGGGAAAAGATGCTCCAGCTGGACTATTTTCAGCAGAATCCGGAGCATTTAAGCCTCCACGATGCGGAAGGTGGCCGTCAATTGCTGACGGCATTTTACAGACATCCTGAAGCTGTGGATACGGTGGTCCTCATCAGCCATTTTGATACCGTGGCCACTGAAGAATACGGGGACCTCGAGCCATTGGCCTGCCAGCCCGAGCTGCTCACAAGAGAGCTTCTGAATCGAAAGGCGGACCTTAACGAGGAAGCCCGGATCGATTTGGAATCTGGAAAGTATTTGTTTGGACGCGGGACCATGGATATGAAGATGGGTCTTGCTCTTCATATGTCACTGATGGAAAAGGCGAGCAGTACAGAGTGGCCGGTAAATCTTGTGCTTGTCACTGTGCCCGATGAAGAAGTGAATTCTGCGGGGATGCGTGCCGCTGTACTGGTTCTGGTGAAGCTGAGGCAAGAATTTGGTTTGCACTATACTTTGTTTTTAAACGGGGAGCCTTCCTTCACCCAAAATCCGGGTGACCAAAAGCATTATATTTACACCGGATCCATGGGGAAAATTATGCCAGCAGCTCTTTTCTTCGGGAAGGAATCTCATGTTGGCGAGCCTCTTAGCGGCATCACGGCTCCCTATATCTCTTCCTTCCTGACACAGCAGATGGAATGGAACCCGCTGTTCCGGGAAACCGAACTTGGTGAGAGCACACCGCTGCCTGTTTCTCTTCAGCAGAAGGACCTTAAAGGGCAATACTCCACACAGACCCCTTATCATGCAGTCGCCCTGTACAATGTTTTTATTTTGAAAAGAAGCGCAGACCAAATCATGGACCTTTTTGAATTAGCTGCAAGAGAAGCAGCATTAAAGTGCAACCAATCGTACAAAGCCCTCTGTCAGCGGGAGCATATCGAGGGGGTGGGCGAGGTCCAGGTGCTTAGATACCGCGATCTTCAGAACTATGCAGAGAAGAAGTTGGGAAAAGATCTGGTAGAACGTGTCAAAGAGGAGGTGCTGAAGCATCCTGAGTGGGATGAACGAGAGAAGTCATTGCGAACGGCCGAGCAATTGATGGTCCGCTGTAAAGAGCTTGCTCCCGCAATCGTCCTCTTGTTTGCGCCGCCTTATTATCCGGCGGTGAATTCGTCTGATGACCCATTGATCATTGAGTCAGTACAGCTATTAAAGGAGGTTTCAGCAGAGTTTGGGATCGAGGTGGGCCAGGTTCATTATTTCAATGGGATTTGCGATTTGAGTTATGTGAATTACCAGCGTTCCGACGGCTGGGTCGCGTTTGAGCATAATACTCCAATTTGGGGCAGCGCCTACAGCATTCCTTTCCGCGAAATGTTCAAGCTGCAGGCTCCGGTCCTAAATGTCGGGCCTTTTGGAAAGGATGCCCACCAGAGTACAGAACGGCTTCATATTGAAAGTGCCTTTGTCCAAACGCCGGCTATGATTGAAAAGCTAATCTGGAGTATATGCAAGAGGAAGGGGTCGGGAACAGGCAAGCCCTTTAAATTGGAGAAGCTTATGGATCAGTCCCTCCAAGAGTCGAGTTAGCCTGGTGAAAATTCCAATGCTGATAATGCTGATTCACACCCTCCGAAATTCCAAAGCTCGGGCCAATCTACAAAGAAGATATTATGATAAAGGGGAAATGAGATATGGAGAAGACAGGGCAGCCAATTTCTCAGCAAAACCAGTTAAATCGGGCCATGAAAAGCCGCCATCTGTTTATGCTTTCGATTGGAGGTGTCATTGGGACAGGATTGTTCCTGAATGCAGGGTATACCATCAACCAGGCTGGACCAGGCGGGGCTCTGGCCGGGTATTTGTTTGGGGGTCTAATTTTATACCTGGTGATGGTCTGCCTTGGGGAGCTGGCCGTGCATATGCCTGTTACGGGATCGTTCCAGACGTATGCCAGCCGTTATATCAGTCCGTCGGCGGGTTTTACACTCGGCTGGATGTATTTCATTGGTTCGGCTACCACAGCAGGTCTTGAATTTACCGCAGCCGGCATCCTGATGCAGCGCTGGTTCCCCGATATTTCGATCTGGATATGGTGTGCACTGTTCATCGCTCTCCTCTTCGGCCTGAATGCGCTGACCACTAGGGCCTTCGGGGAAGCGGAGTACTGGTTTGCGGGCATAAAAGTCGTAGCCGTCATCTTTTTCATCCTCATTGGTGTGGCGGCGATTTTCGGTATTGTTCCCCTGGAGGACCGGCCTGCTCCGGAGTTTGCCAATCTGGCGCCATCTGGTCTATTTCCGGCCGGTTTTGTCATCCTTTTTGTTACGATGATGAACGTCATTTTCTCTTATCAGGGATCAGAGTTGATCGGGATCGCTGCTGGAGAAAGCGAGAATCCTGATAAAGACATTCCTCGTGCGATCAGGAACGTCCTGTTCCGCATCATCATCTTTTATATTTCTTCCATCATTGTTTTATCCGCCATATTTCCGGCAACAGAATTAGGTCTGCTTGAGAGCCCGTTTGTCACGCTGATGGACCTGGCGGGTATCCCGTATGCGCCTGACATTATGAACTTTGTCATTCTCACTGCGATTTTATCCGTAGGAAACTCCTGCATCTATGCATCCACCCGCCTGCTGTGGTCGATGTCTAATGAAGGGATGGCGCCCAGGATGTTCGGGGCTTTGAATAAACGGAAAGTGCCGTTTAGCGCTCTTGTGTTCACAATGCTGTTCTCGCTCTTGTCCTTGCTGACAAGTTTCATGGCCGCCGATACGGTCTTCGTCCTCCTGATGTCGATTGCCGGAATCTCCGTCACTATTTCCTGGATCGGAATTGCCTTCTCACAGCTCATGTTCCGCCGGAAATATCTCCAGGGGGGAGGAAAGCTGGAGGATCTGAAGTATAAGGTTCCCTTTTATCCATTGATTCCCATTGTCTGTATTGTATTTTGCATCTCGATCTTGTTATTCCTGGCATTTGACCCAACCCAGCGTCTCAGCTTATTGATTGGAATTGGTTTTTTGATTGCTAGTTATCTTTTCTATTATTTTCGGAATAAGGTCAAGGATAAAGCAGTAATCAAAAAAGAAGATTTGCGTCTGTAAACAGATAAGCGGGCAGGTGTATGCCTGTCCGCTCATTAATATTCTTTATATCCCAGTTTTTCAGAAATTCGTTTCCCGGTTTCCTTGACATGGTTAATCAGAAACTCGAGCCGGCCGTCTGTCAAAGTGAAGCTAACGCAGCCGATGCTTACGGCTCCCTCAATTTCTCCCGTATGGTTAAACACAGGGGCCGCAACCGCCGTCGTGCCTTCTGTCCGTTCTCCGCGGCTAATTCCATACCCGGCCTCTTTTGTGTCCCGAAGAATATTCCAGAAGGCCTCGCGGCGTTCTTCCGGTACCAAAGAGTCCACAATGCCTTTCGACTGCTTAAAAGGCATGTGGGCTACCATTACTTTATTGGCGGCCCCGATATTCAGCGGAATTCTTAAACCGATTTTATCGATCACCCGAATTTGGTTTTCCTCGCAATCGATTCTTTCTATAATCAAGGCTTCATGGCCGATGGGTCTGCTGTAGTAGACACTCTCCTTTACAACATGCATCAGTTTTTCCAGCTCAGAGCGTATATGGCTGGTAAAATTGATCGAATCGTACATTTGCAGCCCATACTCAAGCCATACATTCCCAAGTCCATATTTTTTAGTATGTTCCTCCTGCTCAATCAGCCTATGGGCCTCCAGCGATTTAAGCAATCGGTGCAGCGTACTGACAGGTAGTCCGCTCTCCTGGGATAGTTCAGTAATTGTCAGCCAATCTTCCGTCGACTTCGAAGCGAGGATATTGATGATATTCATAATCCGGTCAATTGATTGCATGCTCTACACATCCTTACAGGTAAACTTTGGATATCACTTTCTAACAATGTACCATATAAAACATAAGAGCAGACGATTATTCTCTTTAAAAGATGCGGAGAATGCCGTATGAAACCCTGGAAAGGTGCAGTAACGGAAAAACGGTCCTCCATGGCTATGATGGAAGACCAAACGAGATACAAAATCAGAAAGACGGTCCTCCATAGGCGTGATGGAGGACCAAACGAGATACAAACTCGAAAAAACGGTCCTCCACAGGGGTGATGGAAGACCATATAGGATTCCAATCCAGTAAAACGGTCCTCTCACTACACTTGCTCCCGTGAAATTCTTCTAACCCTGAACCAAAAAGCAGGCCCGTAAAAGGGCCTGCTTCACGTTTATAATCCGCTTACCACCACAAAGTCGGCTTGACGACCATAAACCAGAGCATCGCCGATAAAAGTATGATGTAAATCCAGGTGGTACGCCTTAGCTTGGCGGTGAGTTGTGCCCGATCCTGTCCATGCTCCTCAAACTTCCTGATCGTTGGCGAAAAGGCGCGGGCCAGGAAGAAGAGCGAAAGGAAAAGAATCACGAGGGTCATGATAATCCACGGAGTACCCCATGTCCAAGGCCCCATTAGGACCAGAAGGACGCCGGAACCCACAAGCACATGGCCGGCGTGCTTGGAGAGACGGACCGCAAAGCGAAAAATCTCCAGATAGGATACAAGTTTCTCTTCAGCTGCTGCCTCTAGTTTTTTTACAATTGACAGCAGGAGGAAAAATGGCCCTATGGAGACAATCGCACTCAGTACATGCAGATAAATAATAAAACGATAAAGCCAGTCCATTCCTATTCTACGGCGCTGAACTCATGAACCCAGACTCTCATTTGCGGCAGCCAAGGCATGCCTGGGTGATAGGAAAGAATTGAATCTTTGTATTCTTCCACAGTATTAAAGCCTTCCTGTTTTGCATGCTCGTCCGTCAACTCGCCCAAGGACTGTGAATAGACACGCTCAACCTTGAACTTCTTATCTTCAAGTACCATGATTTCCCCAACATCGGCATAGCGGCCGTTTCTGCGGGTAGCTGTCTTTTTGCCTTCAAGCACTTTCTTAACATCCTCAGGCATGGTCACAAGACGCTCAATGGAACAGGTTTTAGGAGGTAAAGTGTTTTGTTGTTCGTTGTTCGTCATAAAAGAATCCCCTTTCAAATTTCACTTCTAATAATGTACCATATAAAACGTTACTATAGGAAATAACAACCCCAGATTATCAGCATTTGAATGGATGAATCTCCCATTCCGGGTAAAACTAAAATTACTTATACCCGACAGGAGTGAACACAATAGTGAATGAAAAACAGCAGCCGGAAAAGTCAAACCAAAATGGCCAGGGCCCCGCTGGTGGAAAGAGTCAATATCCCGGTCAGGATCACCAAAATAAGAAGAATAAAATTCATTCTGAGGAAATGCGCTACGAGCATGCGGATGATATTTATTAAAAGTATTGAATGAAAGATGGAAGCAGCGGGGAATCCGCTGCTTTTTGCATTGTGGGTTTTCCCTCGCTGTAAATTTGCCCGAAAATTGGCTATAATCTGGGGAAAAGGGGAGGGATTTACATGGAATATAAGCTGCTGGCAGTTGATTTGGATGGCACTTTGTTCAACAGCCAAAAGGAAATTGACAGGGAAACGGTAGACGCGCTTCATGAATACAAGTCCCAGGGCGGGAAAATCGTCATTTGCAGCGGCAGGTCTCCGTTATCCACGAGATGGATTGCAGAGACCATCAGGCTATCACACCCGATCATAGCCTATAATGGCGCTGTGATCCAGGAAGCAAACGGGGAGATTTTTGAACAAACCACTTTCCGCCAACAAGGAGTATTGGCTTTTGTTCAGGCATGCGAAGAATATGGGGTGTATGGGCACCTGTACGAAGGGGACCATTTGTTGGTGCCGGAAGAAAATGACTGGAACCTGAGCTGGATTGAAAACAATATTCCTTCTTTGGAGCTGTCAGGCGGTAGCAAGGAGGCCTGCCAGAGGTTCAGGAGTCAATGTAAAGTCAGACTTGCACATCCGCTGCATGACTATGTATCAGCAAACAAGCCGGACATCCTGAAGTTCGCCGCGTTTCCCAAGGAAGAGGGAAACTTCAAGGAGTTTACGCAGCATCTGCAGAGACTTACAGATGAGTTCGAGGTAAGCAGCAGTTTCAATTTCACCAATTTGGAAATATCGCCTGCCAAGACCTCGAAAGCATCTGCCTTAAAAAAACTGGCAAGCCGGCTTGGATTGGAGATGAATGAGGTGGCCGCCATCGGTGATAATTTTAATGACCTGCATATGCTTACATCTGCGGGGCTTGGCATCGCAATGGGAAATGCCCCTGAAAAGGTAAAGGAAAGAGCTGATGCCGTGACTGACAGCAATGACCAGCATGGTGTAGCTAGGGCCATTAGGCGATTTATTGTGAAATAGTGAAGTGCTGGGAAAATCGGGAACACCATTTTTTGTCTGTTATGAAATAATTTTTTAATAAAATAATACTAATATTGAACTTTCATTTCAAATAGACTAAAATGTAAGTGATTACATTTCCAGATTTGCGAGTGAAGGTGACAGAAAACAGCATGGGGGATAGGATATGCAGGAAAATTTGAAAGCTTTAACAACCGAGTCACGCAATAAGCGGTCACTCAAGATTGATACATCAGGGCCAATGGATATTCTGCGCATTATGAATGAAGAAGATCAGAAAGTTGCCAAAGCAGTAGAGAAGGTTCTTCCGGATGTAGAAACGGCCGTCCAATTTGCATTTGAATCTTTTAAAAAAGGCGGGCGCCTGATTTATATTGGCGCGGGAACAAGCGGCCGGCTGGGCGTTCTTGATGCGGTCGAGTGCCCGCCAACGTTCAGCACCGATCCGGACATGGTCCGGGGAATCATCGCCGGGGGCGAACGGGCTTTTATTAAAGCCGTTGAAGGTGCAGAAGACCGGCCGGAAGATGGGGCAGAAGACCTTCGCAAAATCGGACTCACTGAAAAAGATACCGTAATTGGAATCGCGGCAAGCGGCCGGACTCCGTATGTTATTGGGGCCCTGCAGTACGCGCGTAAACAAAAGGCGAAAACAGTCGCGCTGTCCTGCAATGAAAATGCCCGCATCAGCCTTGAGGCAGACCAGGCGATTGAAGTCATCGTCGGTCCTGAAGTATTGACAGGTTCCACACGGTTAAAAGCAGCAACCGCCCATAAAATGATCCTGAATATGATTTCCACTTCATCCATGATTTTACTGGGCAAAGCCTATGAAAATCTCATGATCGATGTGTCAGTCTCCAATGAAAAATTAAAGGAGCGGGCCATTCACATCATCACCAGGGTAACGGGCGAGAGCTATGAAACTGCCAGGAAGACGCTCGAGGCTGCAGACCACCAGGTGAAACTCGCGATTGTGATGATTAAAAAAGGTGTCGGCAAGGAAGAAGCGAGCCTCATCCTGGAGCAGGCAGACGGATATGTCCGCAAGGCGATTGAGGATATTCAAAGTCGAGGATAAAAGGTGGTAAACACAGTGGTTACGGGTGGATTGAAAATGGTGGAAAACATGCTGAATCAGCTTCCGGCATCGGAGCGAAAAATTGCTCAGTATATTCTTGCCTCTCCTTATGAGATGGTTGACAGCACGGTAAGTGAATTGGCAAGGAAAACAGATTCCAGCGGCGCTGCCGTGATTCGGCTGTGCAAGTCCCTTGGCCTGAAGGGGTTCCAGGAATTGAAGGTTCGCGTCGTCGGGGATTTGAATAAGCCGAAGGAACACGGTTACAGGGACATCGAGCGGGGGGAAACGCCGCAGATGATTGTCCAGAAAACACTGAGCAACAGCATTCAAAGCTTGCGGGATTCTTCGGAAGTGATTAACTATGATGAACTGGAACAAGCGGTTTCTGCTCTGCTGAAAGCAAGGAATGTCCATTTCTTTGGCATCGGCGCTTCGCATATCATTGCGACCGATGCCCAGCAGAAATTGCTGCGGATCAATAAGGGGGCAACCTCTTTTTCCGACACGCATCTGGTGGCGACCCTGGTGGCCAATGCGA
Source organism: Mesobacillus campisalis (assembly GCF_000986785.1). Taxonomy (GTDB): domain Bacteria; phylum Bacillota; class Bacilli; order Bacillales; family Cytobacillaceae; genus Mesobacillus_B; species Mesobacillus_B campisalis. The sequence continues at coordinate 18,763 of NZ_LAYY01000001.1, read as the reverse complement.
ATAAAGATGATATTGTGTTCGGGATCTCTTTCTCGGGGGAAACGCCAGAGGTCATCCATGTGATGAAGCTGGCGAAAGAACAAGGAATTAAAACGATTAGCTTAACCAAGTATGGACCATCTTCGGTTGCTTCTTTGGCCGATATAAAGCTCTTTACCTCTTATTCGACGGAAGCGCCGTTTCGGAGTGCCGCAACATCCTCAAGGCTTGCCCAGCTTTTTATCATCGATGTCCTCTTCCTGAGCATGGCAACAGAGCAATACGAAGGAACGGTGGAATCCATCGATAAGACAAGGGCGGCCATTCAATTTCTAAAAGATCAATCAGCTGGCAAATAACATTTCGGGGGGAGAAGAAAATGGCTGGTGAAACCAATAAAGTTCTTGCAGAAAGGATTCTGGAGCAGTTAGGCGGGGCAGGAAATGTACAGTCCTACACCCATTGCATGACGCGTCTCCGGGTCACGCCTGACGATGCATCACTCGTCAACAAGGAAGCTATTAAAAAGATTGATGGAGTACTAGGGGTAGTCGAAGAAGAAACGCTGCAAATCATTCTTGGACCGGGAAAAGTGAATAGAGTAACTGAAGAGTTTGGCAGATTGGTAGGGAGAAAGTCAGATGAAATCAATTTGGATGACCGTGCTGCATCCGTGAAAGGGGAATTGAAGAAAAAGAATGCGACGCCATTCAAGCTCTTCTTGCGCCGGATCGCCTCCATCTTCATACCGCTGATTCCTGCCCTTGTTGCCTCAGGGCTGATTACCGGGATTTCGAGGGCGGTCATCCAGGCAGGCTGGCTGTCTGCCGAGTCGCAGCTTGCGGCAATTCTCACTGTGATTGGCGGCGGACTGTTTGCCTACCTTGGCATTTTTGTCGGAATCAATACAGCGAAGGAGTTTGGCGGATCGCCGGCGCTTGGCGGCTTGGCCGGGATTTTGATTATCAATCCGGCCGCCGCGAATATCACGCTGTTCGGCGAAGCGCTGCTTCCGGGTCGGGGAGGACTCATCGGAGTCATGCTTGCAGCCTTCTTCATCGCTTTTGTTGAAAAAAGAGTCAGAAAATATGTGCCTCAGTCTCTTGATATCATTATTACTCCGACGGTTGCTTTATTGATTACAGGTATTTTTACGTATTTGGTCTTCATGCCGGTTGGCGGATTTATTTCTGATGTCATTACCAAAGGGTTATTATCGATTCTGGACTTTGGCGGTGTGATTGCCGGCTTCATTCTTGGCTCCACATTCCTGCCGCTAGTCGTCACTGGCCTTCATCAAGGCTTGACCCCAGTGCACCTTGAGCTCATCAATACAATCGGCGACGACCCGCTCTTGCCAATCCTGGCCATGGGTGGTGCAGGACAGGTGGGAGCCGCGTTTGCGATTTATGTCAAAACAAAGAAGCCGCGCCTGAAAAGGGCAATTGGCGGCGGACTTCCGTCAGGGATGCTGGGCATCGGCGAACCGCTAATCTTCGGGGTTACACTTCCGCTCGGAAGGCCGTTCATCACCGCCTGTCTGGGCGCCGGAGTTGGCGGAGCATTCCAGGCATACTTTGATATCGCCACCATTGCTGTAGGGGTTTCCGGACTGCCGCTCGCCTTCATTGTCAACACGGGAGAAGTTCTCCTTTACTTAATCGGGGTTGTGATCGCCTATGGTGCCGGTTTCCTCTTTACGTACCTGTTCGGCTTCAAAGATGACATGGCGGGTGAGTTTGATTGATTGGAATTTCCTTTTACCTGAATGATCCAAAAGCAGAAAGCCGGATTGTTGAAGCTGCAAAATCGGGAGTGAAGCGGGCGTTCACCTCGCTTCACATCCCTGAAGAAGCAGGAGACCTCGCGGTTCGGGCAAAGAGACTGCTGCTTTTTGCGAAGGAGAATGGAATCGAAGTCTATGCCGATGTTTCCTATAAAACTCCAGTCCACTTGGGGGTTGAAAGCCTGTTTGATTTAAAAAAATTGGGGGTTTCAGGACTGAGGCTCGATGATTTTTTTGAACAGGAAGAGATTCTCAACCTGGCGCAGGAATTCAAGCTGGCAGTCAATGCCAGCATTTTATTTGAAAAAGACATACAAAGCCTGCTGGACAGCGGGTTAGGAAGTGATCAGCTGCTTGCCTGGCATAACTTTTACCCGCGGCGGGAAACGGGGCTTGGCGAAGACTTTTTCCGCAGGCAAAATGAACTGTATGCGAAATTCCATATCCCGGTCTGCGCTTATATTCCCGGCGCTGGCGAAAAGCGGGGCCCGTTGTATGAAGGCCTGCCAACACTGGAGAAGCACCGGTATGCCGATCCATTTCTGGCAGCCTTGGAATTGCTTGAAGAAGGCATGGAAGATGTTTATATTGGAGATCCCGACCCTGGCGGAGGCTTGCTGGACCGGCTTATCAAGTTTGACCGTGAGCAGGTTTTGATCCTCCGTACCGAACCGGGTTTTATGAAACAAGGAAGGTACCATCTTCGGCCCGATCTTTCACGGGATGTGGTTCGTTTTATGAATACGAGAACCAGTGAACCTGTTCCTCCCGACAACACAATCGCCAGGCCTGCCGGAACCATTACGATGGATAATGACCGGTATGGCCGCTACCGGGGAGAAATCCAAATTACAAGGGTGGATATGCCGGCAGATGAGCGTGTCAATGTCATCGGAAGGGTGAAGATCGACGATCTGCCTTTGCTGGCGCATATCAAGCCTGGCATGGCCATAGAACTCATGATGCATGGGGACGGTTCTGCTGCTTCATTCCAATGAAAAAAGCCAGGGCAGCTATCACAAGCTGACCTGGCTTTTTTTTCACTTCTTTCTTTTCCTAATCTTATCCACTTCATCCGCCACAAATTGAACCTGGGGGCCGACAACCACCTGGATGTTATGCGGACCAACCACATTGATTCCAGGTACTCCTGAAGTTTTGATCCTGTTTTTATCGACGGCGTCCATATTTTTGACTTCCACTCTTAAGCGTGTGACACAATTGTCAACAGAAACAACATTATCATCTCCGCCCAGTCCGGCATAGATATTTTCAGCCAACACAGCAAAGCGGTCTTCGGCAAAAACTCTTCCCTCTGTTTCCGCCTCTTCCTCTGTATCCTCCTCACGGCCTGGAGTTTTCAAGTTGAATTTGGTAATGATGAAACGGAAAATCACATAATAAACCACCGCGAAACCGAGGCCTTGCAGGAGAAGCATATAAGGGTGATTGGCCATTGGGAGCCTGGAGCTTAAAATAAAGTCGATCAGTCCAGCACTAAAGCCAAAGCCCGCCGTCCAGTTGAACGTTGCGGCAATGAACAAGGAAATGCCAGTCAGTACCGCATGGACAAGATAAAGCATCGGAGCCAGGAACATGAAGGCAAACTCAAGCGGCTCTGTTACACCTGTCAGGAAGGCAGCAAACCCGGCTGCCATCATGAGTGAGGCCGTTTGCTTCTTCCTTTTTGTTTTTGCGGTATGGTACATGGCGAGACCGGCAGCCGGAAGGCCGAACATCATGACAGGGAAGAACCCGGCCTGGTACATTCCAGTCACGCCCTTTGTTCCTTCGCCAGACCAGAATTTCCCGATATCATTGATTCCTGCGACATCGAACCAGAATACGGAATTAAGAGCATGGTGCAGTCCTGTTGGAATTAACAGACGGTTAAAGAAGCCATAAAGTCCTGCTCCAACTGCTCCCAGCTTACTGATGGACTCCCCGAAAGACACCAATCCGGTGAAAATGACCGGCCAGACAAAAAACAGGACAACGGAGACAACCAGCATGGCGAGAGAGGTCATGATCGGCACGAGGCGTTTTCCACTGAAAAATGCCAGCGCGTCCGGCAATTTGACATGGCTGAACCGGTTGTACATCAACGCGGCGATAAGACCGGAAAGAATCCCGACGAACGCATTTTTAATTTTGGCAAACGCCGGGTCGACATTCTCCGGCTGAATTCCCTGAAGCATCGCCACTGAATCTGTCGACAGCAGGGTGGTTGTCACCAGATAGGCAACCAGTCCGCTCAGGGCAGCCGACCCATCCTTTTGCTTCGCCATCCCGAGCGCAATACCAAGGGCAAAAAGGACGGGAATATTATCGATGATGGATGAACCAGCTTTAATTAAAAAGGCAGCAGCAGGACTTCCTGCACCCCAGCCGGCAGGGTCGATCCAGTAGCCGATTCCCATCAAAATGGCTGCGGCAGGCAAGACGGCAACTGGAAGCATTAACGACCGGCCGATTCTCTGAACATAGTTTTTCATAATGCACCTTCCTTCTTTTTTCATGAAAACCAGATAAAAAAACGATAAATTAGTACTTTTGCAGTGAAGCGCTTACAACCTCTCTATATCTATTATCATAGCATCTTGGCAGTAAAAAACAACCGAATTTTAAAATGAAATTTCACATTTTCTTAAAACGTTTTAAAAATTAATTCCGAATCCTCATGACTTATTTCCCAGTAAAATGGAAGTAATGGTTCTTTGGTGATATGTACGAAGATGGAAGAACGCGATATGCTGAATCTATCAATGGTAAGCGCTATCATCCCCATACATAATACTTTCAAGCTTGCTGTTGAAAATCCAGTTTTCGAGGAGGGCCTATGAAGGGCAAAAGAATCATGCTCACTTCTGTTTGTACCATTCTTCTTGGAACGTCCACCGTTTTCGCCAATGGCAGCTTAACCATGAATCAACCCATTGAAAAGAAAGATAAAGTCACCATTCCAGCCCGAAACCCGCATCCTGTTTTTACATGGAACTCCGCTGTACCGCCTGTGTCTCCCGTCCTCCATCCCGGCTCGGCAAGAGGGGCGGGCATGATGGATGAGCCTCTTTGGAAAATCGACCAGGTGCTCAGCCAGGCCATAGCAGAAAGGGTCATGCCAGGTGCAGTTGCCCTTGTGGCAAGGGGTGGAACGGTTGTCAAGCATGAGGCGTATGGGCATTCGGCAAGATACCTTGACGGAAAACTGACCGAGATGGACGAGCCGGTCGTCATGCAGGAGGATACCATTTTTGACCTGGCATCAATAAGTAAAATCTTTACCTCTGCTGCCATCATGAAGTTATTTGAACAAGGAAAGTTCCAGCTTGATGATCCGGTTGCCAAGTATATTCCCGAGTTTTCAGCAGGTGGCAAGCAAGATGTAACCATTCGCCAGCTTTTGACTCATACTTCCGGCTTTACCGCCTGGATTCCGCTTTATGCGCAGGGGAATTCACGTGAAGAAAGAATGGAGATCGTATTCAGGCAGCCATTAAAAAATCCTCCTGGTACAAAATATGAATACAGCGATTTAAACATGATTACCCTTGGGGCATTGATCGAAATATTTTCGGGCCAGCGTCAGGATGAGTTTGTCAGGGAACATCTCACAGAGCCGATCGGGATGAGGGATACGATGTACAATCCGCCTGCCTCCCTGAAGCAAAGGATTGCGGCGACGGAATATCAGTCCACACCAGCGCGAGGTCTCGTATGGGGGGAAGTACATGATGAGAATGCCTGGTCGCTTGACGGCGTTGCTGGACATGCGGGTGTTTTTTCATCCGCCAGTGATCTTGCGAAGTTCGCCCATATTTTTATCAATGAAGGAAAATACGGCGGAAAGCAAATCCTGAAACCGGAAACAGTGAAGCTTTTGCTGGAAAACCAGAATGCTGCATTTCCTGGCAATGATCATGGACTTGGCTGGGAGCTTGGCCAAGGCTGGTATATGGACGCCCTCTCGGAAGGAACCTATTCTTTTGGCCATACTGGTTATACCGGGACTTCCATCGTCGTGAGTCCGAACAACAAAACCGTTGCGATTCTACTGACGAACCGTGTCCACCCGACAAGAAGCACGGTGTCGACAAACCAGACACGGAGATTGTTTGCCAGACAGGTCGCCGACAGTATTCCTGTCTCGATCCCCGGGAACCAAGCTGCTTGGTTTGCGGGTTACGGAGACCGTATGAACAAGGTCATGGAAGCAAATCTGAGCCTGACAAAAGACGATAAGCTGTCTTTTGCCGCCTGGCACCAGATTGAAAACCAGGCTGATTATGGTTACGTGGAAATATGGATGGACGGCGGCTGGAAGCAGCTAGCATCCTTAACGGGGGCAAGCAGCGGCTGGGAGAAGTTTGAATTGGATATTCCAAAAGAGGCCCTCAAGCTAAGATTCGTCTATCAAACAGATTCATCAGTAAATGGCCGCGGGATGTATGTTCTTGAACCAGAACTAAGCTCAGGCAAAGGTCTTTCTTTTACCAGGAATGACTGGGAGTTAAGAAACTATTAAAGACAGGAGAGAAAAGCATATGATCAGGAAATTTTTCTTTTCGTTGATTGCCGCAGCCGTCGTGCTGACAGGGATTCCGCTTTACGGGGCAGCAGCCTCCCCAGCGGGAGTGAAGGACCTTGTTATTGATTTGAACGTGCCACAGGTTACAAGGGAAGTCGAGGGGCAAACGCTGAAATTAAATCCTTTGCAAGTGCTAGAAGATGGCAGTTTCCGGCTGGCTACTGAAAACCTGACATGGAAATCGTCCAATAAAAATGTGGGCACAGTGAACGAAGAGGGAGAAGTCACTCTGTCGGGGCAAAATGGCACCACTAAAATATCGGTCAGTGACGGCACATTCAGTGACAGGATTTCAATCCAGTATAAAGGGAACCAGGGTGAGATCCTGGTGAAAAAAGAAGAGGGTGCCCGCTATGACCTTATCGGCCAGGCAGTCAACAAGATGACCATGGAAGAAAAGGTTGGCCAAATGCTGATGCCCGACTTCCGAACCTGGAAAGGCCAGAATGTTACCGTCATGAATGAGGAAATATCCAAGCTAGTAAAAGACTATCATCTTGGCGGAGTTATTTTATTCCGTGAAAACACTGTAAGTACTGAACAAACAGTCAAGCTAGTAGACGCCTACCAGCAGGCAGCAGACAAATATGGATTGCTGATTTCCATCGACCAGGAAGGCGGTATCGTGACACGCCTGCAGATGGGCACAGACTTCCCGGGCAATATGGCGCTAGGTGCCGCACGCTCCGGGGAACTTGCGGAAAAGGTAGGCAAAGCCATTGGGGAAGAGCTAAATGCACTTGGCATCAACATGAATTTCGCACCTGTGCTCGATGTGAACAATAATCCCGACAATCCGGTGATTGGTGTCCGTTCCTTCGGAGAAAACCCGGAGCTTGTCGGAGATTTGGGAAAGGCTTATATCCGCGGGCTTCAGGAGACAGGAACGGCGGCAACAGCCAAGCATTTCCCAGGGCATGGCGACACGGATGTGGATTCCCATATCGGGCTGCCTTCTGTACCGCATGATCTCAACCGGCTGAAGGAAGTGGAATTATATCCATTCCAGCAGGCGATGGATGCGGGAATCGATGCGATTATGACCGCCCATGTGACATTCCCAAAAATCGATGATACAAAAGCCATTTCAAAATTGAACGGATCGGAAATTGCCGTCCCGGCAACTCTTTCCCATAAAGTATTGACGAGTCTGATGCGTGACGATATGGGATATGAAGGTGTCATTGTGACGGATGCCATGAATATGAAGGCAATTTCCGACCATTTTGGCCCGGTAGAAGCAGCTGTTCGAGCGGTCCAGGCAGGGGCGGATATCCTGCTTATGCCAGTTGGCATCCAGCAAGTGGCAGAGGGACTATATGCTGCAGTCAACTCAGGTGAAATTACGATGGAAAGAATTGAACAGTCTGCTGAACGGGTCTTAACCTTGAAATTAAACCGCGGCATTCTCAAGGCTGAATCCGAACTCAGCCTAACAGAAAAGATTTCCAAAGCAGCAGAAGCAGTCGGCTCTCCTGAGCATAAAAGCATTGAAAAGGAAGCGGCCGCCCAATCGATCACACTTGTGAAAAACAATTCTGTCCTTCCACTTCAGCCAGCGGCTTCAGACCGGATTGTGGTGGTAGGATCCAATGCGGATCTGCTTGCAGCGGAGGCGAAGAAACACCACGGAAATGTTGAGTACATCACAGCTTCTGCTCCTCTTTCCGCCGCCCAGCTGGATTCGGTGAAAAAGGCAGATGCAATCATTTTGGGGACCTCCACTTCAAACGTTAGCGGCCGGTCGCCGAACAGCAATTTGATGAGACTGGCAAATCAGCTGGTAGATACTGATGTACCAGTGATTGCCGTCGGAATCCGCAATCCATATGACATCATGGCCTATCCGGATGCCGATGCCTATCTTGCGCAGTATGGATTCAGGCCGGTGAGCTTTGAAGCCTCCGTAGAGACCATATTTGGTAAGAATCGTCCTGCAGGGAAACTGCCAGTCACCATTTACAGCCAGGATGGCTCCGTATTATTTGGCTATGGGCACGGGTTGGAATATTAGATTTAAAAAAGGGAGGGGCTTACTTTGAAAAAATGGCTTGCAGGATTTTTGGTTCTGGCTCTGGTTTTATCTTCTTTCACAGCAGCCGGAGCAAAAAATGATAAAGCAAAGAAAAACGGGAAATTTCGTCTGGGCGTGGAGGTATTGCTGAAAGATGAGATTCACTTGATTAAGGGGAAGCGGGTCGGCCTCATTACCAACCCAACTGGAGTCGACCAGGAGCTTAACAGCATTGTCGATACACTTTACAATCACCCCGATGTCGAATTGACGGCAATGTATGGTCCGGAGCATGGAGTTCGCGGGGATGCCCAGGCAGGACAATATGTCGAAAAATATATCGATGAAAAAACGGGTCTTCCTGTTTACAGCTTATACGGCGCGACGAAAAAGCCTACACCTGAAATGCTCAGCAATGTCGATGTCCTGCTGTTTGATATCCAGGACGTTGGAACACGCTTTTACACCTATATCTACACAATGGCGCTGGCGATGGAAGCAGCAAAAGAAAACAATATTCCCATCCTTGTCCTTGACCGCCCGAATCCGATTGGCGGCACAAAGGTGGAGGGACCGGTACTTGAGGATAAATACTCCTCGTTCATTGGGGAATATCCGATTCCAGTACGCCATGGGATGACAGTGGGCGAGCTGGCCAAGCTTTTTAATGAAGAATTTGAAATTGGCGCTGATTTGACCGTTGTCGAGATGGAAGGCTGGAAGCGGAATATGTATTATGATGAAACACCATTGCATTTTGTGCTTCCGTCCCCGAACATGCCTACCCTGGAGACCGCTCTTGTCTATCCTGGCGCAGCTCTGATTGAAGGGGCGGCAAATGTGTCAGAAGGCCGTGGAACAACCAAACCATTTGAATTGATTGGCGCACCATTCATCAACGGCAGCGATTTGGCGGCGAAGCTGAATTCTTATGATCTGCCTGGCGTGACATTCAGGGCGGCGTCTTTTACACCAACATTCTCCAAAAATGCGAACAAACTGAACCATGGGGTCCAGATCCATATAACGAACCGGAACTCCTTTAAACCATTTGAAACAGGCTTGTATATTGTGGAAACGATTCACGACATGTATCCTAATGACTTCCAGTTCCGTGCCCCTAACAGTGCTGGTGTTTCTTTCTTCGACCAGCTTGTCGGCAATGGCAGCATCCGGGCAGGCATACAGGCAGGCAAATCGGTTGAAGAAATGAAGGCCGAGTGGCAGCCAGGACTTGAGGAATTCATGGAAGTGAGAGAGCAGTATCTGTTATATTAGGGAACTAGAAAGAGGCAGTCATCGACTGCCTCTTTGATTTATTAAAATGGTTCCCGTGAACGCCGATTATTTCTTTGGCACTTCACAGCCATCATCGCTGCATGCGTCGCCATCTTCACTGTTTAATCCAGTAACCTCATCTTCAGCGATAATCTTTTCAAGCGCCTCGACAAAAACCTCGGTTGGCTGGGCGCCAGTGAGAGCATATTTTTGATTGATTAAAAAGAACGGAACACCAGTAACGCCATATTTCCTAGCGGCGTTTTCATCCATGCGCACTTCATCGGTCAAATCGCCATTTGCGAGCATGCCGGCAACTGCATCGCGGTCAAGGCCGACTTCAACTGCGAGCTCCGTTAAGGTTTCATGGTCGCCAATATGCTTGGATTCGGTGAAGTAGGCATATAGAATCCGGTCGGTCATTTCTTTCATCAAGCCCTGGGTTTTCGCGAACATGGTCAATCGGTGGGCATCAAAGGTGTTGGTTAATTGGAGTGTGTCGAATTGAAAGTCAATTCCTACTTCCTTTGCCATCTGAACCATATTTTGCGTATTGGCTTTTGCCTGTGCAATGCTCATGCCGTATTTTTTCGACAGCATTTCGTACATACTTTCTTTTATATCCCGGCCACTGGTTGGATCCAATTCAAAGCTTCGATAGGTTACTTCAATTGGGTGGTCAATCTTCTGAATAGCGTCCTCCAGACGCTTTTTGCCAATATAGCAGAATGGTCAAGCAAAGTCTGTCCACATTTCAATGCGCATACAAAATCCCTCCAAGTACAATTTCTTCTTTAGTATAACGTTTACCCGCAGGTTTAACACGCAATGTGCTTGAAGGCAGGAGATTGTTCCTCCCCAGGATTTTTTTTATAATGTAAGAGTTCAACTAAAAACTTGAAACTTTCACATGAGCTGAGTCGTTAATAATAGGAATAAAAAAGGACGGGCGGGGGATAAGGGTTGGAATCAAACGAACAATTATTAGCGGAGCTGAAAAAAATTGAGAAATGGGAAAAAGACCAGAAAGGACTTTGGTTTTGGGAACGTCTCACCCGGCTTCCTTTCAAGATGCTCGATAAGTTGACTCCGAAATTTGTCCAGGACAAAATCGGAAACCTGCTGGACGAGCTTGGAAGTTATCTTCAATCCGGAGGGCAATATTTATCCAATGAGAAAAATGTTTTTCGATTTATTGAAAAGAAGACAGGCAGGGTTATTGGCCAACTGGAGGATTTGCAGGACATCCCGATTGAGGTGATGAAACAATCTTCCCTTGACCTGGCCGCACAGCGGAAGAAGGCCGCTGCCATACAAGGTGCCAGTACAGGAATTGGCGGCATTTTTACGCTCGCGATCGATATTCCTGCTATATTGGGACTTTCGTTAAAAACGCTTCAGGATATTGCCATCATCCACGGCTATGACCCGAAGGATAAGCGCGAAAGAGTGTTTATCATCAAATGTTTACAGTTTTCATCCGCTGATGTGGTCGGCAAGCAGGCAATCCTGAATGAACTGTCCCAATTCGACAACAGTGAAAGGGGATCCCGGGAAATCCTATCACAGCTGCAAGGCTGGCGCGAAGTAACCATTACCTTCACCGAGCAGTTTGGATGGAAGAAGCTTCTGCAGATGGTGCCTATCGCAGGAATCCTCTTTGGGGCATTCGCAAACCGGTCAATGGTCAGCGACCTGGCTGAGACTGGGACCATGCTGTACCAGAAGAGAAGGATATTGGAACGGCTGAAGGGGGAATAAAACCGGTGTGCGAGGGGCTTTTTTCCCTGTAGGGGGAATATAGCAGTCCTTAGGGGAATAAATGGCTTCTTAGGGGGAATAAATCAGAGCTTAGGGGGAATAAAATCTCAATTTTGCGATTTTATTCCTGCAAAGTACCCTTACCAGGTATATGAACGGGCATTTTTGTAACAAATTACGTTTATAAACCCAAAAAAGGCAGTTTTTAGCTGCCTTTTTCATTGTTACTGGCTTTTGCTGTTCTGCCCTGGTCCTTTTTGGCCGTAACGCAGCACTTCCGAGTCGGTTTCGCCTTTTTGATTGTTCCTTTTTCCTTTTAGCTGTACGTTCGGGTAGCTTGCTTTTCTTTCATCCATGTCGTATGCCCCATTTCCATTGAAGTTTCATTCCTTCGTTAGTTTGGGGAAGTCATAAGAAAATATACACAGGCCAGACATGAAATGAGTTTATCAACATAATTCTTTAGCTACATTAATAAGATATTTCCAATGAATTATTTCACTTCTTTATAATTTCAGAATAAAGACTTGACGCATCCCTGGGAACTGCTGTAAGTTTAAAATATGTCAACGCTTACAATTGGGAAGATGAATGGGGGAGAATCGTACATATGTCAAAAGTTCCGTCTGTTTTTAAGGGCATGAGCATCCCGGTTATTGCAGCGCCAATGTTTATTATCAGCAATCCAAGATTGGTCATTGAGCAGTGCAAAGCGGGAATAGTCGGGTCCATGCCAGCCCTGAATGCCAGGCCGGCTTCGCAGCTGGATGAATGGCTTGCAGAAATTACTGAAGAGCTCGCTGCTTACGATGCCAAAAATCCGGATCGGCCAGCCGCACCATTCGCCATCAACCAGATCGTCCATAAATCGAATGACCGTCTCGAACACGATATGGAAATGTGCATCAAGTACAAAGTGCCGATTATCATCTCGTCCCTTGGCGCAAGAGAGGAAATCAATGTCGCTGCGCACAGTTATGGCGCCGTCGTTTTACATGATGTGATCAACAACAAGTTCGCTCACAAGGCGATTGAAAAGGGAGCGGACGGGCTAGTTGCCGTCGCCGCCGGTGCAGGCGGCCATGCCGGCGACAAGAGCCCATTTGCGCTGATCCAGGAAATCCGCCAATGGTTCGATGGACCGCTTGCCTTGTCTGGCTCGATTGCGACTGGCAGCGCGGTTCTCGCCGCACAAGCTATGGGTGCGGATTTCGGCTACATCGGCTCGCCATTCATTGCGACCCACGAAGCACGAGCAGTGGAAGAGTACAAGCAAGCGATTGTTGACAGCACATCGGATGACATTGTTTACAGCAATCTTTTCACAGGAGTGCATGGAAATTACCTCGCTTCCTCCATTCGCAAAGCAGGCCTGGATCCTGAAGCTCTTCCTTCAAGTGATCCATCCTCCATGAACTTTGGCGGAGAGAGCAAGGCAAAGGCATGGAAGGATATTTGGGGAAGCGGCCAGGGGATTGGCGCAATTAAAGAAGTAAGCAGTACAGCAGATTATGTAGAGAAACTCCGCACCGAGTATAATGCAGCAAGGGAAAACCTGATTAAAACCAGCCAGGCATTTGCCGCTGTATAAGCAAAGAAATCCGTCCGGCAACCCGGACGGATTTTTTTAAGCCATTTTCCAGCTGACGATATACTCAGTGTTCCCGCTTATAAATGCCAATTGCGGGTCTTCAATCAGCCATTTCCCGGCGATACCAAGCTCCATGCAAGCCAGTTCGAACTGGCACATCGCAATCCCCATATCGAGCAGCTGCATATCGTAACCCAAGCCTGAGCTGTAGTTGGGGGTATGTTCGATATAAAAATGGCATGATTTTTGGTCCTCTGACAGGAGCAGCCTCCAAGGCTGTTTGTTGGATGCAGAAGGACCGAGCCGCACCATTTCAATCGGAACCTCCAGCCCTCCGGCAATCTCTTTTGGTAATGGTTTTTCAAACGTTCCATTGTAAAAAAGCTGGTCCCAAGGTTTTTTATTGTCTGCTTTGACGACCATCCTCAGTGCCCTGTCAAAGACTCGCTGTTTTCCTTTGGGGTAGCCAAGCGGTGTCACGCAGGGAATGAATTCATCTTCTCCTAATACAATTTCTTTTTCAAATGAATTCCTGTTAAAGGTTCCGCCCATCCAGCAGGTGCCCAGCCCCAGCTGGACCGCATATAAAATAGCACGATGGAAAATGTAGGCATATTCCACAAGGGCATATTTCTCATTCTTCGCCGAACCCACCAGGTAGCCTTGAGGATTTTTAATAAATCCGTAGGTTCCCAGCTTGATGCCTTTGTCTGTTACATTATTTTTGATTAGTACAAAGTCAATTTTTCCTTTGCCGCCAAACGGGCCAACCAGATTTTGTTCCTCCGTGATATAGGCATTAATTTGGGCAAGGTCATGTTCCGAAAGCTTCTGAGTTTCATACGTTCTGACAGATTGCCGGGTACGCATACTTTCGATAAGTGAATTCATTGTTTCACCCCTCTTATAAAACTGCTTTTGCTTTATAATTCCAGAATAGATGAAGGCCGGTTCTGTAAAAGAACCGGCCTGAAGATTAATCCACCAATCCTTCGCTCTTTAGGTACTCCATGGCAACTTCCTCGGCACTTCTTCCTTCCACTGCTACCTGGTAGTTCATCTCGCGCATCTCGTCATCCGTGATTTTTCCTTCCAGCTGATTGAGTGCATCAACGAGTTCCGGATATTCTTCGGCGGTTTCCGCCCTCAGCAGCGGTGCTCCCTGGTAGGGAGGGAAAAGTTCCTTGTCATCTTCAAGTACTTTTAAATTGTACCGCCTGATTTCGCTGTCGGTGGAATAGGCGTCCATAAGGTTGATTTCCCCTTGCTCGACCGCTGTGTAGCGCAGCTTGGGCTCCATTGTGGCCAAGCTTGGAAACTCAAGGCCATATAATTTCTTGATGCCAAGGTACCCATCTTCCCGGTCGGAAAACTCCAGTGTAAATCCGGCTTTTATCTGGTTTTCCACCGCGTGGAGATCGGAGATGGTTTCTAGCTGGTGCTCCTGGGCAAAAGCCGCTGGCACGGCTAGGGCATACGTATTGTTAAATTGCATCGGATTCAGCAGCGCTAAATCAAACTGTTTGGCCAGGCCGTCCCTAGCCTGTTTGTACACTTCCTGCCGGTCATTGCTTACTGCTGTTGTGTTTAAGAATTGTGAGATTGCGGTTCCGGTAAATTCAGGGTAAATATCTATGCTTTCTGTTTGCAGTGCATTGAACAGGAAGGAGGTTTTTCCCAGACTGGGTTTTAATTCAACTTTCAAATCTGTTTCTTCTTCTATCATTAATTTATACATATTGATTAAAATCTCGGGCTCTGTGCCAAGCTTTCCACCAATCACGATGGTTTCATCCTGGCCTTTAAACAGGCTGGGGCCGATAGTGATGGCCAGAGCGAGTACAGCAATGGCGGAAATGGTCATCAGCGACTGCCTGTAGCTGAGCTTCTCCAGTTTACGCAGAAGGAGGTCAAAGACAATGGCCAAAAGCGCGGCTGGAATTGCTCCGAGGATTATGAGCGATGTATTATTCCGGTCAATTCCCAAAAGAATAATATCACCCAAACCGCCAGCACCGATTAGGGCGGCAATGGTTGCTGTTCCGACAATCAGCACCATCGCTGTGCGGATGCCGGCCATGATGACAGGCATTGCCAGCGGCAATTCCACCTTAAGCAGCCTCCTGCGTGTATTCATTCCCATCGCCATCGCCGCTTCGATCAATGACGGATCCACTTCCTTGATGCCTGTATATGTATTCCGGAGAATCGGCAGGAGCGCATAGATGACAAGGGCGATGATTGCAGGGATTTTCCCGATTCCAAATAATGGAATGAAAAGACCTAGCAGCGCGAGGGAAGGGATGGTCTGCAGCACGGCCGTGGTGCCGATGATGCCCTCGGCCATTTTCTTTTTTCGTGTTAAATAAATGCCAAGCGGAATGGCGATTAGCACTGCAAACAAGAGAGCCGCAAATGAAATTTGAATATGCTCGAACAAAGCCTGAAATAGTTGATCCTGCCGATTCTGAAAAACTTCCATGATGTTATACATGAGAGGTCCCTCTTTCCTCCAGGTGCTGTGAAAAATATTGGACAATCATTTGCCGATTGACCATGCCAATGATCTGGCCGTTTTTTTCGACATGCAGCTCTTCATAGGTGGATAGCTGCCTTGCTACTTCTTCCAAACTTGCAGTGGCAGGGAGGATGGCAGCAGGGGAACGGTCTTGTTCATCCAACGGTCTTAGGAATTCCTCCAGGTTGAAATCGCCCCCGGACTTTTTCGAACCGACAAAGTCGCGAACAAAGTCATTGGCAGGATGGTTCATGATTTCTTCGGGAGTCCCAAGCTGGACAATTTTCCCGTCTTTCATAAGGCAAATGCGGTCCGCCAGCTTGATGGCTTCCTGCATATCATGTGTGACAAAGACAATCGTTTTTCGAATCGTTTTTTGCAAATGGATGATGTCGTCCTGCAGTTTCTCGCGGCTGATAGGGTCAAGCGCGCTGAATGGCTCGTCCATCAGGATGATATCCGGGTCTGCAGCAAGGGCCCTGATGACGCCAACCCGCTGCTGTTCACCGCCTGAAAGCTGGCTCGGTTTCCGGTTTCGGTAGGTGTCAGGGTCAAGGCCGACCATTTCCAAAAGCTCGGTCACACGGGTTTTGATTTTTTCCGCACTCCAGCCCTTCATTTCGGGAACCACCGCAATATTTTCTTCTATTGTCATATGGGGAAACAATGCAATTTGCTGGAGCACATAGCCAATATTCCAGCGCAATTCGTTGACTTCATAATCAGAAATTCTCTTTCCATTGATATAAATGGTTCCATCTGATAATGGAATCAGGCGATTAATCATTTTTAAAGAAGTGGTTTTTCCGCAGCCGCTTGGTCCGATCAGGACAAAAAATTCCCCTTTTTTGATTTCGAAAGAGATGGAATCAACAGCCTTGGTCCCCTGAGAATAGCTTTTTGTTACATGATTGAATGTGATCATTGGTGCCTGTTCACTCCCCGGCTTTTCTTGGTTCACAATTATAAACAAGTATCGATGTGAACTCCAATCAAAAGAGTTGGATAATAAATAAAGGAGCCCATTCCAGGGGATTGGAATAGGCTCCGGCGCTTGAAAATATTTTACTTTTAGGAGATAGTCTTTAATTTTTCCGTAAGTCGCATAAACTCTTCTTTGTTTTTCTCTGATAAGGCCTGGTCGATTTGCTGTTGGATTTTCTCTTTACGGAACTTAAGCAGGGCTTTTTCTAACACCATTTCAGCTACCAATGAATCGGCAATGCTTCCCTCAGGCTGCGGCAAATAAAGTGTCTTTTCATCCATCCCTATCACTCCTTGACCTTTTTTCTATTATACTCATCATTTTAAAAATATTCAATCTATTTAATTTGATAAAAGTTTTTTCAAGAATTCTTTAGTTCCGGCGGCGAATGGCTCAGTCGAATGTTTTGATTGTATTTCGTGCGTACCGCCCTTTGGAATCCCGCCATCTCCAACCCAAAAGAAGGTGACCTCCTTTGCGCCGCAATCTATTGCTGTTTCCGCCATTACAAGGTCGCTTTTGCTGTCTCCAAACACATACACAGGCTGCTGTTCAAATGAAATTTCAGCGAGTACCCATTTGGCACCAATTTTCTTCGACAGGTTCGGCGGGGTGACATCGACCCCATAAGTGGAGACCACAACCTTTTTATTATGCTTTCCGGCAATCTCTCCGGCTTTTTCTGCGTACTTTCTCAACGCTTCTCTTGTTTTTTCAAGATGAACGTCGTCCCCAGCTTCTCCATGGACCGATTCGACTGTTCCCATTGATTCTTTTGTATCATCCCATTCTATCAGACCCTTAAACTCCTGGTTCTCGCTGACTTTATAGAGTTCGTCCTTTATTTCGTCAGGGATGACAAATTCCTGGTCAAGCTTCCATGTTTCTATGTTGAGTCCTTTTCCTTTAATGGCTCCATGTTCTGCCACACAATATAGGTCCGACCAGTCCTGGGAGGGATCAATTTTTGTGAATACACTCTCCGCCAGCCATTGGCGGGAGCGGCCGGTTATGAAAGCCAGCTGCTCTTCCTGTTCGTTCAGCTTCTCAATTAACCGAAGAACCTCATCGTCAGGCCGTGCCAGTTCATCCGTTAATACTCCGTCCACATCAAACATATAAAAAGCCATCATCAAACTCCTCTTGATTTTGTATTTATGATTATTCTTTACCCCTTTATTAAAAGGTGTAATTCATTTTCTTATGGAGTGTATGCTTTTTAATGAGGGAAATGATAGGGCATCAATGCAGCTTGACATTATCGTGCGAATTTAAGATAATCTTTATAACGATAAAAATTGTAATAAAGTAGGGGAATATGTGAGAACATTACAACTGACGTTGCATGAAGCACTGGAAATTTGTAAAACACTGGCAAATGAACAACGGATGGAAATCGTGAAAATCCTTACAGAAGGACCGAAAAACGTCAATGAATTGGCGGAAAGACTGAATGTTCCATTCTCCACTGCAGCTGCCAACGTAAAAAAGCTTGAAGAAGCGGGTTTGATTGCAACAGAAATGGTGCCGGGCCGGGGCAGCCAAAAAATCAATACAAAATTATATGACAGGGTTATCATCAATTTGGAAGAACAAAAACCAAAAAGCGAAGATTGTATTACATTTGAGATGGGAATCGGGGAGTATGTCACCTGTGAGGTCGAGCCATCATGCGGCCTTGTGGGGGATGGGGAGATCATTCATATGATTGATGACCCGCGTTCTTTTTATGAGCCTGAAAGAAAAAGTGCCCAGTTAATTTGGTTCCGTTCCGGTTTTGTGGAATATCATTTTCCCAATCGAATTCCGTATGGGGTCAGCGTTGAAGAACTGAGCTTTTCCCTGGAACTGTGCTCGGAAGCACCTTACCACAAAGTGGACTGGCCGTCTGACATCAGCTGCTGGATTAATGAAGAAGAGCTGGGGGACTGGACCTCACCGGGTGATTTCGGGGGGGAAAGAGGGTTTTTAACTCCAAGCTGGTGGGAAACCCATAATACCCAGTATGGCCTTTTAAAGAAATGGAAAGTGAACCGAGAAGGAAGCTTTATTGATGGCTATAAAATCTCCGATATGACCATCGATCAGCTGAAGCTGCTCGAGAAACCTTATATTTCCCTGAAAATAGGTGTGAAGAAAGATGCAGTAAATGCTGGCGGCATCAACTTGTTCGGTTCAAAGTTTGGCAATTATGAACAGGATCTTATCATGAAAATAAAGTATTCAAAGCATGCTTAAACACTTCCTCAAGGAAGTGTTTTTT